>NZ_JBHUXA010000054.1:0-1092 GCF_042669725.1 Nocardia sp. NPDC057227 | reverse complement strand
CCCCCGGTCGTCCCGCTGGATGGAGCCAAGGCCGCTCAGGACCTCCGGGCCATCGGTGGCCGCCAGGTCTCCCGGCGCCCCCGTGGCGAAGCCTTGAGGGGGCGCCGGGCCGCCTCTGGCGGCCTGGCGGACGCCCCCCTTGGTACTACTACGGACTTTGTTTCTATCCCTGCGGGGAAAACCGGGTCTGACCAGCACGAATGCGGGAAGGGCACCGAACCGTGTTGCCGCCGCCGCCGCCGGTTCGAGATCCGTCGGGCCATCTGGACCTTCACGACGGTCAAGCGGCTCTCGGCCTGCGGACGGGTCATGGCTCAGGGCCGAGACGGCAAGGCTGACCGGGTCAAGATCCACGTCCGCGACGGGGTGGCCTACACGTCGGGGGTCTGCATCTGCGCGAACGGCTGGCTGTGCCCGGTCTGCTCGGCCAAGATCCGCGCCAAGCGGGCCAACGAGATCGCTGTCGGCGTTGCCTCGCTGATCATGTCGGGCGGCTCGGCCTGGATGGTCACCTTCACCGTTCGGCACGCGAAAGGTCACGCGCTCGCGGAACTCCTCGAAGCCCTCAACGACGCATTCCGGAAACTCGGAACCGGCGTAATGGCACAGCGGGAAAAGAAGCTCACCGGGAAAATCGGCACGATCAATTCGCGGGAAATCACCTACGGCAAGAACGGTTGGCATCCTCACCTTCACGTCATCGTCTGCTTCGACTCGGAGCCGGACGTAATGCAGCTCACGTACATGATGGCTCGCTGGCAACGGCTTTGGATGGCCTGGACGAAGAAGCACGGGTTCCCGGCAGACAAGGCTCACGGGGTCAAGTGGGACAAGGTCATGACGGCCGAAGGTGCCGGGGAATACATCGCCAAGGCTCAGGACTCCGGACGGCACATCGGAAACGAGGTCGCTCGCGGTGATCTCAAGAAAGGCAAGCTCGGAAGTCTGACGCCCTTCGAGATGGTCGAGTACCTGCTTGCGACCGGAGACGCTGCGGTCGTTGATCTCTGGGTCGAGTACGAGAAGGCGACCAAGGGCAAGTCCTGGCTCCGCTGGTCTCCCAAGCTCAAGGCCCGGCTCGGAGTGGACGAG
>NZ_JBHUXA010000053.1:0-1160 GCF_042669725.1 Nocardia sp. NPDC057227 | reverse complement strand
GGTGTCGGGCTGAGCCGGGGAGAAGGCGTCCACGATCGCGTCGACCGCCTCATCGGAGACCCAGAACGCGCGGACCCGCTTGAAGCCGGTCGTGCCGTCCTCCCCGACGTAGCCGACACCGGGGGTGAGTTCACTGATCTGGTCACAGCGAGCACCCCTGTCGCGGGCGCCCTGGCCGTGGACCATCGCGGTCTGCGTCGGCTCATCCAGACGCAGCCCGATGCGCACGGAGAACAGTTGCCGGTTCGGCATGGTCTCTTTGGACGGGTCCTGCAACGCGGCGACCACGACCACCGCGGCAGCGCGGCCCTTGGACAGCAGTAACCCTGACAGGCGCCGGAACTCGTTCTGCTCCTCCCGGGTCGCGTACGACGACAGCGCGGCGGCTTCATCGATGACGATCAGCATCAGCGGCTCATCGGTGCTCGGGTAGAGCTTGCGGGTACCGGAGCGGCGCATCCGCACCAGCCGCTCGTCCATGAGTCCGACTGCCTCGGAGAGCATTCCGAGGATTGAGGTGGCGTCGACGCCGAAGCGGACGAACAGCCGGTCGGCGCCGCTGCCGAACTCGGCCCCGCCCTTGGGGTCGCACATCCACACGTCCACCAACCCGGCCCGGATCGCGGGGCCGAGACCGCCAATGATCGAGTGCAGCACTGAGCCCTTCCCTGAACCGGTCGCCCCGGCCACGAGGATCTGCGAACCCAGCACCCGCAACAGCCACGGCGAGCCGTCCTCGGAGACCCCGACCGGGACCGCCTCCAGATCCACACCGACCGAAGCCGGGGTGATGGGTTCCGGTGCCGCCTCCTGCTCGGCGCCGGACACCACGTCGGTGGGAATGGAGTCGGTGAGGGTGTCGAAGACCCGCAAGGACAGCCGGACATGGCTCGGGTCGGTCCCGACCGCGGTCACCGACGGGACCACGAAGTAGGTCGCCAGCGTCTCGGTGGTGTCCTCGCTGGTCCAGTCGCTCAGCTTCTGCCCGCCCAGCATCTGCACCTCCACATCGATGCCGTGGGCGGTGTAGTCCCAACCCACGATGTGGGGGAAGCCGCGGTCCCGGTGCCCGAGGTCGAGGGCCTCGAACATCAGGTTGGTCTGGGCGGGGTCGGCCAGGATGAACGCGGCCGGGCGCAACGCGGGCGGGGCAGCCGCGG
>NZ_JBHUXA010000052.1:0-2740 GCF_042669725.1 Nocardia sp. NPDC057227 | reverse complement strand
AGGCCCGCCCCCCCCCCAACCCACTTTCGGCCGGACCCGGCGCGGGGTCCGGCCGATCGGTGTTTCCCAGGGGTTCGCGGGAACCGTACCGTAGATGCCGCAATTGTTCCGGGACGGACCGATCGAGACTTTTTCGTGATACTGCTATCGTGTGCCACATCGTCGGGTTCCGTGTGGCCGGACAGCCCCGTCCAGGCTGGTTGTCATGGGTGAAAAAGACCTGACGGCAAGGGCATTGCACGGTGTGCCCGCTGAGTGTGTCGAAGGCGTTGCTGGCTCGGTGGCGGAAGGCGGTGATCGTGAGACGAGGTAGCCCCTCTCGCGTCGGCCCCACCCCTGCCCAGCCGCCGCCCCCGCCGCCCGCCTCCGGGTAGCTCGCCCGGCATCGTGTGCGTCCGATCCCTCGATCCTCGAGTCCCTCAACACGAGAGAACTGATGAATCCAGATTTCGCCCTGGTGCTTCCATGGATCGTCGCCGTCGTCCTGGTCGCGGCGGTGTCGATCTACGCGGTGCTGGTGGTGCGCCGCAGACAGGCCCGCATCGATGCGCTGATCGCCGAGCAGCGCCTGCACGAGGAGGCGCTGGAGCGGCTCGCCGCCACCACGCTACCCACCGTCGCCGAGGCCGTGCGCCGCTTCGAGCAGAGCCAGCCGCCCACCGTCGAGGTGCCGCCCGCGCTGGAGGACACCCGCTTCGCGCAGTGCCTGCGCTGGACCGCCGAGCGCTACGCCGACGAACTGCGGCTGCTGCAGTCCGAGACCCGCGAGCAGTCCGCCCGCGACGGCGAGGAGAAGTCGCGGGTCGCCGTGCAGTCCGCCGAGGAGGCGGTGCGGGAGCGGTTGTCGAGTTCGGCGCGGGATGCCACGAGTGGTGCGGTGCGGTCGTTCGGTACGTCGGTGGTGAGTTTGGGTGCCGATGTGAGTCAGGTCGTGTCGGCGGCGTTGCGTGAGCATCGTGATGACGAGGTGTATGCGACGTTGACGCGGATCGATCATTCGGTGCAGCAGATGATCAGGCAGGCGCAGTCGTATGTGATCGTGTGTGGTGGTTTGCCTGGTCGTCGGTGGCCGTCGCAGTCGTTGACCGATGTGGTGGGTGGTGCGACGGGGCGGGTGCGGGATTATCTGCGGGTTCGGTCGAATCAGTTGGATCGGATGGTGATCTCGCGGGCGGTGGAGCCGTTGGTGCATACGCTGGCGACGTTGCTGGACAATGCGTTGCGGTATTCGCCGCCGACGTCGTATGTGGATGTGGGGTTTCAGGAGGGGCATCACGGGGTGACCGTGATTGTGGATGATGCGGGTGTTCGGATGAATTCCGAGCAGATGGAGGAGGCGCGTCAGGTTCTGGCGGGGGAGCGGTCGGTGGATATCCATCAACTGGGGCCGTCGCCGAAGGTGGGTTTCCCGGGTGTGGCCGCGTTGGCTCGGCGGTATGGGTTCACGGTGTATATCGATGGGCCGAATGCGTATGGCGGTATGCGGGCCATGGTCTACATCCCCGAGGCGCTGCTGATCACCCCGCCGCAGGCCGCGCCCGAGCCGTTCGAGGCAGCGCCCGAGCCGGTCGCCGCCGGGGCCGTGCGCAACGGCAACGGCAGTGGTGGCGCCGACCGGTTCGGCGCGCAGCCCGCCCGGTCCGAGGCCCCGGCCGCCGCCGTCCGTGCCGAGCCGCCGGTGAGCGCCGTCCGCGCGGAGCCCGCGGTGAGCGCCGTCCGCGCGGAGTCGCCGGTGAGCGCCGTCCATGCGGAGTCGCCGGTCAGCGCGGTCCGTGCCGAGGCGCCGGTCGCGCTGCATTCCGAGCCCGCACCCGCCGACGACGACGAGGAGCACACCTTCTCGGTGCACGAAATCACCAGCGGCGGGCTGCCCAAGCGCCGGAGGCGGGCCGTCGCGCCCGCCGTCGGGGCGAGCGGTCCGCGGACCGATCCCGGGTTGGCGCGGCCGGATATCGCGGCGGCGTGGCAGTCCGGTTCCAAGAGCGGCCGTGCCGCCGCATCCGAACAGACGGAAGGGACGACATCCTGATGGGCACACCGAACGTGACCGACAGCAGCAACAAACTGGGGTGGCTTCTCGAGGATCTCGAGGTGCCCGGGGTCCGGTTCGCGGTGCTGTTGTCCGATGACGGGTTGCGCATTGCGCACAGTGCGGGGATTTCCAAGGATGATGCCGAGCGGTTCGCCGCGGCGGCGTCGGGGTTGCGGTCGCTGGGCAAGGCGCTCGGGGAGTTCTGCGGGACCAGCGGTAACACGGTGCGGCAGAACATGACCGAGTACGACGAGGGCATGATCATGATCACCGCGGCCGGCGAGGGAGCCCTGCTCGGGGTGGCCACGACCGCCGACCTCGACGTGGGGCTCGTCGCGCACCGGATGAACGAGCTGGCCGCCCGGGTCGGGCACGAGCTGGCGAGCGCCCCGCGGCGGAGAGACGACGGCGGCCTGCAATGACCCGCCGCGATCCCGACCTGGTCCGCGCGTACGTCCGCACCAGCGGCCGCACGCGCGCCACCCGCGAACTGGATCTCGTCACCCTGGTGACCGCGGCGGCGGACGTGTCGCCCGGCGCCACCCCCGACGCCAAGCGCGTCATGTCGCTGTGCAGCCGCAGGGGTTCGCTGTCGATCGCCGAGGTGGCTGCGTATCTGGATATGCCGCCGTCGGTGGTGAAGATCGTGGTGTCGGATCTGCTCGACAGTGAGCATCTTTCCAGTCCGCGGCCGTTGGAAGCGGTGCC
>NZ_JBHUXA010000051.1:0-3320 GCF_042669725.1 Nocardia sp. NPDC057227 | reverse complement strand
GTCAGCGACGAAGAACACGCCGCCGAAGAAGTGGCCGGCGGGGAGGTGGCCGAGCTGGCGGAGTCGGCCTGGAAGATGGTCGTCGCTCACGGCCTCGAAGCCCGAGTTCTCGAAGCCGTCGAACGGGGCGGATTCCCGGCACTCGTCAAGCTCCTCACGGCACATCAAATCTGGGCAGTCAAGAAACTCACTCCTGATGACCCGTCAGAAACCCCTGACGGACCGTCAGAAAGCAAGATCGCTTAGGGTTGGGGAAGTGTTTACCTAAAGGTGATCTGCGGGGCGAGAGCATGAAAAGGGGCCATTACACTTGTACCAATGGAGAGGGCTGGATGCCCTCACCGCACGAAGTGGGCACTCGGCCCCTTTTCTTGCTCTCGGAGGGGCCCCGCTGATCAGCTTTAGGTAAAGACTTCCTCGGCCCGGAACCACAAAAAAACGCGACCGCCTGCGGCGGCTGCTCCGGCCCCCGCCGGGAACAACGAAAAGGCCCCCGCCGAATTCGACGGGGGCCTTAACGCGTCGTCACTTCTCCTCGGCGGCAACCCTCTTGTAGACGGCATTCCTGGTGATCCTCGCGGCTCGGGAAACCTCGGTCGGGGTCAGTGCCTTCGTCTTCACCGCGTTGATCGTCAACGCCGTCTCGGCCGTCTGCGCCGCCTCGGAGAGATCGGCAAGAGCCCGGATCAGGTTCCGATGCCACTCGGCCGGATCACTGGCCATCGCCGCGTCGGCATGTCCGAGGTAGCTGCAAAGCTCGGAGATCGACTGGAACTGTCGTTGCAGGTCAGACCGGAAAACGTCGGCCTTGCGTCGGGTCATGATGCGTCCTCCGGGAGGGAATGATGCGAATACTCGGTTGACAGATCCCGTCTGCCAGGCTCATCGTAGAGCCCAGCACAGCCCGTAGTCATCACATCCGCAGATGACGAAACGTCAGGAGACATCCATGCCCGCCATCTTCCACGTCGACCAGGCCCGCACCTTCTCCATGGTCATGTTCCTCAGCTCGTCCCCGAAGATGCAGTTCGGCACGCAGCAGCAGGACACCGCCAAGGACGGCACCCCCAAGTGGGAGGTGCAGGTCGTCGCCTCGTTCACCCAGTTCGGCCGGACCGAAAACGAGATCCTCAAGGTCGGTGTCCTCTCGCACTCGAACCCCGGCGACGCCCTCCAGAACATGCCGCAGCCGGTCGAGCTGGTCGGCTTCCGGGTCGGTGTGACCCCGGCCGAGAAGCGGACCGACCGCAACGGCAACGAGAAGGTCGTCGGCGGCACCGCCTGGTACCAGGCCGACGAGATCCGCTCGACCTCCGCCGTCCCGACCTCCCGCAAGTCCGCCTCGCAGGAAGGCTGATCGTGTCCGCCACTGACTCCCTGAGCCTGGCTCCCCTGGTCGCCGTCATCGCCCTCGCGGTGCTGGCGGCCTGGGGGGCGGCTCGCCTCTTCATCGCCACCTACCGGTACATCCGCGCGACCCCCTTCCAGCGGGCCCGGATGCGCCACGCCTGGGCCGTCTCCCGCCGCTGGCGTCGCCTCGCTCCGAACGTCGGCCTGGCCCGCGTGGACGAGAACACCAAGGGCCGCAAGGACTGGCAGGGCAAGACCGCCAAGCCCGTCACGGTCGTCCCGAAGATCCGCGTCTTCCCGGAGCCCTGGGGAATCCGCGCCGTCATCAAGACCATCCCGAAGGTCGGCGTCGAGGAAGTCGAAAAGGCCGGCGGTTGGCTCGCGGACGCCTGGGACTGCCAGACCGTGGAAGTCCGCCGACTCAAGGCCGGACTCGTGGAGGTCCGAGGCATCGTCGGCAACCCGCTCGACGACCACCAGCCGTACACCTGGCCCGCCGAAGACGACTGGGTCCTCCCGATGGGACACAACCCCTGGATGCGCCAAGTCGCCATCCCGCTACGGCAGTTGAGCGGAATCAAGGTCGCGGGCCTCCCCGGCTACGGCAAGACCATGCTCATGCTCGCCTGGATGGCCTCGCTCGCGAACCGCGCCAACGTCCAGTTCGCCATCTTCGACGGCAAGACCTCCGACGCCCGATACGGCGACTGGGGAGAGGTCGGCAGCCGGGCCATGTTCGTCGTCGGCGACAACCCGGAGACCGCCAACCAGCGCTTGACCGAGCTGGTCCGCCTGCTCAAGGACCGCCCGGCCGCCCTCGTGGAAGAACGCGGCACGCACAAGTTCTGGAAGCACGGCCCGACCGAGACCAACCCGCTCGTCCTGGTGCTCATGGACGAGTGCCACAACTACGCCGACACCAAGGGCCTGACCGGCAAGGACAAGCAGGTCATCGAATCCAACCAGCGCATGATGCAGACCATCTCCAAGGAGGGTCGCGGGCTCGGCGTGATCGGCATCTTCGGCACGCAGAAGCAGACCGGCGACGCTATCCCGACCGCCGTCCGGGACAACCTGGAGGTCGGCGTCTGCTTCCCGACGTTCACCATCGACGCGGCTGAAGCGGCCCTCGGCTCCGGCATCCGCAAGGACGAGCCCAACGACCCGTCCAAGCTCGTGGACAAGGAGAGCAACGTCGGCGTCTGCGTCGTCACTGGCGTCCCCGGCCTGGGTGGCCAGTACGACCGAGTCCGCGTTGGCGACCTGGACGAAGACCAGCTCCCCGGCTTCATCGCCTCGACCTGGCAGCTCTGCCGCGACGTCATCCCCGCGGCTGCCCCGACCGTCGTTGATGCCTCGACCGTGCAGGCGGATGAATCCGCCGGCACTTCCGTCCCGCTCCAGAAGAAGCCCGCCCGACACTCCCGGAAGGCCAGCTGATGAGCGACCCCTACGGCCCCACGCAGGTCTACACCCCGACACCGATCCACATCGGCCCCGGACAGGCCCTGAGCGTCCCTCAGAGCCTCCAGCAGCCCGCCCCGTACGTCATCGTCCAGCAGGCCGCCCCCGCGCCCTCCTGGCTCCGCCAGCACGCCGGACAGCTCGTCGCGGCTGGCGGGGCCGGGGCCCTGGTCGTCGCCGTCCTCTTGGCCGTCGCCATCGTCGCCGTCGCGGTCGGCATCGGGGCCATCTCGTGCGCCCTCGGCTGGCTGGTCATCAAGAGCCTGATGGGGCCGCAAAAGCCGAAGTGACCGCCCGGCGTGTTCGTATCACGCCGGTCGGCCACCAAGGACAGGATCACACGGAACGACGGAGGCCCGGAACCGCTCGCGACGGTTCGGGCCTCTTCCTCCGCCACCTGGAACGCGAACGGAGAACGTCTCATGACCACGGTAGAGCACGGCGAGGGCTCGGCACCACAGGCAGCCACCCCGCATGATGACGTGCCCCCGGTCGTCCCGCTGGAT
>NZ_JBHUXA010000050.1:0-3556 GCF_042669725.1 Nocardia sp. NPDC057227 | reverse complement strand
CGGGGGTGCAAGAATCGAGAACCAAAAAATTTGGCACTGACATTCATCGACACACTATTGAGTTCTCAAAGAACACACGCACACACATCCGAACCAGAGACTGGATCTTCCGTAGGGCAACTGTTCCAGGCTAAACCCGAACATCCGAGATGTCAAGCAGGCAAGCCAACCGTCAGGCGCTCAGCCGTCCAACCTCGTGTCCCGGTCTCCCGGGTCGGTGTCCGTGTCGCTCTGACATGGAATAAGTTACGCGGCGGGAAACGCAACGTCAAATCGCCTGGTGGACACCATGAATGCCCAGGTCAGAGCGGCGTACTCCGGACCGAATCACAACGGTGTGACCCAGCACACGACGACTGCCGGCCCCTATGGGTAAACCGCCTGTTCATCCGGGACTCCTAGCCTCGGAACGTGCAGTGCTACACGCGCTTCGTCGCCATCGGGGACAGCCAGACCGAGGGGGTCGGCGACCCCGACGAGTCCGGGGGGCTGCGCGGCTGGGCGGATCGGTTCGCCGACATGCTCGGCGGCGAGGCTCCCGAGTTCCGCTACGCCAATCTCGCGATCCGCGGCAGGCGCGCGGGGCAGATCCGCGCGGAGCAGCTGGCGCCCGCGCTGGCCATGCAGCCGGATCTGACGGCGGTGCTGGCGGGGCTGAACGACCTGATCCGGCCGCGCTTCGACCGGGAGGCGCTGCTCACCGAGCTCGCGGCGCTGATCGAGCCCCTTCGAACGGCAGGCTCGACGGTGGTCACCTTCACCTTCCCCGATATCGGGGCGATCGCGCCGGTGGTGCGGCCGCTGGCGGGGCGGATCCGGCAGTTCAATGCCGATGTCAGGGAGCTGGCGGCGCGCTACGAGGCGGTGCTGGTGGAGCTCGAGCCGGTGCCGGTGGCCGCGCACCGGCTGCTGTGGGCGCAGGATCGGCTGCATCTGAGCCCGATGGGGCACGAGGTGGTGGCGCGGGCGGCGGCCGAGGCGCTGCGGGTGCCGGGCGCGGACGGGTCGTGGCGGGAGCCGCTGCCGCCGGTGCGGCAGCGCGGGGGCGAGCAGATAGTCGACGAGCTGCGCTGGGCGACGGTGCACATGCTGCCGTGGCTGGTGCGCCGGGCGCGCGGGATCTCGACCGGTGACCGGGTGACGGCCAAGCGGCCGGAACTCGCCCCGCTGCGCGAGCGGGCGGAGCCGCTGTGGCCGCCGCGGCACTCCGCGGCCCGGTGATCTCCTACGAGCGGTAGTAGTATTGCCGCCGTGCCGGATCGGATGACGCCCGTCGCGCCGTTGCGCGGGGCCTTCGTCGGGTCCGGGTCCGGGGCGGTCGCGGCGGCCGCGCACGCCATGGGCGGCGGCGTAGTGGCGCCCGGCGGGCCGGCGACGGCGGCGCTGCTCGCGGCCTGCTGCCTGGTCGGGGTGCTGGTCGAGGCGGTGCCGCAGCGGCCGGGGTTCGCGCGGCTGCTGCTCGTGCTCGCGCTGGGCCAGGCGGCCGGGCACTGGGCGCTGACGCACGCGCCGCAGCAGCACCACGGGGCGCATTCGACCTCGGCGATGCTGGCCGCGCACCTGGTGGCGATACCGCTCGGGGCGGTGCTCATCGGGGCCGCGGAGCGGGCGGCGCACGCGGGGATCGCGGCGCTTGCGCGGCTGGTTCCGGCGCCGAACGGTGCTCCGGCGCCGATCGTGCCGGGGCGAATCCGGCCGGGCCACACCATGTTCCGGGTACCGCGGCCGGGCCGGCTCGCGTCCGGGCTCGGAGTGCGCGGCCCGCCGTGCGGGGAAGGTCTCGCGCTGTTCCGCCGGTCCGTGTGACCGGCGGCGATCTCCCCTTCCCTTTCGCACGTTCGGAGTTCCCCCATGACTGTTCTCTCCCCGCGCGCCCGGCGGCTCGTCGCCGCGGGCGCCTTCCTCCCGCTGGTACTGGCGGGCTGCTCCGCCGGGTCCACCGCCCCCGGCCGCTCGGCCGACGCGGTGACCGTGACCGACCAGTGGGTCAAGGCCGCGGACAGCGGTATGTCCGCGGGCTTCGGCGAGCTGCGCAATACCGGCGGCACGCCGGTCACCGTGGTCTCGGCGACCAGCCCGGCCGCGGGCAGGCTGGAGCTGCACGAGGTGGTGCCGGATGCCGACGGCGCCATGGTCATGCGCCCGAAGGACGGTGGCTTCGCCATTCCGGCGGGCGGCGCGCTCACGCTCCGGCCGGGTGGCGACCACCTGATGTTCATGGAGCTCGGCACGCCGTTGCGCACCGGCTCCACCACCGAGGTGGTGCTGACCTTCGCCGACGGCTCCAGCACCACCTTCAGCGCCCAGGTGCGCGATTTCGCCGGGGCGCAGGAGGAGTACGCCCCGGGGCACGGTGCCTGAGCGGCGACGGTTCGGCAGGCGGCGGCTGCTCGGCGGCGGCGCCGTCGCGCTCGGCGCCGCCGGTCTCGGCACGGCGGCGCTGACGCCGGGCCGGGCCGGGCCCGCCGATCCGGGGCTCGCGACCGAACCGTTCCACGGGGTGCACCAGGCCGGGATCACCACCCGGCCGCAGGCGCGGATCAGCTACCTGGCCCTCGACCTGCGGCCCGGCGTCGGCCGGGCCGACCTGGCCGGGCTGCTCCGGATCTGGACCGGGGACATCGCGCGGCTCACCGAAGGCCGCTCCGCGCTGGCCGACACCGAACCGGAGCTGGCACTGCGCCCGGCCCGGCTCACGGTGACGGCCGGGCTCGGCCCCGGCGCCTTCGCGGCGGCCGGGCTCGCGGCCGTGCGCCCGGAGTGGCTGGCGCCGCTGCCCGCCTTCCCGATCGACCGGCTCGACCCCCGCTGGTGCGGCGGCGACCTGCTGCTGCAGCTCGCCGCCGACGAGGAGACCGCGGTCGCGCACGCGGCGCGGGTGCTGGCCAGGAGCGTCGGGTCGCTGGTCACCCCGCGCTGGGTGCAGCGCGGCTTCCGGGACACGGCGCCGGGGCGGACCCCGCGCAACCTCATGGGTCAGCTGGACGGGTCGAGCACGCCGGAACCCGCTGAGCTGGACCGGCTGGTGTGGCTGGACTCCGGGCCGCTGGCCGGTGGCAGCGCGCTGGTGCTGCGCCGGATCGAGACCCGGCTGGACACCTGGGACGAACTCGACCCGGTGTCGCGGGAGCTCGTCATCGGCAGGCGGATCGCCGACGGCGCACCGCTCTCCGGTCGGCGGGAGTCCGACGAGCCGGACCTGGCAGCGACCGACGCACTCGGGATTCCGCTGATCCCGCCGTCGTCGCACGTGGCGCGGGCGCGGCACACCCATGCCGGGGAGCGGTTCCTGCGGCGGGCGTACAACTACGACGACCCGCCGGGACCGGGCGCGGTCTCCGGCTCGGGGCTGCTGTTCGCCGCCTTCCAGCGCGACATCGGCGCGCAGTTCCTGCCGGTGCAGCGGCGGCTGGCCGAGTTCGACGCGCTCAACCGGTGGACGGCGCCGATCGGCTCGGCGGTGTTCGCGGTGCTGCCCGGGGTCCCCGAACCCGGCGGCTACCTGGGGCAGCCGCTGCTCGAGGGCTGAGCGGGCGCCGCTCCCGCCCGCGCGGGC
>NZ_JBHUXA010000049.1:2432-5407 GCF_042669725.1 Nocardia sp. NPDC057227 | reverse complement strand
TGACAATTTGTTCCGGCGGTGTCCTACTCTCCCACACCCTGTCGAGTGCAGTACCATCGGCGCTGGCAGGCTTAGCTTCCGGGTTCGGAATGGGACCGGGCGTTTCCCTGCCGCTATAACCGCCGTAACTCTGTGAAACCAACACGAATCGTGTTGTTTCAGAACCGTACAGTGGACGCGTAGCCATCTTTGTTGGTAAGCCCTCGGCCTATTAGTACCAGTCACCTCCACGCATTACTGCGCTTCCAGTTCCGGCCTATCAACCCCATGGTCTGTAGGGGGCCTTAACCACTCGATGGTGGAGAGAAACCTCATCTTGGAACAGGCTTCCCGCTTAGATGCTTTCAGCGGTTATCCCTTCCGAACGTAGCCAACCAGCAGTGCCCTTGGCAGGACAACTGGCACACCAGAGGTTCGTCCGTCCCGGTCCTCTCGTACTAGGGACAGCCTTCCTCAAGTTTCTGACGCGCGCGGCGGATAGAGACCGAACTGTCTCACGACGTTCTAAACCCAGCTCGCGTGCCGCTTTAATGGGCGAACAGCCCAACCCTTGGGACCTACTCCGGCCCCAGGATGCGACGAGCCGACATCGAGGTGCCAAACCATCCCGTCGATATGGACTCTTGGGGAAGATCAGCCTGTTATCCCCGGGGTACCTTTTATCCGTTGAGCGACACCGCTTCCACATGCCGGTGCCGGATCACTAGTCCCGACTTTCGTCCCTGCTCGACCTGTCAGTCTCACAGTCAAGCTCCCTTGTGCACTTGCACTCGACACCTGATTGCCAACCAGGCTGAGGGAACCTTTGGGCGCCTCCGTTACATTTTGGGAGGCAACCGCCCCAGTTAAACTACCCACCAGGCACTGTCCCTGAACCAGATCATGGCCCGAGGTTAGAAGTCCAATACGATCAGAGTGGTATTTCAACGATGACTCCACGAACACTGGCGTGCCCACTTCACAGTCTCCCACCTATCCTACACAAACCGTACCGAACACCAATACCAAGCTATAGTGAAGGTCCCGGGGTCTTTTCGTCCTGCCGCGCGTAACGAGCATCTTTACTCGTAATGCAATTTCGCCGAGTCTGTGGTTGAGACAGCAGAGAAGTCGTTACGCCATTCGTGCAGGTCGGAACTTACCCGACAAGGAATTTCGCTACCTTAGGATGGTTATAGTTACCACCGCCGTTTACCGGGGCTTAAATTCTCAGCTTCGCCCTTGCGGGCTAACCGGTCCTCTTAACCTTCCGGCACCGGGCAGGCGTCAGTCCGTATACATCGTCTTACGACTTCGCACGGACCTGTGTTTTTAGTAAACAGTCGCTTCTCTCTGGTCTCTGCGACCACCACCAGCTCGGACCGCAAGGGTCGTCACCAGTGTTGGTCCCCCTTCTCCCGAAGTTACGGGGGCATTTTGCCGAGTTCCTTAACCACAGTTCTCTCGATCGCCTCGGTATTCTCTACCTGACCACCTGTGTCGGTTTGGGGTACGGGCCGTGTACCAACTCACTAGAGGCTTTTCTCGGCAGCATAGGATCACTGAATTCACCTCAATCGGCTACGCATCACCTCTCAGGCTATATGCTGTGCGGATTTGCCTACACAACGCCCTACAGGCTTACACCCGGACAACCATTACCGGGCCCAGCTACCTTCCTGCGTCACCCCATCGCTTGACTACTACACCCAGGGTCACGCGCATCCCCCTCTCCTCACCCGAAGGTGATGGATCCGGTTCAGGGCGTTTAGCACAGATGATTCGCCATTGGGCGCGGATACACGGGTACGGGAATATCAACCCGTTGTCCATCGACTACGCCTGTCGGCCTCGCCTTAGGTCCCGACTCACCCTGGGCGGATTAACCTGGCCCAGGAACCCTTGGTCATTCGGCGGACGAGTTTCTCACTCGTCTTTCGCTACTCATGCCTGCATTCTCACTCGCACACCCTCCACAACTAGCTCACGCTGCTGCTTCCCAGGATGCACGACGCTCCCCTACCCACCCCCACCACTAGATACGACCCCGCAGGATCGAACCGATGTTAATGTGGGAGTGCCGCGGCTTCGGCGGTGTACTTGAGCCCCGCTACATTGTCGGCGCAGGATCACTTGACCAGTGAGCTATTACGCACTCTTTCAAGGGTGGCTGCTTCTAAGCCAACCTCCTGGTTGTCTTCGCGACCCCACATCCTTTTCCACTTAGTACACGCTTAGGGGCCTTAGCCGGCGATCTGGGCTGTTTCCCTCTCGACTACGAAGCTTATCCCCCGCAGTCTCACTGCCACGCTCTCACACCCCGGCATTCGGAGTTTGGCTGACTTCGGTAAGCTTGTGGGCCCCCTAGGCCATCCAGTAGCTCTACCTCCGGAGTGAAACACGTGACGCTGCACCTAAATGCATTTCGGGGAGAACCAGCTATCACGGAGTTTGATTGGCCTTTCACCCCTACCCACAACTCATCCCCTCAGTTTTCAACCTAAGTGGGTTCGGGCCTCCACGACGTCTTACCGTCGCTTCACCCTGGCCATGGGTAGATCACTCCGCTTCGGGTCTAGAACACACGACTCAACGCCCTATTCGGACTCGCTTTCGCTACGGCTACCCCACACGGGTTAACCTCGCCACATGCCACTAACTCGCAGGCTCATTCTTCAAAAGGCACGCCATCACCCACCACAGACCAAACTGTGCACAGGCTCTGACGGATTGTAAGCGTCCGGTTTCAGGTACTATTTCACTCCCCTCCCGGGGTACTTTTCACCTTTCCCTCACGGTACTAGTCCGCTATCGGTCACCAGGGAGTATTCAGGCTTACCGGGTGGTCCCGGCAGATTCACAGCAGATTTCACGGGCCCGCTGCTACTCGGGCATCACCTACGACAGGGAACATGTTTTCGTCTACCGGACTCTCACCGTCTACGGTCGGCCATCCCAGACCACTTCGACTAACACGAACCTTTCTGACTGTCGCT
>NZ_JBHUXA010000049.1:0-2335 GCF_042669725.1 Nocardia sp. NPDC057227 | reverse complement strand
GGGAAAAATGACCCCACGACCCCGCATAGACAACGCCTGCCGGCTATCACATCTACACGGTTTAGCCTCATCCGCTTTCGCTCGCCACTACTCACGGAATCACTGTTGTTTTCTCTTCCTGCGGGTACTGAGATGTTTCACTTCCCCGCGTTCCCTCCACACACCCTATACATTCAGATGCGGGTGACACGACATCACTCGTGCCGGGTTTCCCCATTCGGACATCCTCGGATCACAGCTCGGTTGACAGCTCCCCGAGGCTTATCGCAGCCTCCTACGTCCTTCATCGGCTCCTGGTGCCAAGGCATCCACCGAACGCTCTTAAACACTTACAAACAAAGATGCTCGCGTCCACTGTACAGTTCTCAAACAACACACAAGACCACCACACAATCGCAGCACCAACCGGAAACCCGAAAGCTCCCGCGGTATGAACCGCTGCGCGGTCTCGTCGTATTCTTCTTCCTCGAAAAAACTCGCTTCCGCGTGTTCTTTCAGGACCCAACAGTGTGTCGATATAGCGTCTTGCGACGCGGCGTCAGCGTTCCACCCGTGAGCAACACCGGGCCACACTCGGACCCGAAATGCTATGTGCTCCTTAGAAAGGAGGTGATCCAGCCGCACCTTCCGGTACGGCTACCTTGTTACGACTTCGTCCCAATCGCCGATCCCACCTTCGACGGCTCCCTCCCACAAGGGGTTAGGCCACCGGCTTCGGGTGTTACCGACTTTCATGACGTGACGGGCGGTGTGTACAAGGCCCGGGAACGTATTCACCGCAGCGTTGCTGATCTGCGATTACTAGCGACTCCAACTTCACGGGGTCGAGTTGCAGACCCCGATCCGAACTGAGACCGGCTTTAAGGGATTCGCTCCACCTCACGGTATCGCAGCCCTCTGTACCGGCCATTGTAGCATGTGTGAAGCCCTGGACATAAGGGGCATGATGACTTGACGTCGTCCCCACCTTCCTCCGAGTTGACCCCGGCAGTCTCCTGCAAGTCCCCGGCATAACCCGCTGGCAATACAGGACAAGGGTTGCGCTCGTTGCGGGACTTAACCCAACATCTCACGACACGAGCTGACGACAGCCATGCACCACCTGTACACCGACCACAAGGGGGCCTACATCTCTGCAGGTTTCCGGTGTATGTCAAACCCAGGTAAGGTTCTTCGCGTTGCATCGAATTAATCCACATGCTCCGCCGCTTGTGCGGGCCCCCGTCAATTCCTTTGAGTTTTAGCCTTGCGGCCGTACTCCCCAGGCGGGGTACTTAATGCGTTAGCTACGGCACGGATCCCGTGGAAGGAAACCCACACCTAGTACCCACCGTTTACGGCGTGGACTACCAGGGTATCTAATCCTGTTTGCTACCCACGCTTTCGCTTCTCAGCGTCAGTTACTTCCCAGAGACCCGCCTTCGCCACCGGTGTTCCTCCTGATATCTGCGCATTTCACCGCTACACCAGGAATTCCAGTCTCCCCTGAAGTACTCAAGTCTGCCCGTATCGCCCGCAAGCTTGGGGTTGAGCCCCAAGTTTTCACGGACGACGCGACAGACCGCCTACAAGCTCTTTACGCCCAGTAATTCCGGACAACGCTCGCACCCTACGTATTACCGCGGCTGCTGGCACGTAGTTGGCCGGTGCTTCTTCTACAGGTACCGTCACTTGCGCTTCGTCCCTGTCGAAAGAGGTTTACAACCCGAAGGCCGTCATCCCTCACGCGGCGTCGCTGCATCAGGCTTTCGCCCATTGTGCAATATTCCCCACTGCTGCCTCCCGTAGGAGTCTGGGCCGTGTCTCAGTCCCAGTGTGGCCGGTCGCCCTCTCAGGCCGGCTACCCGTCGTCGCCTTGGTAGGCCATTACCCCACCAACAAGCTGATAGGCCGCGGGCCCATCTCACACCGATAAATCTTTCCACCACCAACCATGCGATCAGTGGTCCTATCCGGTATTAGACCCAGTTTCCCAGGCTTATCCCAGAGTGCGAGGCAGATCACCCACGTGTTACTCACCCGTTCGCCGCTCGTGTACCCCGAAGGGCCTTACCGCTCGACTTGCATGTGTTAAGCACGCCGCCAGCGTTCGTCCTGAGCCAGGATCAAACTCTCCGTTGAAGACTCACAACCACACCCCCAAAAGGGGCGCAATCGAAAGAAAAACGCGAGTCCGAAAACCCAGCAAAACAAAACGCCAGCAAAAAGTATTTGCTGACTAAAATGTCCCGACCCTCACACGGGGGTGCAAGAATCGAGAACCAAAAAATTTGGCACTGACATTCATCGACACACTATTGAGTTCTCAAAGAACACACGCACACACATCCGAACC
>NZ_JBHUXA010000048.1:0-8475 GCF_042669725.1 Nocardia sp. NPDC057227 | reverse complement strand
CGCCGGGTGCCTTCCGACAGGCACCCGGCGCGGGTCCGGATCAGATCCGGGACGGGTCGACGAGTCCGCGGCGGACGGCGGCGACGAGGCGGCGGGGCACCCGGTAGGCGATACCGCCGACGGTCACCGGAACGAGGTCCGGAGCGACGGCCTTCCACTGCGCCCGCCTGCTCCGCGTATTACTGCGCGACATCCGCCGCTTGGGAACTGCCACGACCTCACCCCTCCCGGCCGGGGCGGGCACGCCGCCCGTACTTGCGCTCGAACTTCTCGACCCGCCCCGCGGTGTCGAGCACCCGGTTCGCCCCGGTCCAGAACGGGTGCGAATCCGAGGTCACGTCCACGACGATGAGCGGGTAGCTGAACCCGTCGCTCCACTCGACGGTGCGCGAACTGCCCGCGGTGGAGCGGGTCAGGAACCGGGTCCCGGTGCTGGAGTCCTCGAAGACCACCGGCCGGTACTCCGGGTGAATCCCTGGTTTCATGCATTGTCCTCTCTGTGCGAGCCCTCCGCGCCGACCCCGGACGGGTCGGCGCACGGATCGGTGTGCTGCTCGCCGAACGGGTCCGCCCACCCGGCGACGACCTGCGGCGACCGCGCGACGAGCCGCAGCTCGTCGTCCTCGACCAGCGCCCAGTGCAGGGCCCGCCGGATCTCGGCCGGGTCGGCGTCGTGCACGAGCACGACCAGCGAGACGTGCCGGTCGCCGAAGCGCTCGTCCCAGCGCAGCGCGGCCAGCGCGGCGCGCTCGGGGTCGACGGCGGCCCGCTCGGCCGGGGTCATGGCGGCCAGCCAGCGCCCCGCTCCCCCGACCCGCAGCCCGCCACCCGCCGATTCCAGCCACACCACATCGGCGGGCTGGGTGGCCAGCCAGATCCGGCCGCGCGCGGTGACGACGCCGTCGAGCAGCACGTCGAGCGCCTCGTGCAGCCGGGCCGGGTGGAACGGCCGGTCGGCGGCGAACTCCACCCACTCGACGCCGTGCTCCCGGCTCAGCGGCGGCTGCCCGCGCAGCAGCGGCGCGTGCGGGTCGAAGCCGCGGGCGCGTTCGGGGACCACGGCGAGCAGCGCCTCGATCGCGTCGGCGGCGGGCTCGGCGCCCGGCTCGGCGCGCAGCGCGGGAAGGCCGGGGGCCAGCCGGTGCAGCACGGCCGCGGTGCGCGCCCGCCGCGCCGGGTCGGCGCTGCCAGCGAGCAGCAGCGCGTCCGCGGACTCGACCCGGCCGAGCGCCACCTGCGCCACCGTGCGGTCGTCGTCGACCGTGGTCAGGCCGTGCTCGGCCAGGGTGTCGTCGCCGGTGGCGTCGGCGAACCAGCTGTCCTCGTCCAGGCACCCGAGCACGGCCTGCACCCGCACGTCGCGGCTCGCGGGCGCGTCCGGCCTGCCGACCATCCCCGCCACCACGACGTGCTCGATCGCCTCGCACACCGAGTCCGCCTCGAAGGCGGCATCCAGGTCGAGCACGATGCGGCGCACCGGCTCCCGCGCCGCGAGCGTGCGCAGCAGCGGCAGCAGGTCGCCGCGGAGCGTGCAGGAGACGCAGCCGTGCGCGAGCTCCAGCACGGAGAGCTCGGACCGGTCGCCGTCCAGCACGGTCCGCCGGACCACCCCCTCACGGAGGTCACGCAGATCGTGCTGGACGACAACGGTGCCCGGCGCACGGAGCAGTGCTTCCGGCACGCCGCGCGGGCCGCTGCCGGTGAGCAGGACGACGGGGGTGCGCCGGTCGGACGCGGAGACGGGATCGGCCACCGGAACAAATTCCTTTCGACAACGGTTTTCATTTGCTGGGTGCCGACGCTACAGTGTCGAACGGCCGTTGTCGAAAACGATATTCAATAGGAGGTCGGTCATGTCGGCCCACTGCCAGGTCACCGGGCGCGTGCCCGGGTTCGGCAAATCCGTCTCGCACTCACACCGACGCACCAGCCGGCGCTGGGATCCGAACATCCAGCGCAAGACCTACTACCTGCCCAGCGCGGGCCGACGGATCACGCTGACCGTCTCCGCGAAGGGCATCAAGACCATCGATCGCGACGGGATCGAGGCCGTGGCAGCACGGCTGCGGGCCCGCGGCGAGAAATTCTGAGGAGGGGCACATGGCCTCGAAGGCGACCGAGCTCCGGCCGATCGTGAAGCTGAAGAGCACGGCCGGAACCGGCTACACCTACGTCACCAGGAAGAACCGGCGCAACGATCCGGACCGGATGGTGCTGAAGAAGTACGACCCGGTCGTGCGCAGGCACGTGCAATTCCGGGAGGAGCGCTGATGGCGAAGAAGTCGAAGATCGCGCGGGATCTGCAGCGCCGGGTGATCGTCGCGCGGTACGCCGAGCGGCGGGCCGAGCTCAAGGAACTCATCCGGAAGCCGGCCACGCCGGACCGGCAACGGGCCGCTGCGCAGGCCGAACTGCGGAAAATGCCGCGGGACGCCAGTCCGGTACGATTGCGCAATCGGGATGCCGCCGACGGTCGACCGCGCGGCCACCTCAGGAAGTTCGGGCTCTCGCGGGTCCGGGTGCGCGAGATGGCGCACCGGGGCGAGTTGCCAGGAGTGCGCAAATCGAGCTGGTAGACCATCCACGATCGCGTAGGAGGAAGCCGTCAGCATGGCAGTGAAGCGAGCACCGTCGAAGAAGGTCCGCGCCGAGCAGGCGCGCCGCCCGAAGAAGAACCCGCTGATCGCCGCGGGCATCGAGCACGTCGACTACAAGGACGTGAACCTGCTCCGCACGTTCATCTCCGACCGCGGCAAGATCCGCAGCCGCCGGGTCACCGGGCTCACCCCGCAGCAGCAGCGGCAGGTCGCCATCGCCGTCAAGAACGCCCGCGAGATGGCGCTGCTGCCGTTCACCAGCCGCTGATCTCGGCGACCAGCGAGGCCCGGTGCGCGCGCACCGGGCCTCGGTCGTCTCACGGGATGGTGAGCACCTGGCCCGGGTGGATCAGGTCCGGGTTGTCGATGCCGCTGGCCGCCGCGATCTCGTGGTAGCGGTTGCCGTCGCCGTAGAAGCGCTCGGCGACGGCCCACAGCGTGTCGCCGGGCTCGACGGTGTGCGTGCGCGGCGCGGGCGGCGGCGGGGGCACGTCGGCCGGGGCCTGCTCGAAGGCAGGCTGGGCAACAGCCTCGGCCACCGGCTCGGGCTCCGGCTCCGCGGGGACGGCCTCGGCGACCGGCTCCGGGGCGGGCAGCGGGTTGTCGGTCTCGGTGCCGGAGGCCCACAGCGCGCTGCCGTCGGTGCCGTACAGCACCACGTTGCGATCGGCCTGCACCACCAGGCGATCGGCCGACTGGTCATTGGTCTCGGTGGACCAGGCGGCGTCGCTGCCCTCCTTGTAGAGCACGAAGTTGCCGTCGTGCTGCAGCACCGCGTTGCGCACACCCTGATCGTGGGTCTGGGTGGACCACAGCACAGTGCCGCCGGGCTCCGAGAGCACCAGATTGCCGTCGTTCTGCAGGGTCAGGGAGTAGGCCCCGCCCGTCAGCGACTGCCCAAGACCCAGTTCTTCACCTACGCGCAGCGTGTCGACCACGTTTGTCCTTCCGAAAGTTGGCCTGAATTGTTCGAATACGGTGTGCCACCGAGCGTTCGGTGCAAACCGTCACCGAATGTACTGGCGTTCGGCGGGGAGCGCCCGTGCCGCGCGGGGGATTCGCTCACAATTCACCCGACGTCCGGTCCGACGGGAAGCGGCTAGGGTCGGTGGCATGGCTCGGATTTCGTTCCCGCGGCGGGTCGCCGCGCTCGCCCTGCTGCTCGGCACCGTCGTCTGCGCGGGGTGCGGCGGCTCCGGATCGGAGGGGAACGACGCTGCCGCGCAGTCGGTTTCGTCCACTTCCGCGGCGCCGAGTACCCCCATCGAGGGTGAGCCCGGGTTGCCCGCGCGGCCCTTCACCGAGGCTCCGGTGCTGGTCGAGGCGTACCCGATTCCGTTCGGCTCCTACTCGCTCGTCGGCCCGGATCGGCTCGCGGTGGTCTTCGAAACCGGTTCGCCGGAATGTTACGGAGTGGCGGCAAAGGTCATTGCGGAGACCGATTCCGCGGTGACGGTCGAACTCAGGGCCGGGCGCAGGCCCGATGCGGCGAGCCGCATGTGCACCATGATCGCGGTGACCGGGAGCCTCGAGGTGCAGCTGCCCTCGCCGCTGGGCCAGCGGCAGGTGCTCAGCGCGGCGTGATGCGGCCGGGCGCCCCGCGGGGTGCCCGGCCGCCGGAGCGACTTCCTCAGTGCGCGAAGTGCCGTGCGCCGGTCAGGTAGAGCGTGACCCCGGCCTCGCGGGCCAGGTCGATGGTCTCCTGATCGCGCACCGAGCCGCCGGGCTGCACGATGGCACGCACCCCGGCCTGGATCAGCTGCTGCGGGCCGTCCGGGAAGGGGAAGTAGGCGTCCGATGCGGCCACCGAGCCCTTGGCCCGGTCGCCTGCCCGCTGCACCGCGAGCTGCACCGCGTCCACCCGGTTCACCTGCCCCATGCCGACCCCGACCGAGGCGCCGTCGGCGGCGAGCAGGATGGCATTGGACTTCACCGCGCGGCAGGCCAGCCAGGCGAAGGCGAGGTCGGCGAGGGTTGCCTCGTCGGCCGGATCGCCCGCCGCCAGCGTCCAGTTCGCCGGGTCGTCGCCGGGGGCGTCCAGGATGTCCCGCTGCTGCAGCAGCAGGCCGCCGCTGATCGGGCGCAGCTCGGCGCCTGCCCGCTGCGGCGGCTCGGCGACCAGGATGCGCACGTTCTTCTTGCGCTGCAGCACCTCGACCGCGCCGTCCGCGTAGCCGGGGGCGACGATCACCTCGGTGAACACCTCGGCCACCTGCTCCGCCATCGCCACCGTGACCTCGCGGTTGGCCGCGATGACGCCGCCGAAGGCGCTCACCGGGTCACAGGCGTGCGCCCTGCGGTGCGCCTCGGCGATATCGGCGCCGATCGCGATGCCGCACGGGTTGGCATGCTTGATGATCGCCACCGCGGCCGCTTCGTGGTCGAACGCGGCACGCCAGGCGGCATCGGCGTCGGTGTAGTTGTTGTACGACATCTCCTTGCCGTGCAGCTGCTCCGCCTGCGCCAGCCCGGTGCGCCCGTCGCCGTTGGTGTAGAGCGCGGCCGACTGGTGCGGGTTCTCGCCGTAGCGCAGCACCGCGGACCGCTCCCAGGTGCCGCCGACCCAGGCCGGGAAGCCGTCCGGCTCGCCGCCGACGCCTGGCACCCGCACGTTGAGCATCCAGCTCGCCACCGCGACGTCGTAGCTCGCGGTGTGCTGGAACGCCTTCGCCGCCAGCGCGGTCCGCTCGGCGAAGGTGAAGCCGCCCGCCTCGACCGCGGCCCGCACGCTCGCGTAGTCGTCGGTGTTCACCACGACGGCCACCGACGGGTGGTTCTTGGCCGCCGCGCGCACCATGGACGGGCCGCCGATATCGATCTGCTCGACGCACTCGTCCGGGGTCGCGCCGCCCGCCACGGTCTCGGTGAACGGGTACAGGTTCACCACGACCAGCTCGAACGCCTCGACGCCGAGCTCGGTGAGCTGCGCCAGGTGCTCGGGGCGCCTGGTGTCGGCGAGGATGCCCGCGTGCACCCGCGGGTGCAGCGTCTTGACCCGGCCGTCCAGGGTCTCCGGGAAGCCGGTGAGCTCCTCCACCTTGGTCACCGGAATGCCGGCTGCGGCGATCCGGCCCGCGGTGGAGCCGGTCGACACGATCTCGACGCCGGCCGCGTGCAGCCCGGCGGCCAGCTCCTCCAGCCCGGTCTTGTCGTAGACGCTCACCAGCGCCCTGCGGATCGGCCTGCGGTCACTCACCGGGGTACTCGCTCATCTGGGATCACTGCCTTTCGTCCGTCGGAGACAATGCCGCGGGTCGCGATGCCGGCGACGACCTCCGCCAGCAACCGTCGCTCGACAACCTTGATGCGCTCGTGCAGCGTGGCCTCGTCGTCGGCGGGCAGCACCGGCACCGGCTCCTGCGCCAGGATCGGGCCGGTGTCGACGCCCGCGTCGACCAGGTGCACGGTCGAGCCGGTGACCTTCACGCCGTAGGCGAGCGCGTCCCGCACGCCGTGCGCGCCGGGGAAGGCGGGCAGCAGCGCCGGGTGGGTGTTGACGATCCGGCCGCCGAAGCGCTCCAGGAAGGCGGGGCCGAGGATCTTCATGAAGCCGGCCGAGACCACCAGGTCCGGCGTGTACTCCGCGACCGCTGCGGTGAGCGCGCGGTCCCACGCGGCGCGGTCGGGGTGGTCGGCGAGTGCGACCAGGAAACTCGGGATGCCCGCGGCCGCCGCGTGTCCGGTGGCCGCGCACTCGCGGTCCACCCCGACCGCGACGATCCGGGCCGGGTACCCGGGGGCGGCGGCCGCCTCGAGCAGGGCGCGGAGCAGCGATCCGGTGCCCGAGGCGAGCACGACGACGGTGGCGGGCACCCGGTCGACAGACGGTGACGTCAGCGCTCTACTCCTGCGTGAGATGGACGGCGGCAACGTGATCGTGGGCCGAACACCGCCGCCCCAGAGCCTAACGACCCGGGGTGCGGCCACCGTCCGGCAGGTCGGCATCGACGACCTCGGCGTCCAGGATCTCCGGGGTCGTGCCGCCGGTCGCGGACGGGGTTCGCGCGGTGCCGACGGGGTCGTCGGCGTCGAGCAGCTCCGCGTCGAACGGCTCGTCGGCGCCCGCGTCGAGGTAGCGGGCGCCGGGGTGGTCGGGGTCGTCGTCCGGTCCCGCGCCGGTCTCGCCCCGCCCGCTCACCGAGTGGTCGCCGTCGTCGGCGTCCCGGGCGTCGCCGCTGCGGAGCGCCGCGCGCCCGCCGTCATCGCCGCTCTCGAGCGTCGCGCGGTCGCCGTCATCGCCGGTCCCGAGCGCCGCGCGGTCGCCGTCGTCGCCGCTCGCGACCGCCGCGTGCTCGCTGTGGTCGTCGGCGTATCCGGCGTCGTCGTCCTCGACCGCCGCGTGCTCGTCGTCGTCGTACTCGTCCCGGTGATAACCCTCGGTGTCGTACCCGTCCTCGTCGAAGCCGTGCCGATCGAACCCGTCGTCGTCGTACCCGTCCTCGTGCAGCCCGTCCTCGTGGTACCCGCGCTCGTCGTACCCCTCGTGGTCGTAGCCGTGCGCGTCGTACCCGTGCGCGTCGAAACCCTCGCGGTCGTACCCGTCGCGGTCGAATCCGTCGGTATCGAAGCCGTATTCGTCGTACGGCACCGCAACGGCGCGCTCCGCGACCGGCGGCGAACGCCGCAGCCGCGGCCGCCGCAGCTCGACGTTCCAGCGCCTGCCGAGCACCAGCCCGGCGTACCCGAAGATCGCGAACCAGCCGAAGGCAACCACCGCGAAGGCGGGCAGCAACATGCCGACCCGCCCGGCGTCGCCGAGCTCGCCGCCGCTGACCGCTCCGAGCAGCAGCAGCGCCAGCGTGGCGCTGCCTGCGGCGGTGAGCGTGGCCCAGGGGGCGGTGAGCCGGTCGTCCGAGGTCCGCGCGGTGTCGAGCCCGCCGAAGGCACCCACCGCGGCGGGCAGCACGAGCAGCGCGGGCCACCACCCGGCGGCCGGGCCGGTCGGCACCGCGGCCAGCACCGGGAGCCCCGGCACCGCACCGCCGACCACCCCGAAGAGCCCGAACTCGGCGCCGCCGAGCTGCGCGCCCGGCCCGAGCAGCACGCTCACCGTCGCCACCACCATGTTGGGCAGGTAGCCGATCGAGAGCAGGGTGAGCCCGAGCACGCCGACCACCCCGTCCGCGCCCGCATAGGCATCGAGGACGGCGGAACCGCGCGCGAACAGCGCGAGCACGACGACGACGGCGGCGCAGGCCAGCATGCGGAGCACGATCAGCCCGCCCGCGCGCAGCCCGGCGAGCACCCACTCCGGCGGCCGCGGCAGCGGGAGGTCGACGTCGTGCAGCCGGGTCGCGATGCCTGCGCCCGCGCCGAGCAGGTGCCAGCCGAAGACCCAGAGGAAGGCGGCGAGCGGGTTCGGCGGCTGCAGCGCGACGACGGCGGAGGCGTCCTCGGTGACCGCGATGCAGATGGAGGTCACCACCAGCGGCCCGAGCAGCGCGGCGCCGAGGATCCAGGACAGGTCGACCCGGTCCGCGCCCGGCCGGACGGCGTGCGCGCACTCCCTGGCCACGCCCAGCACCAGCAGCGCGGTGGCGAGCAGCGGGAGCGCACCGAGCGTGGTCTTGCCGATGGTCAGCGGCACCTGGTGGATGGCGAGCCAGCTCGCGGCGATGGCGCCCGCGCTGCCCCCGGTGCCGCTGCCCGCGGCGAGCAGCGTGGTCAGGATCAGCACGGTGGCGATGGTCAGGGCGAAGGTCGCCGGCCGCGCCGCGACCAGCAGGAGCACCCGCGCCCGCTCCGGGCTCAGCGCCCAGCCGCCCTCCGGGCCGGGGCGCTCCGGCCCGCGGCGCGTCGGACGGCGGCGTTCGGCCGTTGTTCTCGGGGCGCTCATGGGAATGAAGCGTGGCACCGGCCCCGGCGCGCCATCGTCAGG
>NZ_JBHUXA010000047.1:0-8534 GCF_042669725.1 Nocardia sp. NPDC057227 | reverse complement strand
ACGCCGGGCCGCCCTCGCCGAGCGGGTCAGTAGCGGTTCACCGTGGGCGGCGCCGGGATCTGGTACCCGGTGGCGCCGAAGGTCTGGTTCAGCGCGGCGGCCCAGGAGCCGTCGGCGATCATCGCCTCAATGGCGTCGTTGACCGCGTCGCGGGTCTCCTGGTCGCCCTTCTTCAGCCCGATGCCGTAGTTCTCCGTGGTGAACGGCTTGCCGACCACCTTCAGCTGGCCCGGCGACTGGGCGGCGAAACCGGCCAGGATGATGTCGTCGGTGGTCACCGCGTCCACCGAGCCGCTGCGCAGCGCCTCGACGCAGAGCGAGTAGGTGTCGTACTCCTGCAGCTGCACGTCGTTGGCGTACTTGTCCTTGACGTTCTGCGCCGGGGTCGAGCCCTTGACCGAGCAGAGCTTCTTGCCCCCGGTCAGCGACTCCGGCCCGGTGATCGTGGTGTTGTCGGCCTTGACCAGCAGCGACTGGCCCGCGACGAAGTACGGCCCGGCGAAGTCGACCTTCTCCTTGCGCTTGTCGTTGATCGAGTAGGTGGCGACGACCAGGTCGACCTGCCCGTTCTCGATCAGCGTCTCGCGCTGGGCCGATGGCGATTCCTTGAAGGTGATCTGGTCCGGCTGCACCCCGAGCTTGCCCGCCACGTACTTGGCGACCTCGACGTCGAACCCGCTGTAGGAGCCATCCTTGTTGCGCAGGCCGAGGCCGGGCTGGTCGAACTTGATGCCGATGGTGAGCTTGCCGTCCTTGGCATTCTCCACGGCGGACTTGTCGGAGCCGCCACCACAGGCGGCCGTGCTCGCGACGGCCAGCGCCAGAGCGACCGCACCGATCCCGGCGCGCAACGCGCGGTTGATCCTCATCGAGTTCCTTCTCTCTTACCTAGTGGCTCAGGATCTTGCCCAGGAAGTCCTTGGCCCGGTCCGATTTCGGGGCGGTGAAGAACGTCTCGGGCTCGGCGTCCTCGACTACAAGGCCGTCCGCCATGAAGAGCACCCGGTCGCCCGCGCGCCGGGCGAAGCCCATCTCGTGGGTGACCACGACCATGGTCATCCCCTCCTTGGCCAGCGAGACCATCACCTCGAGCACCTCGTTGACCATCTCCGGGTCGAGCGCGGAGGTCGGCTCGTCGAAGAGCATGACCTTGGGGTTCATCGCGAGCGCGCGGGCGATGGCGACGCGCTGCTGCTGCCCGCCGGAGAGCTGCGCGGGGTACTTGTCCGCCTGGTCGGCGATGCCGACCCGCTCCAGCAGCGCCTCCGCCTGCTCGCGCGCCTCGCTCTTCTTCAGCTTGCGCACCTTGAGCGGCGCCAGCATGACGTTGTCCAGGATCGTCTTGTGCGCGAACAGGTTGAACGACTGGAAGACCATGCCGACATCGGCGCGCAGCGCGGCCAGCGCCTTGCCCTCGGCGGGCAGCGGGATACCGTCCACCGCGATCTCGCCGGAGTCGATCGGCTCCAGCCGGTTGATGGTGCGGCAGAGCGTGGACTTGCCGGAGCCGGACGGCCCGAGCACGATCACCACCTGTCCGCGCGGCACCTCCAGGTTGATGTCGCGGAGCACGTGCAGCGCGCCGAAGTGCTTGTCCACCTTGCGCATCGCGATCATCGGCGGGGCGCCCGCCGACGCAGCGGCGGGGGTGTCCCCGGTGGCCCCGGGTGCGGCGGCGTCGTCGGTCATGGTCACTGACCTTAAAGGGAAAACCGGGTTTTGCCCTGCTTTCGGTGACACACCGCCGCGCCGCGCCGATTCGACATACCCCCGTAACCTGGCGGTACCCTCGTCCGCCCACCCCCGGTGACCCCCGTAGGCTGGGCGGGTGGATTCGATGGGACGGACGGCGGTGCTCCCGGCCGCGGAGGCCGACGCCGGCCGCAGCTACGAGGTGCGCACCTTCGGCTGCCAGATGAACGTGCACGACTCCGAGCGGCTCTCCGGGCTGCTCGAGGAGGCCGGGTACGTCCGGGCCGCGGCGGGGGCGGAGCCCGATCTGGTGGTGCTCAACACCTGCGCGGTGCGGGAGAACGCGGACAACAAGCTCTACGGCACGCTCGGGCACCTGGCACCGGCGAAGGCGGGCAGGCCCGGCATGCAGATCGCGGTCGGCGGCTGCCTGGCGCAGAAGGACCGGGACACCATCGTCCACCGCGCGCCCTGGGTGGACGTGGTCTTCGGCACGCACAACCTCGGTTCGCTGCCGGTGCTGCTGGAGCGGGCCAGGCACAATGCCGAGGCCCAGGTGGAGATCCTGGACTCGCTGGAGGCGTTCCCGTCCACGCTGCCCGCCAAGCGCGAGTCCGCCTACGCGGGCTG
This sequence comes from Nocardia sp. NPDC057227, assembly GCF_042669725.1. Lineage (NCBI taxonomy): Bacteria > Bacillati > Actinomycetota > Actinomycetes > Mycobacteriales > Nocardiaceae > Nocardia > Nocardia sp. NPDC057227. Next base: position 6,212 of record NZ_JBHUXA010000047.1, on the reverse strand, counting down.
GGTCTCCATCTCCGTCGGCTGCAACAACACCTGCACCTTCTGCATCGTCCCCGCGCTGCGCGGCAAGGAGGTGGACCGGCGCCCCGGCGATGTGCTCGCCGAGGTGCAGGCGCTGGTCGACCAGGGCGTGCTGGAGGTGACGCTGCTCGGGCAGAACGTCAACGCCTACGGCGCCTCGTTCGCCGACCCGGCCGAGCCGCGCGATCGCGGCGCGTTCGCCAAGCTGTTGCGCGCCTGCGGCGACATCGACGGCCTGGAGCGGGTGCGCTTCACCTCGCCGCACCCGGCGGAGTTCACCGACGACGTCATCGAGGCGATGGCGGCCACCCCGAACATCTGTCCGCAACTGCACATGCCGCTGCAGTCCGGCTCGGACCGGGTGCTCAAGGCCATGCGCCGCTCCTACCGGCAGGCGCGCTACCTGGGCATCATCGACAAGGTGCGGGCCGCCATGCCGCATGCCGCGATCACCACCGACATCATCGTCGGCTTCCCGGGCGAGACCGAGGAGGACTTCGAGCAGACCCTCGAGGTCGTCCGGCGGGCCCGCTTCACCAGCGCGTACACCTTCCAGTACTCGAAGCGGCCGGGCACACCGGCCGCCGAACTGCCGGACCAGCTGCCGAAGGCCGTGGTGCAGGCGCGCTACGAGCGGCTGATCGCGCTGCAGGAGGAGATGTCGCTGGCGGGCAACCGGGCGCTGGTCGGCGCCGAGGTGGAGTTGCTCGTCGCCGCGGGCGCGGGGAAGAAGAACGCCGCCACCGCCCGCATGAGCGGCCGCGCCAGGGACGGCAGGCTGGTGCACTTCCGCCCGGAGGGCGTCGGTGCTGACAGCAGCCCGGAGGGCGCAGGCATCCGGCCCGGCGATCTGGTGACCGTCACGGTGACCGCCGCCGCGCCGCACCACCTGATCGCCGACTCGCCGATCACCGCCCACCGCCGGACCAGGGCCGGGGACGCGCACGAGCGCGGGATCACCCCGAAGACCGCCCCCATCGGGGTCGGGCTCGGGCTGCCCGCCATCGGCGCCCCCGCCGTGCAGCCGGTGGCAGGTGGCTGCGCCACCGAGTGCGGATCGTGACCGGTCCCGCCGATCCCGGCGACGGGCCGGGCCGAGAAGGAGACGACGTGAATTCGGTCGAGAACCTGGAACAGATGCGCGCCGAGATCGACGCCGTCGAGCGGCGGGTCGCGGGGGAGATCGACCCCGGGGCCCGCGCGCTGGTGGTGGCGGTCGCGGTCTTCGCGCTGCTGATCTCGCTGGTGCTCGCGCACGCCGGGTCGGCGCGCGGCTTCGACGTGCTGCTCGGCACCGACGCGGCGCGGATCGAGCACATCGGGCTGCCCTCCCGGATCTTCGTCTGGTTCGTGACGGTCTTCGGGGTCGGCTTCTCGCTGCTCGCGCTGATGACGAGGCGCTGGGCGCTGGCCTGGGTCGCGCTCGCCGGGTCGGCGATCGCGAGTGCGTTCGGCGTCTTCTCCATCTGGCACCGGCAGACGCCGGGGCTGAACAACTACATCGGCGCGGGGCCGGGCGTCGGACTGATCATCGGCACCATCGCCGCCGCCCTGCTCACCTTCCACTGGGTGAAGGTGGTCTGGAGCCGGACCGCCGTGCACCTCGCCGCCGAGGAGCAGCGCCGGGCGGTCGCCGCCGTCGCGGAGGAGCAGGAGCGCCGCAAGCGCTTCGGCGAGCGCTGAACACTCCGCCGCCCGGCGAGAACACTCCGCCGCCCGGCGAGGACACTCCGCCCGCGCGCTCGCGGATCGACGTGCCGCCCGCACCTTCCCCTGCTGCCCACACTTTCGCGTGCTGCCCGCACTTCCGCTTGCCGCCTGCACTTCCGCGTGCCGCCAGCACCTTTTCGTGCCGCCAGCACCTTTCGTGCCGCGCCCGGCCACCTGCTCGCCGGGCGGTCGCGGCCCCAGCACCGCTCACCGAGCGGATGGCGTTCCGACCCGGGGTCAGAGGTTGCTGACTGCCCCTTCGGCGGCGTCGGCCCACTCACGCCACTGCTTGGCCTGCTCCAGGGCCCGCTCGGCATCCCGCTTCTTGCCCGCGGCCTGCGCCTTGGCGGCCTGCTCCTCGAACTGCTGCACCCGCTCGCGGAACTGCGCCGCACGGGCGACCGCCTCCGGATCGCTACGCCGCCACTGGGCGTCGACCGCCTCGCGCACCTTCTTCTCGATGGCGCGCAGCTTGCCCTCCAGATCCTGCATCCGCTCGCGCGGCACCTTGCCCAGCGCGTCCCACTTCTCCTGCAGGTCGCGCAGCGCGGCGCGGGCGGTCTCCAGGTCGGTGGCGGGGTCGATGTGCGCGTGCGTGCGGAGCAGCTCCTCCTTGGCGGTGGCGTTGTGCTCGAACTCCGCGTCCCGCTCGGAGGCGGCGGAGTTGCGGGCCGCGAAGAAGACGTCCTGCGCGCTCTTGAACCGCCGCCACAGCGCCTCGTCCGCCTCGCGCGGCGCCCGGCCCGCGGCCTTCCAGTCGTTGAGCAGGTCGCGGAAGACGGCGGCGGTGCCGACCCAGTCGGAGGAGCCGGAGAGCGCCTCGGCCTGCACGCACAGCTCCTCCTTGCGCGTCTTGGCGGTGGCGCGCTCGCGGTCGAGCTCGGCGAAGTGCGCGCCGCGGCGGCGGTTGAAGGATTCCCGCGCCTTGGAGTAGCGGCGCCACAGCGCGTCGTCCACCTTGCGGTCGACGCCGCGGATGGTCTTCCACTCGTCCAGGATCTCGCGCAGCCGATCGCCCGCCGACTTCCACTGGGTGGACTCGGCGGCGATCTTCTCCGCCTCGGCGGCCAGCGCCTCCTTGCGCTCGGTGTGCTCGTGCCTGGCGCGCTCCTTCTCCTCGCGGGCGTGCGCGGCGGCTTCCTCGGAGTGCTCGGCGATGGCGGCGAGCCGGGCGGCGAGGCCGTCGACGTCGCCGATCACGGCGGCGGTCGGCAGCGACTCGGCCAGCGCGACGGCGGCGGCCCTGGTCTTGCGGGCGTCGGCGCCCGCGGCGAGCCTGGCCTCCAGCAGCGCGACCTCGGTCGCCAGGTCGTCGAAGCGGCGGCCGAAGTGCGCCAGCCCCTCGGCGGCGTCACCGGCCTGCCAGGAGCCGATCTCGCGCTCGCCGTCGGCGGTCCGCACCCAGGCGGTGCCGTCCTCGTCGACCCGGCCCCACCTGCTCGGGTCGCTCACGGTCGGGACGACCACGGGATGCGGATGCTGGGCGGCCGGGCCGGGAGCGGGCTTGACGGCGTGCGGCTTCGGGGGACGGGGGACGGTGCCGCCGGGCTTGGGCACACCGGACGGGTGCGGTGCCTGCGCGGGGCGGCCGGCGTCGGCGGTTCCGTTGGTGTCGGTCATTGCTCCTCGTCCCTGCCGCGCGTCACGGCTGCCTGATTACGCCCTGGCTCACCCCATTCAACCCGGTGCGAGCCCTCGAGACCATTCGATCCATGCCCCCGCGAAGGGGACCACCAGGTCGCCCGACCCGTGGTGACCTGGGTTGTCGCTTCCCGAACACTATCAATGTCCGGGGGTTTTGCGGCAGAGACACTCGAACCGGCGGCGGCCGCCGGACAACCGGCGGCTACCGTTGTCGGGGTGTTCTCCGTCGCGGCTCTGATGCCCGCGCCACCCGTCCTCGTTCCCGAGTTGTGCGGTGCCGCGGCCGAACCGGGCGTGCCCGCGCTGCGGGCGGCGGTGCTCGACGCACTCGGCGCGCTGGCGGCGGAATCCGGCAGCTGGACGGTGCTCGGCACCGGGCGGGGCCAGTACGGCCCGGACACCGTCGGCACCTTCCGCGGCTACGGCGCCGACCTCCGGGTCGCGCTCGGCCCGGAGGCCGTCGCCGAACCGGATCCCGAGCTCGAACTGCCGGTATTGATCGCGGGCTGGGCCCGCGGCGCCGTAGCCCCGGGCGGGAAGGTCGAGGTCCGGCTGCTGCCCGAGGAGACGCCGGCGCGCGAGGCGGTGGCCTTCGGCGCCCGGCTGCGTGCCGAACTCGACGCGACGCCCGAGCCGCGCGGCGTCCTGGTGATCGCCGACGGCGCCGCGACCCTCACCACCGCGTCCCCCGGCTACCTGGACGAACGCGCCCCCGCGGTGCAGCGCGCGCTGGACACCGCGCTCGCCACCGGCGACCGGGCGGCGCTGCTCGAGCTGGACCCCGCGCTCTGCGCCGACCTCGTGCTCCGCGGCCGCGCGGTCTACCAGGCGCTGGCCGGGCTCTTCGGCCGGGACGGCGCCGTCGCGGCGGAGACCCGCTTCCAGGACGCGCCGTTCGGGGTCGGGTACCACGCCGGGCTGTGGCGGCCCGCGTGAGCGCACCGGTAGCGGTGATCGGCCCCACCGCCACCGGCAAGTCCGACCTCGGGCTGTACCTGGCCGAGCAGCTCGGCGGCGAGATCGTGAACATCGACGCCATGCAGCTGTATCGGGGGATGGATATCGGCACCGCCAAACTGGCGCCCGCCGAGCGCCGCGGCATCCCGCACCACCAGCTCGACGTCCTCGAGGTCACCGCGACCGCGACGGTCGCCGCGTACCAGGCCGCGGCCGCCGCCGACGTCGAGGCGATCCGGGCACGCGGGCGGGTCCCGGTGATCGTCGGCGGCTCCATGATGTACGTGCAGGCGCTGCTCGACCAGTGGCGGTTCCCGGCCACCGACCCGGAGGTGCGGGCCAGGTGGGAAGGGGTCTTGGCGGAGCAGGGGCTCGCCGCGGTGCACGCGGCGCTGCGCGCGGCCGACCCGGTGGCCGCGGGCACCATCCTGCCCACCGACGGCAGGCGCATGGTGCGCGCGCTGGAGGTGGTCGAGCTGACCGGGCGCCCGTTCGCCGCGTCCGCGCCGGTGATCGGCGCCCCGCGCTGGAACACGCTGCTGCTCGGCGTGGACAGGGAGACCGCCGAGCTGGACGCCAGGATCGAACTCCGCACCGCGCACATGTTCGAGGCCGGGCTGGTCGACGAGGTGCGCGGGCTGCTCGACCGCGGGCTGCGCGACGGGGTGACGGCGCGCCGCGCCATCGGATACGCACAAGTCCTCGCGCACCTCGATGACGAATACGACCTGAACCACGCGGTCGAGCGCACGCTGATCGGTACCAGGCGGTATGTGCGCAGGCAGCGCTCGTGGTTCCGCCGCGACCCGCGGGTGCACTGGCTGGACGGCGCCGACCCGGCGCTGCGGACGGCCGCGCTAGCGGCGGTGGCCGCGCACGCGGCGGGCGAACCGGCAGGCACGGGAAAGGAACGTTCAGCGCAGTGAGCCGATCAGCGCGGCCGCGCACGGCCTCGGTCCAGGTGTGGCAGGGGTATCTGACGAACCGCGGCAAGCGGCTGCGCGACGGCCGCTTCCTGGTGCACGGCGTCCGGCCGATCACCCGCGCGCTGGCCTGCGACTGGCCGCTGGAGACGCTCGTCTACCGGCTCGGCGGGCCCGAGCTCTCCGGCTGGGCGCGCGAGGTGCTGGACACCAGCCGGGTGCCCCGGGTCGGGCTGGTGCCCGAGCTCATGGCCGAGCTCGGCGACGGCGTGCCCGAGCTGGTCGCGGTCGCCGTCTCCCGCCCCGGCGAGCTCGACGATTTCGCGCCCGGCGTGCCCGGTGGCCCGCCGCCGGTGGTGCTGGTCGCCGACCGCCCCGACTCGCCGGACGTGCTCGGCGCGCTCATCCGCACCGCCGACGCCTTCGGCGCGGCCGGGGTGGTGATCACCGGCCCCGGCGCCGACCACCACGACCCGCGCACCGTGCGCGCCTCCACCGGCTCGCTCTTCGCCGTCCCGGTCTTCCGCGCCGGGGGTGCCGCCCAGGTGCTCGCCTTCGCCGAGCGCCAGCGCCGCCGCGGCATCCCCACCCGCGTGCTGCTCCCCGGCGCCACCACCGGAATACCGGTCGACGAGTACCCGTTCGACCAGGCGACGGTGATCGTCGTCGGCGACGAGCGCGCCACCTGGCCCGGAACCGACCAGCTCACCATCCCCGGCGCCGCCGACACCATCGGCGCCGCCGCCACCGCCACCATCACCCTCTACGAAATAGCCAGACAGCGAAGCGAGGACTACCGTCCCCACCACACCAAATAACCCCCCCGTCCGGGTTCGCGGCCCGTCCCGCGATCGGGTGTGCGAAGCGCCAGCGGCGGAGCCGCCAGTGTCGGACGCCCGATCGCGGGGCCCCGCAGGGGCGCGGACCCCGGCCGCGCCCGCGGACAGAAAACACCGGAGC
>NZ_JBHUXA010000046.1:0-13635 GCF_042669725.1 Nocardia sp. NPDC057227 | reverse complement strand
GAGCGGCTCCAGGTTCACTTCTTCCGCCGCCCGACCTCCGTCACCTGCGGATACACCGCGGACCGCGGGACGAGACGTGCGATACGGCCGGTACCGACCGCTGCTATTGTCTGGCTAGCACTGGATCTCGAAGCTGCGGTTCCCGCCACCTCCCGCTCGCCGGTGGCCGGGCCGCGCGGAAGGCGTAGCAGATGGCACTCCCGGCCCCGATCCGCAAGGCGAGCGATCTCGCTCTCGGCGTCAACGTCATGCTCAAGCGGCGGCTCTTCAATCCGCTGCGGCTCGACCACGCGGCCCGCTCGGCGATCAACGTGCTCAAGTTCGGGCCGTTCGCCGGGGTCGTCATGCACGCCGCGCAGACCAGGCCGGATGCCGCCGCCATCGTGGACGAGCTCGGCGAGATCACCTTCGGCGAACTCGACCGCCGCGCCAACGCGCTGGCCCGCGGCTTCACCGAGAACGGCATCGGCCCCGGTGACGTGGTCGCCGTGCTGGCCCGCGACCACCGCGGCATGGTGCTCAGCCTGCTCGCCGCGGGCAAGCTCGGCGTGCGGGCGGTGCTGATGAACACCGGCTTCGCCAAGCCGCAGTTCGCCGACGTGGCCGAGCGCGAGAAGGTCAAGGCGGTGCTGCACGACAGCGAGTTCCTCGACCTGATGAGCGCCATCCCTTCCGGCATCCCGCACGTGCTGACCTGGGTGGACGAGAAGGACGGCGCCGATCCGGCGATCCCGACGCTCGACTCGCTGATCGCGGGCCGCGACACCACGCCGCTCCCCGCGCCGGAGAAGCCGGGCGGCATGGTCATCCTGACCAGCGGCACCACCGGCACGCCGAAGGGCGCCCCGCGCGACCGGGTGAGCCCCTTCGCCTCCGCGCAGTTCATCGACCGGGTGCCGCTGCCGCGCAACGGCACCATGCTCATGGCGGCGCCGATCTTCCACGGCACCGGGCTCTCCCAGTTCACCCTGGGGCTCGCGCTCGGCAACCGGGTGGTCTTCCAGCAGCGCCGGTTCAGCCCGGAGGGCACGCTCGCCAATATCCAGAAGTACCGGGCGGACTCGCTGGTCGTCGTCCCGACCATGCTGCAGCGCATCCTCGACCTCGGCGACGAGGTGCTGGCGAAGTACGACGTCGGCAGCCTGAAGGTGATCTTCGCGGCCGGTTCGGCCATCGCGCCGGACGTGGTGACCCGCGCGCTCGACCACTTCAACGACAGCCTCTACAACCTGTACGGCTCCACCGAGTGCGCGGTCATGACCGTGGCCACCCCGGCCGACCTGCGCAAGGCGCCGACCACCGCGGGCAAGGCACCGGTCGGGATCCGGATCGTGCTGCTGGACGAGAACCGGAAGCCGATCACCGAGCCCGATGTCACCGGGACCATCTTCGTCGACAACGGCTTCGCCTTCACCGGCTACACCGACGGGCGCACCAAGGAGATCGTCGACGGGATGATGAACAGCGGCGACGTCGGGCACGTCGACGCCGACGGGCTGCTCTTCATCGACGGCCGCGACGACGACATGATCGTCTCCGGCGGCGAGAACGTCTTCCCGCTCGAGGTGGAGAACCTGATCGCCGGGCGCGAGGACGTCTTCGAGGCGGCGGTGATCGGGGTGGACGACCGCGAGTACGGGAAGCGGCTGCGCGCCTTCGTGGTGCCGGGGCCCGGGTCGAGCCGGGATCCGCAGGAGATCAAGGAGTACGTCAAGGCGAATCTGGCGCGGTACAAGGTGCCGCGCGAGGTGGTCTTCCTGGACGAGCTGCCGCGCAACGCCACCGGCAAGCTGCTGCGCAAGCCGCTCGCCGAGATGGACGTGGAGGGCTGATCCCCTAGGCTCGGAACCGTACGAATCGGACGAGCGACGAGGGGTCCGCAGTGAACTCGAGCCCGGGTAGTGCCCTGCCGAAGGGCGGCAATGTGCCGCTCGGCGGTGGGCAGGTGCGGATCACGGTGGCGCCGAACGGCATCGACGTCTCGGTGCTGTGCGTCGGGGCGGACGGGAAGGTCGGCGGGGATGCCGACTTCGTGTTCTACAACCAGCCGGAGTCGCCGGACGGGGCGGTGCGGCTGGCCGGTGGGGCGATCAGCGTCGACCTCTCCCGGGTCGCCGCGCGGGTCGAGCGGCTCGTCGTCGCCGCCTCCGTCGACACCGGGACCGTCGCGGGGGTTCCGCTGGCGGTTCAGGTGAGCGATGGGGGTGCGGCGCACGACCTGGTCGTCGGGGGGTTGAGTACCGAGACGACGGTGGTGCTCGGGGAGATCTACCGGCGCGGTGGGGCGTGGAAGTTGCGCAACGTCGGGCAGGGGTACGCGTCCGGGTTGGCCGGGTTGGCGACGGACTACGGGATCACCGTCGACGATCCAGGACCGGCCGCGTCCGCGCCGCCGCCCAGCGGTTTCGCCGTATCGCCCCCGGGTGGTCCGGGCGGGTTCCCGGCCCCGCCGCTCGCTCCGGCCGGATACCCGGCAGCGCAGCAAGGTGGTGCCGTCGGGTACCCGCCGCCAGGGGCTCCCGGCGCCTTTCCAGCGTCTGCGCCGGGCAGCGCGCCGCCCCCGAATCTGACGAAGCGGTCGATCACGCTGGAGAAGAACTCGGCGCCGGTACTGCTGCGGAAGGCACCGGTGGTGCGGCTGCGGGTGGGGTGGACCTCGGGCACCGACTACGAGGCGTACGCGCTGGTGGTGCTGACCGACGGCACGGTGGTGCACGTCGCCACCTTCGACGCCCAGGGCATCCCGGCGAACCCGCAGTTCAAGGACCTCGTGCGGCACCTGGGCGACCGCGGGCGCGGTGACGTGAACCGCGGCGGCGGGAGCACCGAGGAGATCATCGAGGTGCGGTTCGCGCCGGAGATCGCCGCGGTGGTGCCGGTGGCGTACTCGGCGATCAACAACGGCACCGGCTCGTTCCACAAGTACCGGGTGACGCTCGCCATCGACAGCGGCGGCGAGGAGGAGGTCACCATCCCCGCCGACCAGGCGAAGAAGTCGAGCTGGATCTTCACCTGCGTCCCCGGCATCGTCTACAACCGGCCGGACGGCGTGCTGGTCGAGCGGCTGGAGCTGTACAGCAGGCGGATGTCGGAGCACCGCCCCAAGGCGATCCTGCACCCGGACGGCCGGGTCGAGGTCAGGATGGACAAGGGCCCGCTCAACACCTTCAAGCGCGACAACACCTGAGCCCAGCACCGATCTCGCTGCCGCGCAAGGTTTCCGGTCCGGCCGCGCCCGATGGGGCGGGCGGGCCCGCGCACCCGGGTAAAATCGGCCCGTGCTGTGCCGGTCCGGCCGCGGGAACGCGGGTGCTCCCGCCGCGGTCGCGCGGGTGCGCGGCGCGGCGGCGGGAGCGCTGTCCGCGTGCCTGTCGGTGGCGGCGCACGGGTGGGCCGCTGCCCGCGCCGGGGCCGGGCTAGAGGCGCCCGGCTCCACCGCGCTCGTCCTGCTGTTCGCGGCCGCCGCGGTCACCGGGGCACTGATCGCGGGCGCGCCCGCACTGCGGGAGAGCGCCGCCGTCCTGGTCGCCGCGCTCGGCGTGGCCCAGGTGCTCGGGCACATCGGGCTCGGGTTCGAGTCCGGGCATCTGCACGGCGGCGATCTCCAGCTGACGCCGGCCATGCTCGCCGCGCACGCGGCCGCCGTCCTGGTCGCCGCGCTGCTCGTACACGGGACGGGCGCCGCCTGCCGCGCCGCCATCGGCGCCCTGGCGCGAGCGCTGCCGTCGCGCGCACCCGCCGCACCGGTCGCGGACCGGACCCTGCTGCCGATCGCGCACCGCGATCGGGTCGTGCTGCGCGTCTTCGCGCGGCAGGGGCTGAGCAGCCGCGGCCCACCGCTGGGTTTCGTCCACTAGACACCCTTCTCGCCGCCGGTCGAAGCACCGGCGAGCACCGTCGCGCCCCTGCCGGGGCACCTGGCGTCCTGCCGTGCCCGCGCCGCCGATGCGAGAAGAGCCGACAGCCCTTCGACGAAACGAACCCCCATGAGCGTCACCGATGTCAGCCCACCCGACACCTCCCCCGACGACGTCCCCACCCGCACACCACGCCGTACCCTGCAACCCCTCGCCCTGCGCCTGCACTTCTACGCGGGCCTCTTCGTCGCCCCGTTCATCCTGATCGCCGCCGTGACCGGCGCCCTCTACGCCATCTCCCCCACCCTGGAGGCCTTCACCTCCAAGGACCTCCTGCGCGTCCCGGTCGGGCAGACCGAGGCCCCGCTCGCCGAGCAGGTGCGCAACGGCGTCGCCGTCCGCCCCGACCTCACCCTGGTCGCGGTGGCCCCCGCCCCTACCCCCGGCGACACCACCCGGGTGCTCCTCGCCGACCCCACCCTCGGCGAATCCGAACGCCGCGCGGTGTTCGTGAACCCGTACACCGCCGAGCCGGTCGGTGACGCGGTGGTCTACGGCAGCTCCGGCGCGCTCCCGCTGCGCACCTGGATCTCCCAGCTGCACCGCCACCTGCACCTCGGCGAGCCGGGCCGGCTCTACAGCGAGCTGGCCGCCTCCTGGCTGTGGGTGATCGCGCTGGCCGGGCTGGTGCTCTGGATCCGCCGGGTGCGGGCCCGGCGGGCCCGCAACTCCGCGGCCTGGCTGCTCGCCCCCGACTCCGCGCAGCGCGGCCGGAACCGGCTGCTCACCTGGCACGGCGCGCTCGGCACCTGGGTGCTGCCGATGGCGCTGGTCCTCTCCGCCACCGGCATGACCTGGTCCACCTACGCGGGCGCGAATATCGACGAGCTGCGCGCCCAGCTGAGCTGGATCACCCCCGCGGTCAGCGGCACGCTGCCCGGCGCCGAACCCGCGCACGCGCCCGGCGGCGACCACCACCCCGCCGGGCACGCCCCCGCCCCCGAGGTCGACCCGGCCACCAGGATCGCCGAGCTGGACACCGTGCTCGCGGCCGCCCGCGCCGAAGGCGTCACCCAGCCCCCCGAGATCACCCTGCCGAGCGCGGCGGACCAGGCATTCATCGTGAAGGAGCGGCGAATCCCCGGCACCTACAGCGCCGACGCGGTCGCGGTGGACGGCGCCACCGCGCAGGTCACCGACCGGCTCCCGTACGCGGAGTGGCCGCTCATGGCCAAGTTCACCAACTGGGGCATCCAGTTCCACATGGGGCTGCTGTTCGGACTGGTCAACCAGCTGCTGCTACTGGTGAGCATGGTCGGGCTGAGCGCGGTGATCCTGCTCGGCTACCGCATGTGGTGGCGCAGGCGACCGGCGCGCGCGACCGGCCTGACCCTCGGCGGCCGGGCACCGCGCCGCGGTGCGCTGCGCTCGACGCCGCTGCCGCTCGCGGTGGCCTCGGTGGCGGCCGCGCTGCTGGTCGGCTGGTTCGTCCCGCTGTTCGGGCTGAGCCTGCTCGGCTTCCTCGCGATCGACTTCCTGCTCGGGCTGTTCAACCGCGCCCCGGCCGGAACCGACTGACCCACAGCGGGCTTCGCCGACCATTTGCCGACGGCTGAGGCGGCACCGTCCGACCGCCGCCTCAGCACGGCAGATCGCACCCACTGCCGCGATAACCGCTGAACCACCTCGTACCGAGCCGCGGTACCGGTTGTTTGTGCCAGGAGACGCCGGGTAGCCGACGAGTGTCCCGGTCGTCCAGCAGGACGACACACCAGCCCTGTTCCCGGAGTGATCCCGGAGTGGGAAAGGAGTTACCCCATGAGCACGATGACCGCGGCAGTCGACGTCGAGGTTCCGATCCGGACCGCGTACAACCAGTGGACCCAGTTCGAGTCCTTCCCGCACTTCATGGAGGGCGTCGAGGAGATCAGGCAGCTCGACGACAAGCACACGCACTGGCGGATCAAGGTCGGCCCGGTGACCAAGGAGTTCGACGCCACGATCACCGAGCAGCACCCCGACGAGCGGGTGGCCTGGAAGTCGGACAGCGGCCCCGAGCACGCGGGCGTGATCACCTTCCACCGCCTGGACGACACCCACACCAGGGTCACCGCCCAGATCGATGTCGACCCGGACGGCTTCCTGGAGCAGGTGGCCGACAAGACCGGTGTGCTGAAGCACCGGATCAACGGCGATCTCGATCGCTTCAAGGCCTACATCGAGAAGCAGGGGCACGAGACCGGTGCCTGGCGCGGCGACGTCCCCCGCCCGGATCAGCAGGCGCCCGGCGCCATCTGACCCGACCCGGACAGCACGAGGGCCCCGGCCGCGGAATTCGCGGCCGGGGCCCTCGCCGTGTGCGCTACTCGGCGGGCGCGATCCGGTCCGGGTCGAGCGGCGCCTCCGGGTCGGCGACCGGCTTCGCCGCGGTGACCTGCACCGGGCGCAGCAGTACCCAGGCGATGAAGGCGAGCCCGACGGCGAGGATGCCGATCCCGGCCCACAGATTGATGTTCCAGCCGCCGGTCTTGGCCTGCTCGGCGGCGGTGTTGTTGACCAGCCCGGTGACGAGCAGGACCACGCCGTAGATGCTCAGCAGCGAGCCGACGATGGTGCGAATGTCGAAAAGCATCGGGGAAGCTCCTTATCCGACGAAGATGTTCAGCGCGATGACCAGCACCAGCGCGATACCGGCGAGCAGCACCGGCCGCTGGTACCAGGGCAGCGAGTCCGCGTCCGGGTCGGTGCGCATCTCCTTCGGCGTCTCCGAGTACACCAGCCCGGCCAGCTCGGCGGCCGGCTTCGGCGCGGTGAACTGGGTGACCACCACGCTCACCACGATGTCGACCACGAACGCCGTTCCCGCGGCCACGAAGCTCGCGCCCTGCCCGGAGAGCGAGGTCACCTCGAACTCGTTGAGCAGGAAGACGAAGATCGCCGACGCGGTACCGGCGACCAGCCCGGCCCAGCCCGCGGCCGGGGTCATCCGCTTCCAGAACATGCCGAGGATGAAGGTGGCGAAGAGCGGCGCGTTGAAGAAGCTGAACAGCGTCTGCAGGTAGTCCATGATGTTGGCGAAGTTGCCCGCGATGAACGCGGTGAAGATCGCGGCCACCGTGGCGCCGATCGTCGCGAGCCTGCCGATCCTGAGGTAGTAGCCGTCCGGCCGGTCCTTCTTCACGTACTGCTGCCACAGGTCGTAGCTGAACACCGTGTTGAACGCGGAGATGTTCGCGGCCATGCCCGCCATGAACGCGGCGAGCAGCCCGGCCAGGCCGACGCCGAGCAGCCCGTTCGGCAGCACGTCCTTCATCAGGTACAGCAGCGCCTGGTTGTACGAGGTGTCCCCGGTGAAGTCCGGGTTCGCCGCCCGCTGCGCCTTGTACTCGGCCATCTCCGGCACCAGCACCGCGCTGATCATGCCGGGGATCACGACGATCAGCGGGATGAACATCTTCGGGTAGGCGCCGATGATCGGGGTGCGCCGCGCCGCCGAGATGGAGTGTGTGGCCAGGGCCCGCTGCACCTCGACGAAGTTCGTCGTCCAGTAGCCGAAGGAGAGCACGAAACCGAGGCCGAAGACGATGCCGAGGATCGAGAGGAAGTTGTTGCTGAACCCGCTCAGCTCGTTGCCCGGCCAGGACTCCAGCTGCGCGGCGCCGCCGGGCGAGTCGATGATCCGCTCCTTCAGCCCGCTCCAGCCGCCCGCCTTGTGCAGCCCGACCAGGGTGAGCGGCAGCAGCGCCGCCACGATCACGAAGAACTGCAGCACCTCGTTGTAGATGGCGGCCGAGAGCCCGCCCAGGGTGATGTAGGAGAGCACGATCACCGCGGCGACCACCACCGACACCCACAGCGGCCAGCCGAGCAGCACGTTCAGGATGGTGCCGAGCAGGTACAGGTTCACCCCGGCGATGAGGATCTGCGCCACCGCGAAGCTCAGCGCGTTCACCAGGTGCGCGCCGGTGCCGAAGCGCCTGCGCATGAACTCCGGCACCGAGCGCACCTTGGAGCCGTAGTAGAAGGGCATCATCACCACGCCGAGGAAGAGCATGGCGGGGATCGCGCCGATCCAGAAGTAGTGGAACGTCGGGAAGCCGTACTCGGCGCCGTTGGCCGACATGCCCATGATCTCGACCGCGCCGAGGTTCGCCGAGATGAAGGCGAGGCCGGTCACCCAGGCGGGCAGCGAGCGGCCGGAGAGGAAGAAGTCGATGCTGGACGAGACGCGCTGCCGCGCCAGCAGCCCGATACCGATGACGAACACGAAGTAGAGCGCGACGAGCGCGAAGTCCACGGCGCTCGCGTCCAGCCGGAGGGACTCGGCGGCGAGCACCGCACTGTCGGTCGGTAAGGGGACTGCCGGTGGTACGGAGGACAACACGGATGAGTCGGGAAGCGGCACTGCATTCCTCCTGTCGAACCTGATTCGGGTCCTGTCCGGAGATTGTGCACCACGATGACGCTCCGCAGTGGGAGAAATCCTGGACAGTCGCCCAGGCGATGCCGAAGCTCCATCACCGCAGGCCGGAAGGGGTATGGACGCCCGAGCGGGCGAGACCGTTTCGGCGAACCGCCCTGCGAACCCGGCCGACTTGGCGCACAGTCGAATTCGTTGTTGAACGCGGCCCGCGCACCGGGCGGGCCGGGGGAATCGGAGGGGCACCATGATGCACATCACCGCGCGCGGAGCGGTCTCGGCACAGCGCAGCGCACTGCTCGGGCTGCCGTGGGTGGAGCGATTACGCACCCCGGCGAGCAGGCCCGCCCGCGCGGCCCGGTCGTCCGGCATACCACTGACCATCGAGATCGGCGCGGCGACCGGGACCGGCCCGACGGCGCTGGCGGCGTTCGACGCGGCGCTGCGCGAGCTCGGCGTCGGCGAGGCGAACCTGATCCGGCTGTCCTCGGTGATCCCGCCGCGCGCCCGGCTGGTCCGCGGCGCGCGGGTGCGCAAGCCGATCGTCTGGGGTGATCGGCTGTACTGCGTGTACGCCGCCGAGCACACCGCGGAGCCGGGCGCGCTGGTGGCCGCGGGCATGGGCTGGGTGCTGCGCACCGACGGCTCGGGGGCCGGGCTCTTCGTCGAGCACGAGGCCGGGAGCGCGGCCGAGGTGGAGGCGCTGATCCGGGCCAGCCTCACCGACATGACCCGGCGCAGGAGCGCGGAGTTCGGCCCGATCCAGCTGTGCGTCACCGAGATTCGCGCCGAAGCCGAGCCCGTCTGCGCGCTGGTGCTCGCCGCGTACCGGGCCGCGGGCTGGGACGGCGCCCGGTGAGCGAGCTGCACGTGACCGTCGAGACCAGCATCCCCGAACCGCAGATCGCGCTCTTCCAGGCCGTCTACGAGGAGGCCTTCGGCCCGCTGCGTACCACCGCCGCCGCGCGGCAGGTGTTGCATCCCAGTGAGTTTCGCGCGGAGATGGTCGACCCGCGGATCCACAAGCACGTGGCGCGGCTGCCGTCGGGGGAGCCGATCGGCGTCACCACGCTGACCCGCTGCCTGGAGACGGTGCCGTGGATCAGCCCCGAGTACTTCGCAGCGCGTTACCCGGAACACGCCGCGCGAAACGCGGTTTTCTACGCGGGTTTCACCCTCGTTGCGCCGAGCGCCCGGCATGGCGCCGCGTTCCATGTCATGATCGAATCAGTGGTTCGGGTACTCGTGGCCGAGCGTGCGGTGGTCGGCTGGGATATCTGCTCGTACAACAACACTCGCTTCTCGTTCGCGGACGGCATCAGGGCCGCGCTGGACGAGCGGGCGAGCGTCGACGTCGCGGTGGAGGACTCCCAGATCTACTACGCGGCACGGTTCACCGGGAACGGCGCGACCGAGGGGGGCTGATGAACGTGCACGACGGACGAACGGCCGGGAAGCTCGCGCAGCCGGGGGCACGCTGCTGCGCGCTGTTGCTGGCGGGCGCCGCCGCCATCGGGGTCAACCTGCTGGCGGGCACCGGCCCGGTGGCCTTCGGCGCCACCGCGTTCGTCGTGCTCGGCTCGCTGGGCATGATCGGATTCGGGCTGTGGCGGTACCGCCCGGCGCACCCGCTGCCCTGGTACCTGCTCTCCGCCTCGGCGGTGGCCTTCGCCGCGGGCACCACGCTGCGCGGCACCGGGCTGCAGCCGCTGGACGACATCTGCACCCTGACCGGGTACGCGGGCATCGGCGCGGCCGCCACGCTCTGGCTGCGGCCGCGGCAGGCGCGCGCCAACCACGACCTGCTGCTCGACTCCGGGCTGATCGGGCTCGGCGCGCTGCTCGCCTCCTGGACCTTCCTGATCTCGCCGATCCTGAGCTCCACCGGGCCGGGCGCGGTGGCGCTGATCGCGGCGGCGTACCCGGTGCTGGACGCGCTGCTGCTGACGCTGGTCGCCTACTCGATGGCGACCGGCACCTCGGAGCCGTCGCTACGGCTGCTGCACATCGGGCTGCTCGCGATCCTGATCGGCGATCTCGGCTACAGCCTGGACACGGTCGGCGCGAGGCTGGTCGGCAACGACGTCCTGCAGGCGCCGTTGCTGGTCGCGTACCTGGCCGTCGGGGTGGCCGCGGTGCACCCCACCATGACCTCGCTCGGCGCCCAGCGGCACATCCACCCGCAGCACTCGCGGCAGCGCGCCAGCATGATCGCGGTGGCGCTGATCGTCGCCGCGCTGGTACCGGTGGTCGGCTCCAGCCCGACCTTCCTGGACCGGGTGGTGGTCTCGACGCTCTTCGCGCTCATGCTGATCGGTGTGCTGGTCCGCAGCGAGCGCGCCATCGTGCGCAGCGCCCGCAGCGAGCGCAGGGCCCAGTACCAGGCCGACCACGACATGCTCACCGGGCTGCTCAACCGCTCGGCGCTGCTGCGCGCGCTCGGCCACAGCCGGGAGCGCTGGCCCGAGCACCCGCTCTGTCTGCTCTTCCTGGACCTGGACGGCTTCAAGATGGTCAACGACAGCTACGGCCACGCCGTCGGCGACGAGCTGATCGCCAACGCCGCCGCCCGGATCCGCCGGGTGGTCGGCAACCGGGACGTCGCCGCCCGCTACGGCGGCGACGAGTTCGTCGTGCTCGCCCCGCTGGACCGGGAGCACGCGGGGGCGCTGGCCGAGCGGCTGCTCGCCGCCTTCGTGCGGCCGTTCGAGCTGAGCGTCGGCGAGATCCCGATCACCGCCAGCATCGGCATCGCCTGCGACGGCCCGCGCAGCTACGACGCGGGCGTCTACGAACTGCTCCGCGAGGCCGACTCGGCGATGTACCACGCCAAAGAGCGCTCGCTGGGCTACGCCTATCGCGAGGACGTCCGGCACCTGCCCACCGAGCCGGGGCGGCGGGTCTGGCTGCCGAAGGGGATCGACAGCACGGTGAACACCGCGGTCTAGTCGCCGAGTTCGGTGAGCAGTTTTCGCGCCTGCTCCAGTTCGGCCTGGAGCTGGGCGACCTTGGCCTGCTGGTCGCGGCGCACCGCCTCGAGAATGCCCGTGACGACCTCCTCGACCTCCGGGTGCAGGATCTTGGCCGCCTGCGAGATCGCGGTGGTGCTGATCGCGAGCCCGCGCACCGTGCGCTTCTTGCCGCTCACCACGTCGACCGTCCACTCGCCCTCGGCGGTGCCGTTGAGCGTGATGGTGACCTCCGGCGTCTTCGCCTTGCGGGCCGGCGCCTTGGCCGGGCGCGGCTTCGGCTCGGCGGCGGCCGCCGGGGCGGCGGGCTTGGGGGCCGTGGTCGGCTGCGTCACGGGGGGGTCCTCCCTGGGGGTCGGTGTCGGGGCAACAGTATTCGCGGGCGGGCCGCCCGCGGGCGCGGGGGCGATGCCGGGGCGGCCGGGCGGGGCTCCGGCCGGAGCCTTGGCGGGCGCGGGCTTGGCCGGGCGGACGGGCTTGACCAGCGTGACCTCGACCGGGGAGAAGGCGAGCACGTCCTTCGAGCCGGTGGGTTTGACCTGCAGGAAATCCCCGTCGGATGGGTCGCCGAGGGAGAGCACCTTGCCGGATCTGCCCTCCGGCACGCCGACCGCGGCCGAGGTGAACCACACCATCGGCGGCCTGCCCGCGGCTATCTCCGCCGCGATCTGATTGATCTCGCTGTCGGACAGGGGTTTCGGCCGGTTACGTGGCGAGGGCATTGGTGGGCTCCGAGCAATCTGCGTGGTGTGCTGACGGGTGTGCGTCGATGATGCCGCACGGCACCGACAGACGAGCACCGAGCCGGGCGGAACGGCCCCCGTTTGAGGGCGGCGGGTGCGGGAACCCGGTCCGTATCCATCGAGGAAGGGGTTCTGTCATGTTGTTGCGCCGACTCGCGCGACCCTTGCTGGCCAGTGCGTTCGTCGTGGACGGGATCGATACCCTGCGTAATCCGGAACCGCGGGTGAAGGCAGCGACCGACCTCGTGCAGAAGGGTCAGCGGACGCTGCCCGAGGATGTCGCCACCAGGTTGCCGTCCGATACCGCCACGCTGGTCAAGGTCAATGCCGCCGCTCAGGTCGGAGCGGGCACGCTGCTCGCGCTCGGCAAGGCGCCGCGGCTCGCGGCGCTCGTGCTGGCCGCCACGGTCGTCCCGGCCACGATCACCGAGCAGGATTTCTGGGCTGAGGAAGATCCGGATCGCAAGTCCGCGAAGCGGGCCGCGTTCCTGAAGGACGTGGCGCTGCTCGGCGGGCTGATGATCGCCAGCGCCGACACCGAGGGCAAGCCCTCGCTGGGCTGGCGCGGCAGGCGGGCGGCGAAGAACGCCGCGGCCACCGTCTCCGCGGCGCTGCCGATCGGGGCGAGCGCCGCCGACGGCACCGGTGACGCGCTGCGCAAGCACGCGCACGAAGTGGCCGAGGCGGCGCGCAGTATCGCTGGCACCGCGGGCGCCAAGGGCGCGGTGATCGCCGAGGTCGCCAAGGATCGGGGTTCGGATTTCGCCGATGTCGCGAAGGACCGCGGGGCGAAGCTCGCCGTGGTCGCGAAGGATCGCGGCGCGGATCTCGCCGATGTGGCGAAGGACCGCGGCGGCGACTGGGCCGAGACGGCGCGCAAGCAGAGCCGAAGGGCGGCCAAGAAGGCGCGCAAGCGGGCGCCGGTGCTGGCCGATGCGGCGCGCGAGCGCGGCGCGGAGCTGGCCGAACTCGCCCGCGAGCGCGGTTCCGAGCTGGCCGACGTCGCGAAGGATCGCGGCGCGAAGTTCGCCGACGTCGCGAAGGACCGCGGCGCCGACTGGGCCGACCTC
Organism: Nocardia sp. NPDC057227; assembly: GCF_042669725.1. Lineage (NCBI taxonomy): Bacteria > Bacillati > Actinomycetota > Actinomycetes > Mycobacteriales > Nocardiaceae > Nocardia > Nocardia sp. NPDC057227. The sequence goes on along the minus strand of NZ_JBHUXA010000046.1, from coordinate 576 downwards.
GCGAAGGACCGCGGTTCGGACTTCGCCGACGTCGCCAGGGACCGCGGCGCCAAGCTCGCGGATGTGGCCAAGGATCGGGGCTCCGACTTCGCCGACACCGCCAGGGACCGCGGCGCGAAGTTCGCCGACCTGGCCAAGGATCGGGGCTCCGACTTCGCCGACACCGCGAAGGATCGCGGCGCGACCCTGGCGGCGCTGGCGAAGGACCGGAGCTCGGACCTCGCCGACACCGCGCGGGACCGCGGCGGCGACTGGGCGGGCACCGCCCGCAAGCGGGCCCCCGAGCTCGCCGACACGGCGCGCAAGCAGAGCCGCAGGGCGGCGAAGAAGGCGCGCAAGCGGGCGCCGGAGCTGGCCGAAGCGGCCCGCGAGCAGGCGCTCACCGCGCGTGAGCGCAGCGCCAGGCTGGCCGAGATCGCCCGTGAGCGGGCCCCCGAGCTCGGCGACGCGGCGCGCTCGCGGGCCGAGCTGGCTCGCGACCGCAGCGTGCACCTGGCCGAGCTGGCCAGGGCCCGCGCCGAGGTCGCGCGTGACCGGGCCGAGGCCCGGCTGCGCTGAAGTGGAGTTCTCCGGCCG
>NZ_JBHUXA010000045.1:0-17291 GCF_042669725.1 Nocardia sp. NPDC057227 | reverse complement strand
ACCGAGAACACCGGGGACGCGCTCACCGCCGAGCTCGGCAAGCACGTGTCGCGGGAGATCAGCCCGATCGCCCGGCCGCGGGAGATCCACATCGTGCCCGAGCTGCCCAAGACCCGCAGCGGGAAGATCATGCGCAGGCTGCTGCGCGACGTCGCGGAGGGCAGGGAGCTGGGCGACACCAGCACCCTGGTCGACCCCACCGTCTTCAGCGCCATCGCGGAGGCGAAGGGCGACTGACCGATTCGCGCGCGGACCCGGCCACCGACGAGAGGTGGCCGGGTCCGCTGCTTTTCGGGGACACGCCGACGACACGCCGGTCTCGGAGCGAATTCCGGTTCGCGGTGAACCGTCCGGGGCGGTCGCGCCGTAGTCGGGGCGAAACGCGGTACCGGTGCCCAGCCCATAGGCACCGGGTCACTCCGCGCTCGTGAACCGATCGGAGCGAACGATGACACGTCGTGGCCCGCTGCTGACTCTCGCAGCGGCAGCCGTGCTGGGCCTGGCCCTGCTCGGCGTCAATATGTCCAAGGAGGAGCCCGCGCCCGCCGCGGCGCCCGCGCCCGCGGCGTCGGTGGTTACGCCCACCGTCGCGCCGAGCCCGGCTGCTGCGACCGGTCCGGCGCCGGTTTCAGCGCCCTTCCCGGCGAAGGCCGACTACGTCGGCACGATCACCAGGGCCGCCGGACCCCCGCTCACCCTGGCGATCACCGTCGAGGACGGCGCGGTCACCGCGTACGCCTGTGACGGCGCGGCCGTCGAGACCTGGCTGCAGGGCCGGGTGGCCGACGACGTCGCCAGGCTGGAAGGCAAGGACGGCGCGCGGCTGGAGGGAAGGGCGGGCGGCGGCGCGGTGCGCGGCACGCTCTGGATCGGCGACAAGAGCTGGGAGTTCACCGCACCGGTCGTCACCGGAAAGGCGGGGCTCTACGCCGGCACCGACAACGGGGTCAGACAGAGCTGGATCGTCGACGGCTCCGGCGGTGTGACCGGCGTCCGCCGCGGCGCCGACGGCACGACCGCCCCCGCGGGGCCACTGCCCGCCACCGCGACCCGGATCGAAGGTGGCGACAATGCGGGCTGAGCAGCGCACCACCGCCCCGAGCGTGGTGATCCTCGGTGCCGTGCTGATCGGCGCCGCCGTCGCGGTGGCGCTCGGGGCGTACGGCACCCTGCACGACCCCCGGTTCTTCTCGGTGAACGTCGCCGGATTCTCCAGCCCGACCTCGGTGAAGTCCTGGCTGGCGACGCTGGCGACGGTGCTCGCGGTGTTCCAGCTCGGCTCGGCCGCCGCGATGTACGGCCGGATCCCCGGGTTCACCGCGCCGGGCTGGTTCGGCGCGGCGCACGCCTGGTCCGGGCGGCTCGCGGTGCTCGCCGCCACCCCGGTGGCGGTGCACTGCCTGTACGCGCTCGGTTTCCAGCACGCCGAGCCGCGGGTGCTGGCGCACTCGCTGTTCGGCTGTTTCTTCTACGGCGCCTTCGTCGCCAAGATGCTGCTGCTCACCCGCAAGGGGCTGCCCGGGTGGGTGATCCCGGTCGCGGGTGGCCTGCTCTTCGCCGGGCTGGTCGGCGTCTGGCTCACCTCCGCGCTGTGGTTCTTCCAGAACAACGGCCTCGTCCTCTGATCCGAATGGAGCTTCCCATGACCACATCTCCCACCGTGAGCAGGCGCGGCGTCGTGCTCGGCGCCGGGGTCGCGGCGGCGGCCGTCGCGGTCGCCGGGTGCAGTACCTACGGTGACGAGCCGACCGCCGCGCCCGTCTCCCCCGAACCGGGCACCGCCGCTCCCGGCGCGCCCGCCCCGGCGCTGGCCAAGACCGCGGAGGTGCCGGTCGGCGGCGGGGTGATCGTCGGTGACACCGTGATCACCCAGCCGACGCCGGGCACCTACGTCGGGCTCTCGACGACCTGCACGCACGCGGGCTGCAAGGTGACCAAGATCCAGGACGGCGCCATCGACTGCGTCTGCCACGGTAGCAAGTTCGCGCTGGACGGCACGGCAGTGGCGGGTCCGGCCAAGAAGCCGCTGGCCGCGAAGGCGGTGCGGGTCGAAGGCGATTCGATCGTCGCGGGCTGACCCGCGGCGACGTGCCCGGCCCGGGATGACTCCGCGGGTGGAAGGCTGAACCGGTACACGTCGCCGTGCTCGCGGGCCGGCGCGATCCAGCCGCGCCGACGTCGCGGCCGACGTCAGGGGCCTGCGATGCCGCGCAACCTGCGGACCTGCTGGGCGGTGAGCGCGCTCAGCACCTCCGGCTGGACCGACTCGGGGGCGGTGACCGCGATCTGGGTCAGGGTGTCGCCGACCTGCACCAGGGCGACGGCGGAGTGCAGCGTCAGCTCGTCGGCGCGGACCAGCACCTGGTAGGCGGTGCTGCTGTCGCCGGCGGCCGGCTGGTCGAACGGGGCCACCTCGTAGGTGATCGACGGGTCGTCCGCGTTCTCCGGCGGGGTGGCGTCGGTGAAGCCGACGCACTCACGCAGGGTGCGCTGCACCGTTGCCAGCGCGGGGCCGACCCCGTCGGCCGCGTAGGCGGCGGCGTCGATATCGATGCTGGAGAAGTCCGGACCCGCGTACTGCACCGCGGCGTCCGCACGGGCGCCGGGCGCCTGCGCGGCGACGGGGGTGAGCACGGCGACGCAGGCGGCCGGGTCGGTGGCGTCGGTGCTCGCACCGGTGCCCGGGTCGCGCGCCGGGAGCGGGGTGAAGCTGCCGGGCAGGTCGGTACTGGAGAGCAGCCGGTTCAGCAGCTCCGCCGACCCGGCGGGGCCGGGGCCGGCGACCGGCGCCGCGGTGACGGGTGCGCCGAACGACGGCAGCCCATCGGACGGTGCGGGAGCCGCCGGTTCGTCGTCCCCGCACCCGGCCACGACCAGCGCCACGAGCACGACACCGGCGGGCCCGCGCGCCGCACGACCCGCCCGCCGGACGAACGCGGGCATACCCGCCTGCCTCACTCGCCCCACGAGACCTGGGTATTGATCGTCTGCTGCAGCATGCTGTCGCTGCGCGCGTCCCGGTACGCCTGGTGCCCGCCGACGGTGATCGAGCCTGCCACCGGCAGCGGCAGCCCCAGGTCGACGGTGATCGTGCCGGACCCGGTCATCCGGTAGTCCTCGATCTGCAGCGTCCCCGCGTCGTTCGGCAGCGACCAGACCGCCGACTTGGGCGTCTGCGAGACGTCGAGCTGCAGGGTGAGCCGGTCGCCGTCGCGCTCGGTGAGCGTCGCGGTGGTGACCTGGTCGAGCAGGACGCCGCCGGTCACCTCCTGCCGCACGGTCCACATGGCGCCGACGCCGACCGGCTCGTCCGGGAAGGCCACCGAGCGGTACACCGCCTGGTAGAACGCCTGTTCCAGCGCGGCGCGCGCGGTGTTCGAGGTATCGGGGGACGGGGCGAGGCGGAGCGCGGTGATCGCGCCCAGCTCGCTCATCTCGAAGCCGGCGTGCGAACCGCCCGCATCGGTGAGCGCCTTGGCCAGCACCGGGTCGTCGGTGGTGACGTTGCCGAGCACCAGGTCGATGCCGTCCGCGCCCGCCTCTGCGGTCATCGGGATGGTGATCTCCGGGTTGGAGAAGTCACGCGGCTGCTGGTCGTTGATGATCTGCTCGATGTTGTGGTCGGTCCGCAGCGTCACCTGCTGCACCGTGCCGACGGCGTAGTGCGGGCGCAGCGAGGCGCGCGGCTCCTCGCCCGGGTAGACCAGCGTGGTGACGGCCGCCGAGATCGGCACCGTCACCTCCTTGCCGTAGCCGAGCGGCTCGGTGGCTTCCAGGTCGCTGCCGGGTTCCCCGCCGTCGCCGCACCCGATGCCGAGCGTGGAGAGCCCGACCGCGAGCACCATCAGAAACACCCCCGAGCGGGTCGCCCGGGGCGCCAGGGGAGAAGACAACACCGTCACGTGCATCAGCGTACGACCGGTTCCTGAGCGCAGCCTGGGACATCCGGGGCGAATCGCCGGGCCCGCTCGAGCGATGATGGTCGTCGTGACCGACGACAGCCCCGCCGACAACGAGCCAGCCGCCGCAGGCGACAGCCCCGCGAGCGCCGAACCCGCGGCCGCCGGGCTCGGGCCGAAGCGGCTGCCGCTGCTGCTGATCCTGGCCGCCGTGCTCTACGGCCTCGACCTGCTCACCAAGAGCATCGCCGTGGCGAAGCTGACGCCGGGCGACCCGGTGTACCTGATCGGCGATGTCGTCCGGTTCTCCCTGGTGCGCAACCCCGGCGCCGCCTTCTCCATGGCCACCGGGATGACCTGGCTGCTCACCCTGGTGGCGGCGGGCGTCGTGGTCGCGGTGATCCGGATCGGCAGTACGCTGCGCTCGCCGTGGTGGGCGGTCGGGCTCGGCATGGTGCTCGGCGGCGCGCTCGGCAACCTCACCGACCGGCTCTTCCGCGCGCCCGGCCCGCTGCAGGGGCACGTCGTCGACTTCCTGGCGGTGGGCTGGTGGCCGGTGTTCAACGTCGCCGACTCGGCCATCGTGTGCGGCGCGATCCTGCTGGTCGCGCTGACCGTCTTCGGTTTCGAGCCGGACGGCACCAGGAGTACCGGCAAGGCTGCCGCGGGGAAGGGATCTGCCGCATGAGGGAGACCAGGTCCATGCCGGTTCCGGACGGGCTGGACGGCATGCGGGTCGACGCCGGGCTCTCCCGGCTGCTCGGGCTGTCCCGCACCGCGGTGGCGGCGCTCACCGCCGACGGCTCGGTGCAGCTGGACGGCGTCGCGGCGGGCAAGTCCGATCGGCTGATCGCGGGCGCCTGGCTGGAGGTCGAGTTCCCCGAGCCGCGCCGCGAGCTCACCGTCGACGCCGCCCCGGTGGACGGGATGCGGATCCTCTACGCCGACGACGACATCGTCGCGGTGGACAAGCCGGTCGGCGTCGCCGCGCACACCGGGGTCGGCTGGAGCGGCCCGACCGTGGTCGGCGGGCTGGCCGCGGCGGGCTACCGGATCTCCACCTCCGGCGCGCACGAGCGGCAGGGCATCGTGCACCGGCTCGACGTCGGCACCTCAGGGGTGATGGTGGTCGCGCAGTCCGAGCACGCGTACACCGTGCTCAAGCGGGCGTTCAAGCAGCGAACGGTGGACAAGCGGTACCACGCGCTGGTGCAGGGGCACCCGGACCCGTCCAGCGGCACCATCGACGCGCCGATCGGCCGGGCCAGGGGCAACGACTGGAAGTTCGCGGTCACCGCGGACGGGCGGCCGAGCGTGACGCACTACGACACGGTGGAGGCGTTCCAGGCGGCCAGCCTGCTCGACATCCACCTGGAGACCGGGCGCACGCACCAGATCCGGGTGCACTTCTCGGCCATCAGGCACCCCTGCTGCGGCGACCTGACCTACGGCGCCGATCCGCGGCTCGCCGAGCGGCTCGGGCTGCAGCGGCAGTGGTTGCACGCGCGGGCGCTCGGGTTCCACCACCCGGCGGACGGGCGCTGGCTGGAAATCACCAGCGAGTACCCGGACGATCTGCGGAACGCGCTCGACGTCCTCCGGGATGCCTGAGCCCGGCGCCGATGCCGTGCCCGGCGCCCTGGCCGAGCGCGGCACGGAAAGCGAGCGCGGGGCGGAAAGCGAGCGCGGCACGGGGGTTCCGGATTCGGAACCGTTGGATCCGCGCTGGCGCAGGGGGCTGATCGCCGGGGCGATCGGACTACTCGTGCTGGCCGGGGTCGGGATCGGGGCGCAGACCCCGCCGCGCTCGACCGGCATCTCCACCGACCGGGTCGGGCCGGAGCAGGGCGAGCCGGTCTCGGAGTACCTGACCAGGGCGCGCGCCAGCCTGGAGCGGACCGACGACGCGCCGCGCTGGGCGCTGGTCTCGTTCACCGAATACCTTCCGGTGGATCGGGTTCCGGCGCTCGCGGGCGAGGTCAGGGTGGCCAGGGTGCTCGAGCACGTCCCGCTCGACCGGGTGCAGACCCCGATCGTCGCGATCCCGGTCCCGGACTCCGCGAGCGCGATCACCGGCGCCGCCGCGGCCGCGGCCGACATCCTGCGCGACCGGCTCGACCGCCAGCCCCTGGATCAGCGCGCCGCGCAGGTGCACGAGGTGGCGGTGGCCCGGCTGCGCGCCGGCTGCGCCTGCACCGCCGGGCTGGTGGTGCGCGCGGCCCCGGCCGCGCTGCGGGAACTGGCCGCGCACAGCGATGTCCGCGCCGTCGAGGCGCTCCCCGCCGACACCGTCGCCGACCGCTTCGCGGTCACCCCGCTGCTCCCCGGCACCGACGGCACCGTCCGCCCCGAGCCGGACGACGGCCAGGTCCCCCCGCGCTGAGTTCCGGGCTCCCGGGGGCCGGGACCCTGCGGCTCGCACGCCGCATCCCGGCGGCTCGCTCGGCCGCGTCGCCCCTGGACAGTCCGCTCAGCCCGCACCATCCCCCCGAACCGCCGCGGCGTACCCGTCCGGGCTCAGCCCGCCCCATCCCCCTGCACCGCCGCGGCGTACCCGTCCGGCACCTGGACCACCCCGTCCAGATACCGCCGACACCGCCCGGCCAGCAGCACCCGCTCCCCGACCAGCTCGACGCGCAGCGCCCCGCCGCGCCGCGACAACTGCCTGGCCCGGAACGCCGTGCGCCCCAACCGCTCCGCCCAGATCGGCGCGAGCTGGGCATGCGCCGAGCCGGTGACCGGATCCTCCGGCACCCCGATTCCCGGCGCGAACATCCGCGAGACGAACTCCACCGCGACACCGGGCGCCGTCGCCACCACCCCGCGCGGCACCGCCGGGAACGCCCCGAAATCCGGCCGCAGCGAACGGATCTCGGCCTCGCTGCCGAAGACGAGCACCTCGTCCGCCCCGGAGAACGCCGCCACCGGCTCGGCCCGCAGCGCCGCCGCCAGCTCCGGGTCCACCGGCACCGGCACCGACCCCTGCGCGGGCAGGTCGAGCACGTATTCGTCGTCGTCGGTGCGCTCCACCCGCAGCCAGCCGCTCCTGGTCCAGAACGACACCGCGTCGATCCCGGGGTGCAGGTCCTCCAGCACCTGCGCAGCGGCGGCGAGGGTCGCGTGCCCGCAGAGCGCCACCTCGGCCACCGGGGTGAACCAGCGCAGGTGGAAGGCGGGCAGCCCGGCGGGCGGCGCCCCGGCGGCGGCGGGCAGCGCCGGGGTGAGGAAGGCGGTCTCGGAGAGGTTGTTCTCCTCGGCCAGCCGCTGCAGCAGCCCGTCGGGCAACCACGCGGTCAACGGCATCACCGCGGCCGGGTTCCCGGTGAACGGCGCCTCCGCGAACGCGTCGATCTGGTGCAGCAGTACCTCCATGGCTCCAGAAGGTACACCGGGCGCGAATGCCCCCTTGCCGCAAGGTTTCTGGTGGCGGTTCGGGTCTACTTCGCGGCGCTGCGGCGGCCGAACCACTGGGCGATCTCGACCAGCACCACACCGACCGCGCCGCAGCCGAAGGCCGCCGCGGTGAGCCGCGGGTTCGAGGGGTCGAGCAGGAAGAACTCCCGGGTGAGCGGCAGCGAGAAGAGCAGCACGTAGGCCAGCACCGAGGTGGCGATCAGCAGCACCTTCCACCACACGTAGGGCCGCGCCACGATCGCCAGCACCCACACCGCGATCACGATGAGCGTGATCAGCGCGGTGGTGCCCGCCTGGATCTTCTGCTGCGCACTGGCGTCCGGCCCCGCGTAGGCGATCAGGTAGGCCACGAAGGTGGCGACGCCGATGACCACCCCGGACGGGATGGCCAGCTTCATCACCCTGGCGACGAAGCCGGTGCGGGCGCGCTCGTTGTTCGGCGCCAGCGAGAGCACGAAGGCCGGGATGCCGATGGTGAACCAGGCCGCGATCGTCACGTGCCTCGGCAGGAACGGGTAGGCGATCGGGTCGTAGCCGAAGATCTGCGAGCCGACCCCGGCCAGCCCGACCAGGAAGGCGAGCAGCACCGAGTAGACGGTCTTGGTGAGGAAGAGGTTGGAGACCCGCTCGATATTGCCGATCACCCGGCGGCCCTCGCCGACCACGTACGGCAGGGTGGCGAAGCGGTTGTCCAGCAGCACGATCTGCGCCACCGCGCGGGTGGCCGGGCTGCCCGACCCCATCGCGACGCCGATGTCGGAGTCCTTCAGCGCGAGCACGTCGTTCACGCCGTCGCCGGTCATGGCGACGGTGTGGCCGCGGGACTGCAGCGCGCCGACCATGGCGCGCTTCTGGTCCGGGCGCACCCGGCCGAAGGTGGTCTCCCGGTCGAGCAGGTCGGCCAGCTCGTCACGGCCCTCCGGCAGCGTGCGGGCGTCGACGGCGCGATCACCGCCCGGCAGCTCGAGCGAGGTGGCGACGGCGCCGACCGAGACCGCGTTGTCGCCGGAGATCACCTTGATGGCGACGTCCTGCTTCGCGAAGTACTCCAGCGTCTCGCGGGCGTCCGGGCGCACCTTCTGCTCCAGCACGACCAGCGCCTCCGGGGTGACCTCGCCGGGGGCGCCCGGCGCGTCCACCGCGCGGTCGCCGCGCGCGAGCAGCAGCACCCGCAGCCCGGCGGCACCGAGCTCCTCGGCCCTGCGGGCGGCCGCCGACGACGGGTCGAGCAGCACGTCGGGGGCGCCGAGCAGCCAGTTCCCGTGCTCGCCGTAGGAGTGGCCGCTCCACTTGGTGGCCGAGGAGAAGGGGGCGACCGCGGTGGAGCGCCACTCGGGGCGCTCCGGCAGCGCCTCGGCCAGCGCCTGCACACTGGCATTCGGGCGCGGGTCGTCGGCGGCGAGCGCGGCCAGCGCGGTGCGCGCCGCGCCGCCGTCGTCGTCGCCGGTCAGGCTCTCGACGTCGGCGAGCCGCATGCCGTTCTCGGTGAGCGTTCCGGTCTTGTCGGCGCAGACCACGTCCACCCTGGCCAGCCCCTCGATCGCGGGCAGCTCCTGCACCAGGCACTGCCGCCTGCCGAGCCGGACCACGCCGACCGCGAAGGCGATCGAGGTCATCAGCACCAGCCCCTCCGGCACCATCGGCACCAGCGCGGCCACCATGCCGGTGACCGCCGGCTGCCAGCCCTGGTGGCTGGAGAACAGCTGGTTGTAGATGCTGAGCAGCCCGGCCGGGACGAGCAGGAAGGTGATGAAGCGCAGGATCCGGTCGATGCCGCTGCGCAGCTCCGAGTGGACAAGGGTGAACTTGCTCGCCTCCTCGGCGAGCCGCGCGGCGTAGGCCTCGCGCCCGACCTTGGTGGCCCGGTACGCCCCGGAGCCGGAGACCACGAAGCTGCCGGAGAGCACCTCGGCGCCGGTCTTCTTGTCGATCGGGTCGGCCTCGCCGGTGAGCAGCGACTCGTCCACCTCGAGCAGCTCGGCCTCCAGCACCTCGCCGTCCACCACGATCTGGTCGCCGGGGCCGAGCTCGATCAGGTCGTCCTGCACCACCTCGCCGGGCGGCACCTCGGCGGCGACGCCGTCGCGGCGCACCCGGGGGCGGGCCTGGCCGACGATGGCGAGCTCGTCCAGGGTGCGCTTGGCGCGCACCTCCTGGATGATGCCGACCGCGCTGTTGGCCACGATGAGCAGCCCGAACATGCCGTCGATCGGCGACCCGGCGGCCAGCACGAGCACGAAGAGCACGCCGAGGATGGCATTGATCCTGGTGAAGACGTTGGCGCGCACGATCTCCCGCACCGAGCGCGAGGCGCGGGCCGGGACGTCGTTGGTGCGACCGTCGCTGCGGCGTTGCTCGACCTCGGCCGCGGTCAGCCCGGTGGCGGCATCCGCTCGGACGGAAACAGACATGTCGCAAGGCTACGGGGGCACTGTCGCCGGCCCGCAACGCGGCGCGGCGCGGCGAACTACCGTGGATCGGGTGTGGCGGAAGCGGTCGGTACCCGGGGTGGCGTTCGGCGCTTCGGCGTATCTGCTGTGGGGGCTCTTCCCCGCGTTCTTCGGGTTGCTGGCCTTCGCCGGGGCGGTCGAGGTGCTGGCCGAGCGGATCGTCTGGACGCTGGTCGTCGTGGTGATCGTGCTCGCGGTCACCGGGCGGTTGCGGCAGTTGCGCGGGATCGACGCCCGCACCTGGCGGCTGGCCGCCGCTGCGTCGCTGGCCATCTCGGTGAACTGGGGCGTCTACGTCTTCGGGGTGCTCTCCGGGAACGTCGTCGAGTGCGCGCTCGGCTACTTCGTGAACCCGCTGGTCACGGTGGCGTTCGGGGTGCTGATCTTCCGGGAGCGGCTGGTGGCGGCGCAGTGGGTGGCGCTCGGGCTCGGGGCGCTCGCGGTGGTCGTCCTGACCGTCGACCTGGGCCGCCCGCCCTGGATCGCGCTGGTCCTGGCCTGCTCGTTCGCGCTCTACGGGCTGGTCAAGAAGGTGATCCGGCTGGACGCGCTGCGCAGCGTCGCGGCCGAGGGGGTGGTCGGTGCGCCGCTCGCGCTGGCCTTCCTGGTGGTGCTCGCGGTGCGCGGCGAGAGCTCCTTCGGCGACGGGGTCGGGCACACCGCCCTGCTCGTCGCCACCGGCCCGGTCACCCTGGTCCCGCTGCTGCTCTTCGCGACCGCCGCGCAGCGGGTTCCGCTCTCCACCATGGGCCTGCTGCAATACCTCACCCCCGCGCTGCAGCTGCTCTGGGGCGTCGCCGTCCTGCATGAACCCATGCCCCCCTCCCGCTGGGCCGGCTTCGCCCTCATCTGGTGCGCCCTCCTCGTCTTCAGCACCAACGCCCTCCTCCGCGCCCGCACCAACCGCCGCACCGCGGAACCCGCGAGTCCCTCGACGGATGCCCCCGCAGGGCCCGCGAGTAGGCCCGCACCTGCGGGGTCCGTGAGCAGCGCCGATCCCCGCTCATCGAGCGAATCGGTCGAGCGCGAAGCAGGCGACATACGGGCGCGCGATCAGTAACCGGTGAGGATGGGCCCCGGGGTCCAGAGCCCGGACCGACTCTCCTGCACCACCTGCGCCCGCGCCTGGCCCGCACTCGGATCGATCCGGCCGAACCGCTGCAACTCACCCCAGTCCCGCCGCCAGTCGTGCGCGAGATAGGTCGGCAACGTCTCGGCCCGCAGCAGCAACCCGGTCCACCCGAGCGGCCCCCCACCGTCGTGGTTCTGCCAGAGACTGGTGATCTCGGCCCCGGGCCGATCCGGCAGCACCCGGTACGCGGGCACCTCGGCGATCCCGTGCCGGTGGTCGAACGGCCGCTGGCAGGGGAACTGCAACCCGACCATCCAGTCGAGCAGCACCGGCGCCTCGGACCCGACCACCTCGTTCAAGGTCGAGGTACGCGGCACCCGGGGCGGAGTCAGCGCGATCCACTGGGCCGGATTGCGGTCCCGGTCGGCGGCGACGATCCGGACGACATCGGCATCGGCCGGGATATCCGCGAGCGGCACCCGCAGATTCCGCCACGACGGCGCAGGCCCGATATCGATCGGCAGCACCCGCCCACCGGGAACCCCGTCGGCGGTCCCCCACTCCAGCTCAACGGTCTGCCCCGGCGTCACCACCCCGTCGCTGTCCACCGAGCGAATCCGCCCGGCCGCGCCGATGGCGACGATCCCGTCCCGCTCCGCGGGCAGCCGGTACCAGCCGGTAGTCAGCTCGGCCGGGCCCGCGTCGCCGGAGCCGTAACTGCCGAGCATCGGCACCCGCGCCGGGTCGAGCCCGAAGGGCAGCGCGGCCGAGCGGGTGCCGTTGGCGGTGTCGGAGTTGGTGGTACCGCTGAGCGCGTCCGCGATACTCCCGGAGGCGCTGCTCTCGTCGTCCGGGCGCAGGTCGGCGGCGACGCCGCCGGGCACGAACCCGGTCCCGGTCCCCGCGAGCGCGGCCCCCGCGTCACCGGCGAGCGGCGGCAGGACGGAGCCGTTCGGATCGGTCTCCACCAGCACCTCGTTCGCCAGCCCGCACGGCTCGCCCAGCACCGCCGAGATATTCGAGCTGCCCAGCGTGAACGCCGGATACCGGCTGATCGCCGCCTTGCCGAACGAGGCCACCTCCAGCAGCACCGCCAGCGCCAGCGCGACGGCGAGCACCGGCGTCGCCGACAGCCGCCGCGCGAACCCGGAGATCCGATGCGGCGTCCCCGGCTCCGGGGCCCGCACCTGCCACCACGCCGCCACCGCGAGCAACCCGGCGGCGAGCAGCAGGAACACCGTGCTGAGCTGGATACCCGCCAGCGAGACCGGCTTGTCCCACCACGGAATCCCGTACGAGGAGACGTACCACCAGCCGTTGTCGCCGGTGAAGGCCAGCGCGAGCAGGAAGGCGACGACGGCGGCGAAGAGCGCCCGGTTGCGCGGCGCCTTCATGACCGCGGGCGCCACCGCCACCGCGGCCAGCACCGCCACCATGCCGGCGACCCCGGCGAAGACGCCGAAGTGGTGCGTCCACTTGGTCGGCGTGACCATCACCAGCAGCAGCGTGCCGACCGCGGTGCCGAGCGCGCGGCGGGTCGGCCCCGCGGCCGTGGTCGGGATCCGCCCGCCCTTGCGCAGCAGGACCAGCACGCAGGTGAGCAGCCCGGCGAAGAGCAGGAAGATCCCGGCGCGGCGGGCGAAGGAGCCGTCCACCTCCGGCTGCAGCAGGTACTGGTAGCGCAGGTACTCCTGGAACCACTTGACGTCCGGGCCCGCGATCGCGTGCACCCGCTGCATCTCGCGCATGGCGCTCAGCGGCTGGTCGGCGAAGGCCACCGCGAGCACCAGCGTGCCCGCGGCGCCGATCGGCGCGGCGAGCGAGAGCCCGGCCGGGAAGCGGCGCGGCCCAGCCGCCCGGCGCCGGACGATCTGCGCCAGCGGCCGCAGCCCGGCCAGCAGCGCGGCGACGCAGAGCACCCCGGACGGCCCTGCCGTGCAGGCGAAGGTCGCCACCAGCACCGCGATCGCCGCGGGCAGCAGCCGCCGGGTGGCGATGGCGCGCTCCATCGAGCACCAGGTGAGCACGATGCCGAGCGCGACCACCGGCTCCGGGCGCAGGCCGTTGTCGTAGGGCAGCCAGACGGCGAGGAAGGCGAGCGCGCCGGTCCAGCGCGCGACCCGGTGGTGCCGCACCGCGACTCCGAACCGCGGGATCACCTCGCGGCTGATCAGCAGCCAGATCAGCAGCCCGGCGAAGAGCGCGGGCAGCCGGACGAACGGGCTCGCGGTGCTGATCTCGGCCAGGATCCGGATCAGGTCGTAGTACGGCGTGCCGACCGGGTTCTCCGGCACCCCGAAGTAGCGGAAGTAGTTCGCCATGTAGCCGGCGGTCCCCGAGGTGCGGGCCATGCCGAACTGGTAGCCGTCGTCCGAGGTGGTGGAGCCGATGAAGTACCAGAGCAGCATGACCGCGGCGACGAAGCCGTCCAGCGGGGTGAACCGCCACCAGCGGGCGGGCAGCACCCGGCGCGGGCGCAGGCCGTCGCGCCGGTCGAGGACGGACAGCGCGGCCAGCGCGAGCACCGTGCTCAGCGCGGTGCCCCAGATGGCGAGCAGCTTGAGCGTGCTCGGCGTGGAGGAGAAGCGGGAGTCGACCTCGGCGCGCATGCTCGCGCCCGCCGGGTCGGGGAGGTCGCTGAAGAGCCCCGCCACCTGCGGGCGGAAGTCACCGGCGAGCGTGGTCTCGGTGCCGCCCGCGCCGGTGAAGGTGGCGGCGGCGCCGTCCGCGTGCAGGGTGAGCACGCAGCCCGGCGGCAGCTCGGCGACCGGGGCGCTCAGCAGGGCCTGGTTCCGCAGCACCACATCCAACCGGGCGGGAGCCGCAGCGCCCGGCTGATTCGCGTCCGCGCCGGGCGCGGTCGTGGCGGGTCGCACCTGGGCGATGAAGCCGTAGCGCTCCAGATCGGGCGCCCCGACCGGCGCGGTCGCCGCGAGCACCCCACCATCGGGCAGCTGCTCGACGGCGGCGCACGGGATGGTGGCGTCGAAGGTCAGCGGGGCATAGGCCACCAGCGGCGCCTCCACCGAACCGGGCGTTCCGGCCTGCGGCCACTCCAGCGTGGTGACGTCCACCCGCACCGGGAGCAGCGGGACCGCGATGGCGCAGAGCATGCCGAACAATCCGGCGATCAGGGCGACCGGAGCGGCCCATCGACGGGCGCTGCCGGGAGATCGCGCCGGGTCCGGTTCGTTCACGGAGGGCGCACGCCCGGCCCGCACCATCGTATCGGCCACGGGGCTCGATCGTGCCACGCGCGATCCACCACCCCGGCCCCGGGGTCCGGCCCCGGAACGCCGAACGGCCGGTCACCCCGGGAAACGGGGTGACCGGCCGGACCGGGTCACGAAGGCGATCAGGCGGTGCAGGCGACCGACTGCTGGCCCAGGTTGGTCAGCATCAGGCAGGCCCACTGCTTCTGGACCTTCCAGGTGCCGTTCTCGGCGACGAACGGCACGTCGACCACGTTGGCCTGGCCGTTGAGCACGAAGTTGGCCTTGGCGTTGACGCTCTCGCCGAACGAGGTCACGTCGGTCACGGTGACCGCGACACCGGCGGCCTTGGCGGCCTCGGCGAGCCGGTTCGGCAGCTCCGGATCGGCCTCGATGCCCTGCACCAGCTCCAGCTTCTCCGAGCTCGGGATCGCCGGATCGAGCGCGGTGCCGAGCTGGCTGTTCAGCTGCTCGACGGTCGGGACCGGGGGCAGCGCGGCGTCCGACGCGGAGGTGCTCGCCGCGGCGCTCTTGCTGGTCGTGGTGGCGGGCTTGCTCTCGTTGTCGTCGCCGCCGCAGGCCGTCAGGCCGAGCGACGCGACGATGGCGAGGCCCGCGATCGCGATTCTTCCGGTCTTACGAAGCTTCAACTGCTCGTCCTTCACATCTCGGGGAGTTCGCTGCACGAGCCACCCAGGCTACCGTCAGCGGAGGCTGCCGAGCGGGTCGGCTCGGGACAGCCTCGGGTCGTCGGCAGCGAACGTACGCGCCGGGCCGGGGCCTGTCGAGCGGGTCTCGAACCGCACCGTCACCCGCCCGTGCCCCGCCCCCTGCACCCAGCCGTGCCCGTGCTCGGGGTGCGCCACGTCCAGCCCCGGGTACCAGTGCGGCAGCGCGGCGTTCGCCGCCGGATCCCGCGCCGCGACCGGAAGGGGCTGCGGCACAGCACCACCGGGGAAGTACCCGGGCTCGGCGTCGTCCTGCGCCGCCGCCGCGGGCAGGTCGCGGTCCAGCTCGGGGAAGAGCGACTCCTGCCGCACCGTGGAGAGCCCGGCGTACCCGACCCCGACCAGCCGGACCGCCCCCAGCTCCATCGGATCGATGGCCGAGCGCTGCGCGGCGGTCGCGAGGGTGGCGGCATCGGTGGTGGCGTAGGGCAGCGTGACCGAACGGGTCACGATGCTCATGTCCGCCTTCCGCAGCTTGAGCACGACGGTCCGCGCGGCCCTGCCGTCCCTGGTCAGCCGCTTGTACGCGGCCGCGGCCATGGTGTCGATGGCAGGGCGCAGCTGGGCGAGCGTCACCAGGTCGTGCTCGTAGGTGGTCTCGGCGCTGATCTGCTTGGCCTCGGCGCGCTCGGCGACCGGGCGTTCGTCGATGCCGCGGGCCAGCCGGTGCAGCGCGGCGCCGACGCTGCCGCCGAGCAGCGCGGCCGCCTCCTGCTCGGGCAGCGCCGCGAAGGCGCCAACCGTCTCGATCCCGGCCGCGCGCAGCCTGCCGTCCGCCACCGGCCCGATCCCCCACAGCTTGCGCACCGGCAGCGCGGCGAGCAGCGCGTCCTGCTCGCCGGGGGCGATCACCCGGATGCCGTCCGGCTTGGCCAGCCCGGAGGCGATCTTCGCCAGCTGCTTGCCGGTGCCTGCGCCGACCGAGGCGACCAGCCCGGTGCGCGCGCGGACCAGCGCGCGCAGCTCCACGCAGAACTCCGTCACCTCGGCGGCGGTCGCACCGGCCAGCTCGGCGGGCTCGCCGAACGCCTCGTCGAAGGAGAGCGTCTCCAGCACCGGGATCCGGGAGCGCAGCGCGTCGAAGACCTGCCCGCTCACGGTGCCGTACACCGCGCCGCGCGGCGGAAGCACCACCGCGGCGCCGCCGACCAGCCTGCGGGCCTGGTGCATGGGCATGGCCGAGCGCGCGCCGAAGACACGGGACTCGTAGCTGGCGCCCGCCACCACCCCGCGCTGCCCGACCCCGCCGACCAGCACCGGACGCCCGCGCAGCGTCGGCCGGGTGAGCTGCTCGACAGACGCGAAGAAGGCGTCCATGTCGATGTGCAGCACCCAGCGCCTGGCCGCTCGGCCGGTCGTCACCGGTGCCACGCACCCGGCAGCCGGGCGTGCGGCACCGCCGGTACCGAGGCGGGGCTGCGGGCGGATCGCACGGCTGGAGAATCTACGCCCGCCCACCGACAGCGAATGCCGTGACCAGGCCGGAAAACGGGGGCGGGCGCCGAATCCCCGCCCGGATCGGGGGCTCCGCGCCGACCGGTGGTCGCTGTGTGATGATCGGCGCATGAAGATCCGCAAGGCCGTGATTCCGGCCGCCGGAATCGGCTCCCGGCTGCTGCCGCTGACCAAGGCCATCCCGAAGGAGATGCTTCCGGTCGGCGACAAGCCGGTCATCGAGCACACCGTGCGCGAGCTGGTCGCCTCGGGCATCACCGACATCACCATCGTGGTCAGCGGTGGGAAGTCGCTGATCCAGGACCACTTCCGCCCCAACCCCGCGCTCGTCGCGCAGCTCCGCTCGGACGGGAAGACCGCGTTCGCCGACGCCGTCGAGGAGGTCGGGGAGCTCTCCCGGCGCGGGCACATCACCTACCTGGACCAGCACGGGCCGTACGGCAACGGGACGCCGGTGCTCAACGCCGCGCGGCACGCGGGCGACGAGCCCATGCTCGTGCTCTGGCCGGACGACGTCTTCGTCGCCGAGGTGCCGCGGGCGCAGCAGCTCATCGACGCCTACGAGAGCACCGGAGCGCCGGTGCTCGCGCTGCTGCCGATGGATCCGGCGGATTCGCAGCGCTACGGGGTTCCGGTGGTCGCCGAGGATCGGGGGGCCGGGCTGCTCCGGATCACCGGGCTGCGGGAGAAGCCGAAGTCCGCGGACGCGCCCTCCTCGTTCGCCGCGATCGGCGGGTACGTGGTGACGCCGGGGATCATCGACGAGCTGCGGGCGCAGACCAAGGAGTGGTATCGGCACCGGACCGGGGAGATCTACCTGACGGATGCCATCAATACCTACGCGGCGACGAATCCGGTGTTCGGGCAGGTGATCTCGGGGCGCTGGTACGACACCGGGAACCCGGCCGACTACCTGGTCGCGCAGTTCGCCTCCGCGTTGGCGCACCCCGAGTACGGTGCGCTTCTGCGCGACCTCTGCGTCCCGCAGGACTGAATCGCATCGCCGCAAGCGGCGGCTCGACTCGTTCGTCCGGTGGGGCGGAGACCGTACGGTCTCCGCC
>NZ_JBHUXA010000044.1:0-21408 GCF_042669725.1 Nocardia sp. NPDC057227 | reverse complement strand
GACCATCGCCGTGGTCCGGCCCGGCCGACCGTCTCTGCTCGGTGTACGAGGAGGACTCAGCCCAGTTCGGTGGGCCGGTGGTAGCGGCCGTCGTAATAGAGGAGCGGCGCCGCGGGCGACGCGCCCTGCGTCTCGTCGTGGACGTGGGTGACGAGCCCGGCGACGAAGGTGTGGTCCCCGATGTCGAACCGCTGGTGTACGACCGCGCGCAACCGGAGCGGGGTCTCGTGCAGCACCGGCTCCCCCGACTCCAGCTCGGCCCAGAGCGCCGGATCGGCGAACCGCTCCGCGGCGCTGCGCGAGAACCGCTGCGCCAGCTCCCGCTGATGCGCCCCGAGGAAGTGGATCACCACCGACTCGGCGGCGAGCAGCGCGTCCAGGCTGGACGAGGTGTGCGCGATGTTGAACGACACCAGCGGCGGGTCGAGCGAGAGCGAGGCGAACGAGGTGGCGGTGAAGCCGACGGGGCCGTGTGCGGCCCGCAGCGTCACGATGGTGACGCCCGCCGGGTAGTGCCGCATGGAGGCGCGGTACTGCTCGGCGGTGATGCCGTCGGAACTGAGTGCACTCACAGCAACGAAACTACGCGGTTCAGCCCATGTCGACCGGCTGTCCGGCGGTGATCCGCACCAGTTCGGTGAACGAGGTGCGGAACAGCGTGCCCGGGTGCCCGCCCGCCGCCCACAGCTGCGGGTGCGCGGCGAGCGCGGTGTCCACCCAGGTGGAGAGGTTCGCCGGGTGCCCGAGCGGGGCGACCCCGCCAACGGGCTGCCCGGTGACCTCCCGCGTCAGCGCCTCCGGGGCCGGGGTGAGCGCGCCCTCCAGCCGCTCCGCGGTGCGCGCCAGGTGCACCCGCCGCGCACCGGCGACCAGGAGCAGCACCGGTTCGTCGTCCAGCAGGAAGACCTGGGCCTCGACGATGGCGCCCGGGTCGACGCCGAGTGCGCGCGCGGCGTCCTCGGCGGTATCGATGGGTTCGGGCCGGGTCAGGATCACGCCGTGATGCCCCCGCGAGATCAGGGTGTCGGAGACCCGGATCGCGCCCGGCGGCAGGCTCGACTTGCGCATGCGACCAGGGTAGGGCCGTAACCCCGGTCCGGGGTCGCGGTTCGGCTGCCGCGCAGTCTCGATGCGGCAGTTGACGATCCGCGCTCAGTACTCGGGGTAGCCGCACTCGGGGCCGAGCATCCGCTCGATCCGCGCCGAAACGATCTTGGCGAGCGTCCCCACCGTGTGATCGCCGCAGGCCTCGTGCAGCACGGAGTCGAAGGCGCGCTCCAGGTCGCCGGGGGAGAGCGCGAGCAGCTCCAGTTCGACGGCATTGTGCAGGTCGTCGTGGTCGCGGTAGGGCCGCCCCGCGCTGATCCGCGCCGCCCAGGTGACGCAGCAGCAGCACTCGAAGAGTGCGTGCACGGCGCGGCCGTTCGGCATGGTGTTGAAGCGGTCGAGCCCGATTCCCTGATGCATCAGCATGGCCACCTCCGAGGGGCGAGATGACCATCATCGACTCCGCTCCGGCGCCCGCACCAGCACCGGAGCCCGAAATTTGCACAAGCTTTACAAGCGGGGGCAGCACCTCGATACGCTGTACAAATGACTGATTGGCAGGCCTTCACGGTCGAGACGAAGGACCAGGTCGCCCAGGTGACGCTCACCGGGCCGGGCAAGGGCAACGCCATGGGCCCGGATTTCTGGCGGGAGCTCCCGGAGATCTTCGACGGCCTCGCCGCCGACCCCGAGGTCCGCGCGATCGTGCTGACCGGCTCCGGCAAGCACTTCTCCTACGGGCTGGACCTGCCCGCGATGGCCGGTTCGTTCGGCCCGCTGCTGGCCGACAAGGCGCTGGCCGCGCCGCGCACCGCCTTCCTGAACGACATCCGCACCATGCAGGCGTCGATCACGGCGGTGGCGAACTGTGTGAAGCCGGTGATCGCCGCAGTCTCCGGGTGGTGCATCGGCGGCGGGCTGGATCTGATCGCCGCCGCCGACATCCGCTACGCCAGCGCCGAGGCCAAGTTCAGCCTGCGCGAGGCCAAGGTGGCGATCGTGGCCGACGTCGGCTCGCTGCAGCGGCTGCCCGCGGTGATCTCCGAGGGGCACCTGCGCGAGCTCGCCTTCACCGGCAAGGACATCGACGCCGCCCGCGCGGAGCGGATCGGCCTGGTCAACGAGGTCTTCGCCGACCAGGGGGCGGTGCTGGACGCGGCGCACGCACTGGCCCGCGAGATCGCGGCGAACCCGCCGCTGGTGGTGCAGGGCGTGAAGGACGTGCTGAACGAGCGGCGCACCGCCGAGGTGGCCGCGGGGCTGCGCTACGTCTCCGCGTGGAACGCCGCGTTCCTGCCGTCGGGCGATCTCACCGAGGCCATCCAGGCGGTCTTCGAGAAGCGGGAGCCGCGCTTCGAGGGTAGGTAGCGGCTCGCCCCAGGGGTGCGGTTCACCACCCCTAGGGGTGGCTGTACCAGGGCTTTTCCGCTCGTAATGTTCCTGTCAACGAGCAAGACGAACCACCGACAGGAGCAACGAAATGCGGATCAAGTCCTTCGTCATGGCCGGCCTGCTGGCTGCCGCCGCCGTCGCCGGGGTGTCGGCGTCGGCGACAGCCTCCGCCGCGCCCGAGTACCGCACGGTCGAGACCATCTGGGTCGGCACCTACTCCACCTACGCCGCCTGCTCCGCCGACGGCGAGTACGGCCCGGCGCACCCGGACTGGAAGTACTACGAGTGCGTCCTGAACTACGACGGCGAGTGGGATCTGTACTACTCCACCTGGTGACCCGACCGGCCTCCCCTCCACCGGCCGGGCACCGCACCCGAAGAGCGGGAAGTCCGAATCCATCGGACTTCCCGCTCTTCGCGCGTCGGGGCGGGGGTCAGTGCCCGCCGTTCTCCTGCAGCCGCTTCAGCGATGCCTGCACCTCGGCCTCGGCCTCGGCGCGGCCGACCCACTCCGAGCCCTTGACGAACTTGCCCGGCTCCAGGTCCTTGTACCGCTCGAAGAAGTGCTTGATCGCGGCCAGTTCGAACTCAGGCACGTCCTGGAGATCCTGGATGTGGTCCCAGCGCGGGTCGCCCGCGGGCACCGCGAGGACCTTGTCGTCGCCACCGGCCTCGTCGGTCATCCGGTACATGGCGACCGGCCTTGCCTCGACGATCGCACCGGGGAAGACCGATTCGGGCAGCAGGACCAGCGCGTCCAGCGGGTCACCGTCTTCACCGAGGGTGTTCTCGATGTAGCCGTAGTCGGCCGGGTACCCCATGGAGGTGTAGAGGTAGCGGTCCAGCCGCACCCGGCCGGTCTTGTGATCCACCTCGTACTTGTTCCGGGAACCCTTGGGAATCTCGATGGTGACGTCGAACTCCACGCCATCTCCTTCATCGGTCGTGCGGAGTCTGCCGACTGCGCCAGGTTGTACTGAGGAACGATTGCGCAACGAGGATAGTGTGGGCGTCGAGCACTCGGGTGCGGGAGGCGGCCGCGCGGGCGGCCGGAGGAGGAGCGGCGGACACGTGACGGGTGGGAACAACAGGAACACCGGCGATCTGGCCGCGCGGCGCCGCCGCCGGACCCGGCTCTGGGTGGGGCTGGCGCTGGCCGTACTGGTCTCGCTGGTCGCGTCGGTGGCGCTGATCGTGCAGCCGTGGACGCCGGAGTTCCAGCACGGCGGGCTGACCGTCGCGGCGCCGCCCGCCACGGTCACGGTCGATCCCAGGGTCGACCCGGCGCCGTCGAACGCCGCCGCGCCGAGCCGCGGCGGCATCGAGGCGGCGCTGACCGGCGTGATCGCCAACCCGGATCTCGGCGCCTTCGCCGGCCAGGTCACCGACGCCGACAGCGGCGCGGTGCTGTGGAGCGGCGGCGCGGAGACCCCGATGATCCCGTCCTCCACGCTCAAGGTGCTGACCACCGCCGCCGCGCTGCTCGCGCTGCCCGCCGACAGCAGGGTGACCACGCGGGTGGTGGCCGGAGCCGCGCCGAACGAGGCGGTGCTGGTGGCCGCGGGCGACCCGACCATCACCGCCCGCCCGGACGGCAAGGGCTACTACCCGGGAGCCGCCAAGCTCGCCGACCTGGCGGCCGGGCTGCGCGGCCGCGGGATCGACAGCATCGTGGTCGACACCTCCGCCTACACCGGCCCGACCATGGCGAAGGGCTGGGACCCGGCCGACATCCCCGGCGGCTCGATCGCGCCGCTGGAGCCGGTGCTGATCGACGGCGGGCGGCTCGACCCGCTGGTCGAGTACGCGCCGCGCAGCACCACCCCCGCGCTGGACGCGGGCAGGCAGCTGGCCGCCCAGCTCGGTATCGACCCGGCGAAGGTCGAGCTGGGCACCGCCGCGCCGGGCGCGGCCGAGCTGGCGAGCGTGCGCTCGGCGCCGCTGCGCGACCGGCTCAGGCAGCTCATGGTGTGGTCGGACAATGTGCTGGCCGAGACGGTCGGCCGCGAGGTGGCCGCCGCGCGCGGGCTGCCGCAGAGCTTCGACGGCGCCGCCACCGCGGTGCGCACCGTGCTCACCGAGGCCGGGTTCGACCTCACCGGGGTGAGCCTGCACGACACCAGCGGGCTCTCGGTGGACGACCGGGTGCCCGCCCGCGCGCTCGCCGCCGTGCTCACCGCCGCTGCCGAGCCGACCGGCGCCGCCGCCGTTAAACCGGCCGGGACCAGCGCGAAGCCGGAGGCCGGTGCGTTGGCGGCGAAGCTGGCGCCGCTGCTCGACACGCTTCCGGTCGCCGGGGCGACCGGGTCGCTGGCGAGCCGGTACACCGGCGGCGACCCGGTCGGCGCCGGCTGGATCCGGGCCAAGACCGGAACTCTCTCGGTCGCCAGCGCGTTGGTCGGGTATGTGCTCGATCGCGATGGGCGCGTGCTGACGTTCGCGCTGATGTCGAACGACCGGCCACCGGAGGTGAGCCGGCCCGCACTCGACGCCATCGCGGGCACACTGCGCAACTGTGGCTGCTCCTGACGGGTGGGTGAGATGAGCGAAGGATCCAACGGGGCCGACGTGGGCCTGGTCGAGGCCGAACAGCGGCGTTCCCCGCTGACCGGGGCCGTCGACTGGCGGCTCGCCGCCCGCACCGGCGGCGCGCTGGTGCCCGCGGGGCCGCGCACCTCCCGCTACTCGGCCGAGCAGGTGGTGAGCGAGCTGGCCGAGGCCTCGCGGCGGGCCGAGGGGCCGGTGCGCGAGGTCAGCCTGCTGCTCGACGACCGGCCGGTGCCGTCCGCCCGGATCGTTGACCGGCCGGGCTGGATCGAGGCCGCCGCGGCCTCCATGGCCCAGCTCACCGACGGGCCGGACGGCGGCGTCGCAGGCAGCCGGTTCGCGGGCAAGCCCGCCGGGGTGCAGGCGGGCGCCATGCTCGCGCTGCTCTCCACCGCGATCCTCGGCCAGTACGACCCGTTCACCGGCGAGGACGGCACGCTGCTGCTGGTCGCGCCGAACATCATGGCGGTGGAGCGCGCGCTGCGGGTCTCGCCGAGCGACTTCCGGCTCTGGGTCTGCCTGCACGAGGTGACGCACCGGGTGCAGTTCTCCTCGGCGCCGTGGCTGGCCGAGTACATGCGGAGCACCGTGGCGACGCTCGGCGCGGCCGCCGACGAGCCGCCGAGCGAGCTGGTCGGCAGGCTGGTCACCGAGGTGCGGCGCAGGCGCGGCGGCACCGGCGCGGACGACCCGAACAACCAGGGCGTGATCGGGCTGCTGCGCGCCACCCAGGCGCCCGAGCAGCGCGCCGCGCTGGACAAGCTGCTCGTCCTCGGCACGCTGCTCGAGGGCCACGCCGACCACGTCATGGACGCGGTCGGCCCCGCCGTCGTCCCGAGCGTCGAGCAGATCCGCGCCGCCTTCGACAAGCGCCGCAAGCGCGCGGTGAACCCGGTGCAGCGGGTGCTGCGCGCGCTGCTCGGCGTCGACGCCAAGCTCGCGCAGTACGTGCGCGGGAAGAAGTTCGTCGACGAGGTGGTGCGCACCGTCGGCACCGCCCGCTTCAACGTCGTCTGGACCGACGAGACCACGCTGCCGCTGCCCGACGAGATCGACGAACCGGGGCGCTGGATCGCCCGTGTGCTCGGATAGGGGGGGTTTTTCCGGGCCTCCGGCCCGGACCCCGGCCGACCCGGTGGGCGGCGGTGCGCCCCTGCTGCCGGAGACCGGCGCCGCACTGGTCGTGCGGCGGGCGGTTCGCAACTGGCTGGGAGCGTACGCGGCGCCGAACACCGAAGTAGCCGTCGCGCTTTCCGGGGGCGCCGATTCGCTGGCGCTGACCGCGGCCGCCGTCGCCGAGGCCGGTGCGGTGCACGCGCTCGTGGTCGACCACCGGTTGCAGGCGGGGTCGGGGCGGATCGCGGAAGTCGCGGCCGAGGCGGCGCTGGAACTCGGGTGCGCGTCGGCCACGGTGCTTCCGGTCGAGGTCACCGGCCCCGGCGGAATGGAAGCCGCGGCGCGGGCCGCGCGCTATGCCGCGCTGGACGGGGCCCGTGCCGGGCAGCAGGTACTGCTCGGGCACACCATGGACGACCAGGCCGAGACCGTCCTGCTCGGCCTGGCCCGCGGCTCCGGCCCGCGCTCGGTGCGCGGCATGGCCCCGCACAGCCCGCCCTGGGGCCGTCCGCTGCTCGCGGTCCGCCGCGCCGACACCGTCGGCCTCTGCGCCGACCTCGGCCTGCGGCCGCACGTCGACCCGCACAACTCCGCCCCGGAGTTCACCCGCGTCCGGCTGCGGCACGAGGTGCTCCCGCTCCTGGAGGACGTCCTCGGCGGCGGGGTCGCGGCGGCGCTCGCCCGCACCGCCGCGCAGCTCCGCGAGGACACCGCCGTCCTCGACGACCTCGCCGCGGAGTTGCTGAGCACCGCCCGCACCGCGGGCACCGGCCCGCACCCCGACCTCGCGGTGCCCCCGCTCGGCACCGCCCCCGCCGCGCTCCGGCGAAGGGCGATCAGGTCCTGGCTGCTCGAGGCGGGCGCCCGCCCCCCCGGCGACACCACGCTGCGCGCGGTGGACGCGCTGATCGTGCGCTGGCGCGGCCAGGGTGCGGTCGCGGTGGGCGGCGGTACCCCGGCCCGCCGGTTGGTGGTCGAAAGGGAGCATGGCAGGCTGACCCTGCGGCTCCGCGGCCGGGCGGACGGTGCGTGATCGACCACGGAAGGACACCAACGGACGTGTACGGGGACGACATCGCCTCGGTGCTCATCACCGAAGAAGAAATCGCCACGAAGACCAAGGAGCTGGCCGAGCGGATCGCCGAGCGGTTCCCAGCCGGCGCCCCGGAGGGCGATCTGCTGCTGGTCGGCGTGCTGAAGGGCGCGATCTTCTTCATGACCGACCTGGCGAAGGCGCTGCCGATCCCGACCCAGATGGAGTTCATGGCCGTCTCCTCCTACGGCTCCTCCACCTCGTCCTCCGGCGTCGTCCGCATCCTCAAGGACCTGGACCGGGACATCGCCGGCCGGAACGTGCTGATCGTCGAGGACATCATCGACTCCGGCCTCACGCTCTCCTGGCTCAAGCGCAACCTCTCCACCCGCAACCCCGCCACGCTCGAGGTGGTCACGCTGCTGCGCAAGCCGGACGCGCTGCGCACCAAGGTCGACGTCGCCATGGTCGGCTTCGACATCCCCAACGACTTCGTCGTCGGCTACGGCCTCGACTACGCCGAGCGCTACCGCGACCTGCCCTACATCGGCCTGCTCGACTCGAAGGTGTACGGCGGCAACTAGTCCGGCACCACGGCGCAGCCGTCAATCCGGCTCTGTGGGCGCGACAACTCGCTCCAGCGCCTTCAGATCCGCCTCCAGCGCGCGGAACAGCACGTAGGAGCCGATGAAGGCGATGATGCCGCCGACGCAGAGCCCGCGCACCGCCACGATCACCGACGGAATGTCCTGCGGCGGAAGGAAGGTCACCCCGGCGACCGCGAGCAGCGGCACCGAGGCGGCCACCGCGAGGTAGCGGGTGCTGCGCCTGGCCAGGCCACGCAGCCGCACCGCGTCGCTCTCGTCCACCGCGCCGTGCCGGAGGAAGATCGGGTAGATGCAGCGCACCAGGTAGAAGTTGGCGAGGAAGAACGGGTACGAGACGGCGATCGCGCCGCACACCACCAGCGACGCCAGGAAGTGGACCACCGCGCCGCCGTCGATGTCGCCGGTGGCCAGCCACAGGGTGAACGGGAACGCGATGCCCGCGATCACCCACATGGCGAACGGGATCACCACCGCGCGGTCGCCGAAGGCGAGCGTCTGGTCCCTGGCCCGGCGCAGCGTCGGCACGTCGTACCTGCGGCCGCGCCGGAGCCCGGGCGGCACCGAGACCATGGTGCGCGACAGGTACACCAGCAGCAGGAAGCCGAGCGGGAAGAAGACCCCGTTCACCGCCCCGGTGGCGGCGGTGAAGGTGCGCTGCGACTCCTCGGTCAGCCGCTCCACGATCAGGTTCTGGTTGTGGTGGATGTTGTAGAGCGAGGCGAGCATGTTCGGCACGCCGACCGCGATGGTCAGGATCGGGACCAGCCAGGCCCGCAGCCGGACCCGCCAGCTGTCCGGCGCCGGGTCGACCAGCTCCCGCGCCCTCGGGTCGAGGCACAGCTCGAACTGCTTGGCCAGGTTGGCCCCGCTCGACCAGCGCCGGTCCCGGTCCGGGTCGAGGCAGGTGCGCAGGATCCGGAGCAGCGCGGTCGGGGTGCCGGGCGGCACCCGGTCGAGCACGCTGGTGTCCAGGCCGCGGGTGCGGCGCTCCAGCATGGCCTCGAAGGTGGTGTCGTCGCCCCGGCCGTCGGCCTCGGCGGTGCTGTCGTCGAAGGGCTTCGCGCCGGTGAGCAGCTCCCAGAGCACCACGCCGAGCGAGTAGATGTCGCTGCGGGTGTCCAGGTCGGCGGCGGTGCGGTCCATGCCGGGGTGGCACGCCTCCAGCTGCTCCGGCGACATGTAGGCCAGCGAGCCGCCGAAGTACGCCACCGGGCTGGTGCCTTCGACATTGCGGCTGAAGCTGATGTTGAAGTCGGCGAGCTTGGGCACGGCCTCGGCGGTGAGCAGCACATTGGCCGGCTTGATATCGCGGTGCAGCACCCCGTGCTCGGCCGCGTAGTCGAGCGCCTCGGCCAGCCGCCTGCCCAGCCACGCCACGGTCTCCGGCCAGCTCAGCGCGGCGATCTCGGCCCGGACGCTGGAGTCGGTCGGCCGGATCTCGCCCTTCTCCTCCATGGCCGCGTCCACCGCGTCCAGCAGCAGCCGTCCGGTGCGCTCGGGCTCAGGGGTGGCGCGCACCCAGCGCAGCACCCCGAGCAGCGTGCCGCCGGGCAGGAACTGCATGTAGAGCAGGCGCAGCCTGCGGGCAGCCCGATCGCCCGGCCTGGTGTCGAGCAGCTTCTGGTCGAAGACCCGGACGATGTAGTCGTGATCCAGCTGGGCCAGGGTCTGCGGCTCGGTGCCGTGGTCAGCGGAGATCTTCACCGCGACGAGCCGCTGCAGCGAGCGCTGGCGGGCCAGGAAGACCCGCGCGAACGCCCCGCTGCCGAGCCCGGTCAGCAGGTCGAAGTCGTCGATGCTCCGCCCGACCTCGATCCGGTCCAGGATGTCGAGCCTGCCCGCGTCGGAGACGCCGGTCGACGGCGTGCTCGGCAGGGCGGTCGCGGTTCCGGTCAGATCACCTGGGGGCACCGGGGTACCACGGTGCAGCACCGTCTCCTGGTTCACCGCGTGGGTGGCGTCCGGGTCGGCCCGGTGGGTGCTCTGGTCCGGGTCGTCGGCGTTCAGCAGCGCGCGCAGCGCGCCCGCCTGCGCGGGGTGCTCGCTCAGGCACTGGCCGGGATCGAGCCGCTCGCCGCTGTGCCTGCGGATCACGAATTCCTCGTAGATCAGCTCGGCGGGCAGCACGGCCGGGTCGAGTTCGTCGAACTCGCCGCAGTAGTCGCGCAGGTGCTTGCGGGTGTGCTCGGCCGCGCTGCGCCCGACCCAGCGCTCCCACAGATCGACCCGGATGAGCTCGACCAGCGCCTCCCGGCGCAGGGTGGTGGCGTCGGGCAGGTACTCGGCGAGCACCGGCGGGCCCGCGGCGTCGAGCACCGCCGAATCCCAGGCCGCGGCGAAGGCAGCGACCCTGGTGTCGATGTGGGCAGCGCCCCTGCCGCTCGGGTCGGCTCCCGGCGCGGGGCTCGGCTGCGAATCGGCGCTCATGCTCTCGACGGCCTTCTGTTCCGGTGGCGCTGCCCGCTGGACGGCCACGGCTCGGCGACCCGCTCCGATGGGCCCTGCCCGGGGGACCCGCGCGCCCACCGGGCGGGCACAGGGCAGGAACCGAGCCAGGGAAAATCTTATCGCGCCCGCGCCCAGCGGACCCGGCGGATCAGCCCGCCAGCGCCGCCGGGCGTCCGGCGAAGCCGCCGTCGGTGGCCCGCGCGGCGAACTCCAGGATGGTCGGGCGGGAGTCGTCGGCCCGCCAGGCCACCGCGAGCTCGCACGGGGGGAGCCCGGCGACCGGCCGCGCCGCCAGCCCCGGCCAGCGGTACATCGGCACGTTGTTCTCGGCGAGCAGGCAGACCCCGAGCCCGAGGCTCACCGCCTCCAGCCGGTCCTCCGGGGTGGTCGCCTCGGCGCCGATCCTGGCCTGGCGGCCGTGCCTGGCGTCGTTGCCGACCCAGAAGTCGCGCACCGCGCCCGCCTCGGCGGGCAGCGCGACGAAGATCTCGTCGGCGATGTCGGTGAACTCGATCCGGTCCTGGTCGGCCAGCGGGTGCGTCTCCGGCAGCAGCACCCAGCGCGGCTCGCTGCGCAGCACCTGCCAGCGGTACCGGTTCGGGTCGGGGAGCGGGAGCCAGACCAGGGCGAGATCGGCCTGTCTGCCCGCGAGCCCGCTGGAGCCGTCGGTCCAGGAGGCGGCGTGCAGCGCGAGCCGGTGCCCGCTGGCCGATTCCAGCTCGTTCAGCAGGCCGCGGCCGAGCGCGGATTGGATGCCGACCCGCAGCACCTCGCCCGCCTCCTGCAGCGAGGAGTTGGTGTTCTCCCAGAGCTCGAGGATCTTGCGGGCGCCGTCGAGCAGCTCCTTGCCCGCGACGGTGAGCGCGACGCTGCGCTGATTGCGATCGAAGAGCACCACGTCGAGCTGACGTTCCAGCTGACGGATCTGACGCGACAGGGTGGGCTGTGCGATGTGCAGCCGCTGAGCGGCGTTCGTGAAATGCAATTCCTCAGCGACGGCGACGAAATACCGCAGATCGCGCAAGTGCGGGTCCATAGCTACTTGCTATCAGAATTCGTGGCTGATTTCCAGCCTAATCAAGCCTCGAAGTTCGGACTGGCTCTGAAAAACAGACGTCAGGTTTGTTAGAGACAGCATATGGCGTATACCGGTCGCCTGCACGTCGAGCCGGGCGAATTGGTGGCATTCGGTCTTCCGTCCAACTCGGCGCCCTACTGTGCGGTATTGACCAGGTGGAATGTGAAAATCTGCAAAGTCGCACGGTGCCGCCGGCGATTGCTGCGCGAACCCGGCGACCGTTCAGTGACGTCCGGCGATGCGGCGGCGGTCCGGAAGTGGCCCAGCCCTCTGTGATATATATCACAGAGGGCTGGGGCTGGACGTGAGCGGGCTCAGACCGTCCGGGCGCGGTCCTCGTACGCCTTGCGCTGGTCGCTGTCCACGTCCTCCAGGAAGGTGTGCGAGGCGCCGAGCGAGCGGGCGATGGCGTCGCCGACGGACTCCGGCAGGAAATTGACGACCCGGGAGATCGCCCCGGCGACCTTCGTCACCCGCACCTTCGATCTCGGCTTGACGATCAGCGCGGCGATGGCCGCGGCGATGTCCTCCGGCTCGGCGGGCGGCATCACCTTCGGCGTGCTGACCCCGGAGCCGAGCTCGGTCTTGGTCAGCGTCGGCAGCACCGAGGAGAAGTGCAGCCCGGTGCCGCGGTACTCCTCGCGCAGGGTGTCGGTGAAGCCGAGCACCGCGTGCTTGCTCGCGTTGTAGGTGGCGAGCCCGGGGATGTGCGATTCGCCCGCCAGCGAGGCGATGTTGATGACGTGGCCGCTGCCGCGCGGCAGCATCCTGGCCGCGGCCAGTTTGGAGCCGAGGATCACGCCGTAGACGTTGATGTCCAGGATGCGCCGGGTGAGCGCGTCCGGCTCGTCCACCAGCCTGCCGGTCGGCATGATCCCGGCATTGTTGATCAGCACGTCGATCGGGCCGAGCTCGCGCTCCACCTCGTCGAGGAACCGGGTGAACGACTCCTCGTCGGTCACGTCGAGGCTGCCGTAGACCTCGAAGTCGTTGTCGGTGCCGGACTGCTTGACGGTGGTCTCGTCGATATCGCCGATCGCGATCTTCGCGCCCTGCTCGCGCAGCGCACGGGCGGTGGCGAGGCCGATGCCACGCGCCCCGCCGGTGATCACGACGACCTTGCCGCTGACGGCACTGCTCACTTGTCTCCTCCTCGGATCTTGCGGATGGTGGCGGGGTCGAGCCTGCGCTTGCCGCGGGCGCCCGCCGCGCGCATCGCGCCGAGCGCGACCATGAGCTTCGGCATTTGGTAGGGGAACCAAGTCAGCTCCTTCTGCGCGGTCGGCAGCAGCGGGGTGGTGATCGCCTTCTGCCGGCAGTACTTCCGCACGCCCGCCGCACCGCCCCAGCGAGCGCCGATCCCGGACTGCTTCCAGCCGCCCATCGGCAGCGCGAAGTTGAACAGGTTGGCGAAGACGTCGTTGATGTTCACCGCGCCCGCGTTCAGCTGCCGGGCGACCCGCTCACCGCGGGCCTTGTCCGCGGTCCAGACCGAGGCGGAGAGGCCGTACTGGGAGTCGTTCGCCAGCCGGATCGCCTCGGCCTCGTCGGCCACCTTGACCACCGGGAGCGTCGGGCCGAAGGTCTCCTCGCGGATGCAGGACATGGAGTGGTCGACGTCGAGCAGCACCGTCGGCTGGAAGAGCGTGCCCTGGCCGGTCCGCTGCCCGCCGGTGGCCACCCGCGCGCCCGCCGCGACGGCCTCCTCGATGTGCCGCTGCACGATGGCGACCTGGGCCTCGTTGGCCAGCCCGCCGAGGTCGTGCTTCGACTCGCGGCCGTCCAGCCCCTGCCGCAGGTTCGCGACCGCGTCGGTGAGCTTGGCGACGAACTCGTCGTACACCGGCGCCTCGACGTAGACCCGCTCGACCGAGATGCAGACCTGCCCGGAGTTGAACATGCCGCCGAAGGCGACGCCGTGCGCGGCCCGGTCCAGGTCGGCATCGGCGAGCACGATCGCCGGGTCCTTGCCACCCAGCTCCAGGCTGTACGGCACCAGCCGCTCGACGCAGGCCGCGGCGATCTTCTTGCCGGTCGCGGTGGAGCCGGTGAACTGGATGTAGTCGGCGTTCGCCACGACCGCGGCCCCGGTCGCGCCGCCGCCGGTGACAACGGCGAAGACCGGAGGGGCGCCGATCTCGGCCCAGCCGCGGGCCAGCTCCAGCGCGGAGAGCGGGGTGACCTCGGATGGCTTGAGCAGCACGGCGGCGCCCGCGGCCAGCGCCGGGATGACGTCGAGCGCGGGCATGGCCAGCGGGAAGTTCCACGGGGTGATCACGCCGACCACCGGGTACGGCGAGTACACCGTGGTCAGCCGCTTGACCCTGGCCAGCGGGCTGTGCGGGGACGGGTGGTCGTCGGCGAGGAACTTGCCCGCCCGGCGCGCGTAGAAGCCGATCAGGTCGACGGCGAAGGCCGGGTCGATGAGGGCGTCGGCGCGCGGCTTGCTCGTCTCCGACTGCAGCACGTCGGCCAGCTGCTCGGTGTTGTCGATGATCCAGTCCTGCAGCTTCATCAGCCATTCCTTGCGCCCGTCGGCGCCGATGGCCTCCCACTCGGGCTGGAAGAGCCGCAGCTCCCTGACGGCCGCGGCCACCTCGTCGGCGGTCTGGTCCGGCACGGTGCCGACCAGGTCGCCGGTGCCCGGATTGCGGACCTCGATCGCCGGTGTCTCGGCCTCGATATTGGTCACGGCTGTACTCCCACTCCGTCGGGTACTGCGGAAATCACTGTGAATCAGCTCACTGACCTATGAGGGTGACACAATCGGAGGTGACATTCTTGGCCCGAGCCGTCAACGGAGCGGCGCCGGTTTGTGTCAGCGGCACAAAAGAGGGAGCGGCGGATGTCTTCCGGCACGCGCGACGAGATCATCAGGGACTGGCTGGCCGAGTACGCCTTCGAGACCATGCGCACGCAGACCCTGGACCAGGTGGTCGAGCGGCTGGACGCGGTGATCGTGGACCGGGTGCCCGAGCTGCGCGACCACGACATCCGGCGCGACCTCACCGCGAGCACCAGGGCGCACGCCCGGCTCATGCTCGGCGGGCTGACCAGCGACAGCTTCGACGTCCCGCTGCCGGAGGAGGTGCACGCGCTGGCCAGGACCATCGCGCAGCGCGGCTACGACCTGCGGCTGCTGCTCCGCACCTACCACGTCGGGCTGGAGGCGGTGCTCGACTACCTGCGCGAATCGTTCGAGGAGCGGCAGGCGCCGCCGGAGATCGAGCGCACGGTGCTGGTCCGGACCTTCGAGCGCGCCACCCGCTGGGTGAACACCTCGGTCGAGCTGCTCACCGAGACCTACCTGGCCGAGCGCGAGCAGGTGCTGCGCGCGGCACTGAACCGCAGGGCCGAGACGGTGCGCGCGCTGCTCGCAGGCGACGACGTCGACCCGGAGCAGGCCGCCGTGCGGCTCGGCTACCGGCTGAACCAGCAGCACCTCGCCTTCGTGCTGTGGAGCGACGAGCCCTTCGGCGGCGAGGGCGACGTGATCGGCGGGCTGGAGCGGGTCGCGCACCGGATCGCCACCGCGCTCGGCACGAACCGGCTGCTCACCGTCGCCTCCGGGGCCAGCGGGATGTGGGCGTGGGCCGGGCTGGACGACGGGCAGGCCGCCCGGCTGGCCGGGCCGGAGGAGCCGCCGCTGCTCGCGGGCGCGGAGATCGAGCCGCCGGTGCGGGTCGCGTTCGGGGTGCCCGCCCCGGCCACCGCCGGGTTCCGGCGCGGGCATCGGGAGGCGGTCTCCGCCAGGCAGGTTGCCGAGCGCTCGGGGGCTCCGGTCACGGGGTACCGGGCGGTGGAGATCGCCTACCTGGCCGGGGTGGACCGGGCGGCCATGCGCGGGCTGGTCCGGCGCGAGCTGCGGGCGCTGGCCGGGCGGGACGCCGCGACGGCCCGGCTGCGCGAGACGCTGCACGCCTACCTGCGCCACCAGCGCAGCCCGGAGGCGACCGCGCGGCAGCTCGGGGTACACAAGAACACCGTGCGCTACCGGATCCAGCGGGTCGAGGAGCTGCTCGGGTACTCGGTGCAGGAGCGCGGGCTGGCGCTGGAGGTCGCGCTCACCTGCGTGGCCGCCTACGGCCCCGGCGCGCTGGACTGAGGGCTACTCGGCGCTGTTCTCCGCGGTCTCCCGCGCGGCGATCCGGCGCAGCGGCGGGTCGGTGCTCGGCGGCACCCTGCGGTCGGGCAGCTCGTCGAGCAGCTGGGTGGTCGCCGCGGCGATGGCCGCGACCGCCCGGTCGACCGCCGGTTTGGTGGTGCTGCTCAGGCCGGAGACACCACCGACCTTGCGCACGTACTGCAGTGCGGCAGCATAGATCTCCTGCTCGGTCGCGGCTGGTTCCAGGCCACGCAGGACGGTGATGTTTCTACACATGGATGCACGATAGCCCCCTGGCACGCCCGGGGTCGGGCCAAGAAGCGCAACTGAACCAGCGACCTGTAGGGGAGCACCTAGACTCCGAGTATGCCTTCCCGCGGTAAAGCGACGTTGACACCCTTTCCGTACGAGGAGCTGGACAATCGCGAAGAGGACCACTGGTCCGGGGCGCAATTGGACGACGACCGGTTGCGGGCGCTCGCGCTCGGTGCCTTCTACTCGGCGCGCTGGGACGCCTTCCACGACGGGCTGGTGCTCGGCCCGGAGCGCGAGCACCCGCTCGGCGACCGCCGCGAGCTCGCCATCGACACCCTCACCGGTGCCTGGGGCATCACCGACGGCACCGAGGCGCAGGCCTCGATGGAGCAGCTGCTGAAGGGTATGCACGCGCCGCTCTACGCGCTGGTGCACCCGCTGGTCACCGCGGCGCTGACCGCGGGGGAGCGGGACCGCTTCGGCGAGCGCGCCGACCGGCACCGCGCCTTCCTCCGGCAGGTGGCGGCCTTCCGCGGCATGGAGAACCCGGAGGCGCTGGTCCGCGACTACGACATCTGGTGTCAGGCGATCAAGATCGGCTTCACCTCGCACCTGGCCCGGCCGGTCGCCACCTGCATCCACGCCTGGGACCTGGCCAGGGTGACGGCGGTGGCCAGGATGGCCTACACCGCCGGCTACCTGGAGGCCGACGTCGCCTGGAGCTACATGGCCCGCGCGCTGCCGCTGGCCCAGCGCAAGTACCGCAACTGGCGCCAGTTCGGCGACGCCTACCTGGCCGGCTGGACCTACTGGCAGGCCTGCGAGGACCTCGCCGTGCTCAAGGACGGCGGCGTCGACCGCAGGATGGAGCTGCTCCGGCTCTGGACCCGCCCGACCAGCCCGTGGCGCCGGATCGAGCTGCACCCGCGCCCGGCGGCGAAGGACATCCCGGCCTAGCGGCTCAGCAGCGGTCCGGCAGCGAGCGCAGGATGCCGCGGCCGAACCGCTGGAACTGGCTCTCGTCCACCATGCCGAGCGAGTGCCGCTCGACCAGCAGCTCCCACTCCCCGTAGAGCGTGGAGACGCCGGGGTCCGGTGGCGCGATCGCGCCGTGCGCCGCCTCCAGCCGGACCGCGAAGTTCACCGCGCGCGCCATTCGCTCCAGGTCGGCCCGCTCGCCCGCGACGAACTCGAGCGTCAGGAAGCCGTCGTGCACCGAGAGCACGGTGCGCAGGTCGCTCTCCCGGTCGGCGCCGGTGCGCGCCCAGAGCACGGCGGGGATCGGCAGCTCGTGGGCGACCCGCAGGTCGAGCGCGATGAAGAGCAGCCTGGTCGTGGTCGCCGCGATCAGCCCCTGGCCCGCCTCCGGCACCCGCGCGGAGACCACCGCGGTCTCCAGCAGGTACTCGTCCGGCGTGACGTAGCGCTGCAGCGCCGCGATCGCCTGGCTCGCGCCGCGCCGCGGCGTCATCCGCTGGGTGGCCGTGTCGACGTCCGCCCGCGCCGGGCCGGTGCGGCCCCAGGTCGGGGCGGGCGGCTCCAGGTCCGGCTGCTCGATCTCGACCCGGCGCGCGGCCAGGATCTGGGTGTTCAGCTGGGCGACGATCTCGGTGGCGGCGGGCACGTCGTGCTCGGCGATCAGCACCGGCAGCGGGGTGCGGTCCGCGGGTACGCCGACCAGCAGCGGCGCCGGGTCGCGCAGGTAGATCTCGATCACGACGGCGTCGTCGGCGCGCCGGTTCAACCTGGCCTTGAGCAGGTCGGAGATCGGGACGTCGAGCACCGCCTCGCCCTCGGTTCCCGGTCGCAAAACCACCAGCCGGCCGCGTCCGTGCCGCAGGATCGCGGTGGGCGTCCGTAACTCGACTATGTCCATACCCCCTGCGCTCGTTCGATTCGATCGCGCGCCCGGGGTCTCGCTGGCCACGCGATTCGCCGCTCCGGCCGGAGGGCGGTGAGGCTGTGTCGTCGCTCACCATAGGCCGGACATGCCATGATTGTTGCCACTTGCAATAAGCCGGACGGGGCTCCTCGGGAACCAACGCGGCTCCCCGGCCGTTGACCACATCGACTGCACCAGCAGCCGAACTGTGCATGTATGCGAGTAGACCGTACGCGGTAACGTGGCATGTCCGCATCCGAACCCGCCCGGAACGGTGGGTGCGAGCGGGGTGGCGCGCGCGAGCCCGCATCGCTAGGCACAACCGGAGACACCGGAAAGGACTGGCCGCCCGGCCTACGCTCTATGAACCGCAAGACAGTGTTCCGCACCCTGGCCATAGTCTCGGGCATTCTGCTGGTCATCTACGCGTTCAGCTACTTCGGCAACGACACCCGCGGCTGGAAGAGCGTCGACACCTCGGTGGCGCTGAGCCAGCTGGCGGACAAGCCGAATGTCAAGAACGTGCAGATCGACGACCGGGAGCAGCAGCTCCGCATCGAGCTGAACAACGGCAACGACGCGACCGGCGGCGAATCCAGGATCCTCACCAAGTTCCCCGGCGGCAGCGAGACCTCCGCGCAGATCTTCGACGCGGTGCGGCAGTCCGGCGCCCCCTACAACACGGTGGTCAAGCAGGAGAGCTGGTTCACCCAGATCCTGCTGTTCGTGCTGCCGATGGTGATCCTGCTCGGCCTCTTCATCTTCGTCATGGCGCGCATGCAGGGCGGCGGCCGCGGAGGGATGATGGGCTTCGGCAAGTCCAAGGCCAAGCAGTTGAGCAAGGACATGCCGAAGACCACCTTCGCCGACGTCGCGGGCGCCGACGAGGCGGTCGAGGAGCTCTACGAGATCAAGGACTTCCTGCAGAATCCGGTGCGCTACCAGGCGCTCGGCGCGAAGATCCCGAAGGGCGTTCTGCTCTACGGCCCGCCCGGCACCGGCAAGACGCTGCTGGCGCGCGCGGTCGCGGGCGAGGCGGGGGTGCCGTTCTTCACCATCTCCGGGTCGGACTTCGTGGAGATGTTCGTCGGCGTCGGCGCCTCCCGGGTGCGCGACCTGTTCGAGCAGGCCAAGCAGAACAGCCCCTGCATCATCTTCGTCGACGAGATCGACGCGGTCGGCCGCCAGCGCGGCGCAGGCCTCGGCGGCGGCCACGACGAGCGTGAGCAGACCCTGAACCAGCTGCTGGTCGAGATGGACGGCTTCGGCGACCGCACCGGCATCATCCTGATCGCGGCCACCAACCGGCCGGACATCCTCGACCCCGCGCTGCTCCGCCCCGGCCGCTTCGACCGGCAGATCCCGGTCGGCAACCCCGACCTGGCAGGCCGCCGCTCGATCCTGCGGGTGCACTCGCAGGGCAAGCCGATCGCGGCCGAGGCCGACCTGGACGGGCTGGCCAAGCGCACCGTCGGCATGTCCGGCGCCGATCTCGCCAACGTCATCAACGAGGCCGCGCTGCTCACCGCGCGCGAGAACGGCTCGGTGATCACCGGCGAGGCGCTGGAGGAGTCGGTGGACCGGGTGATCGGCGGCCCGCGCCGGAAGAGCCGGATCATCAGCGAGCACGAGAAGAAGATCACCGCGTACCACGAGGGCGGGCACACGCTCGCCGCCTGGGCGATGCCGGACATCGAGCCGGTCTACAAGGTCACCATCCTGGCCCGCGGCCGCACCGGCGGCCACGCCATGACCGTGCCCGAGGACGACAAGGGGCTGATGACCCGCTCCGAGATGATCGCCAGGCTGGTCATGGCGATGGGCGGCCGCGCGGCCGAGGAGCTGGTGTTCCACGAGCCGACCACCGGCGCCTCCTCCGACATCGACCAGGCCACCAAGATCGCCAGGGCGATGGTCACCGAGTACGGCATGAGCGCACGGCTCGGCGCCGTCCGGTACGGCCAGGAGCAGGGCGACCCGTTCCTCGGCCGCTCGATGGGCGTGCAGTCGGACTACTCGCACGAGGTCGCGGGCGCCATCGACGAGGAGGTGCGCAACCTGATCGAGGCCGCGCACACCGAGGCGTGGTCGATCCTGAACGAGTACCGCGACATCCTCGACATTCTGGCCACGGCGCTGCTGGAGCGGGAGACGCTGCACCGCAAGGACCTGGAGCAGATCTTCACCGAGGTGGAGAAGCGGCCGCGGATCACCGCCTTCAACGATTTCGGCGAGCGCGTCCCCTCGGACAAGCCGCCGGTCAAGACCCCGGGCGAGCTGGCCGCCGAGCGCGGCGAGAAGTGGCCGCCGGAGCCGATCGGCGCGTTGCCCGCACGGCCGCCGAACGGTGCGCACGCGGGCGTCAACGGCGGCCCGGCGGTGCCGAACGGTGCCGCGGCCGGGTATCAGGGCAGGCCGCAGGGGTACCAGGGCGGTCGCCCGCCCGCGCAGCCGCAGGGTCAGGGGTACGGCAGGCCCGGCGCCGGAGCCACCGGAACGCACGGGTCGCGCCCGGACTACGGCGCCCCCGCGGGCTGGTCCGCGCCCGGCTGGCCGCCGCGCGAGGACGACCCGAGGCAGAGCAACCCGTACGGCCCCGGCGAGCAGCGCCCCGGCGCAAGGCCGTGGAGCCGGGAGGATCAGGGCCGCGGCTATCAGGGTGATTCCGGTTACGGCGGGGAGCAGCCCGGGTACGACCAGGGCTACCCCGGTGAACAGGGCCGCTACCCCGGTGACGAGGGCCGCGCCGACAACCCGGACTGGGACGGACCGAACGGTCGGCGCTGATCGGTGGCTACTAGGCTCGGCACGGGGGTGTTCGGGTCTTTTGCCCGCACCGAGATAGGGAGGTGTCCGTGATGTCGGCCAACGAGAAGTCGGCCAGCCACAACGGCGGCGCCGGTGACAGTTCGAACGGCAGTGCCGTCGACCTGAGGAACGAGGACGGCGTGCGGATCGTCGCACCCGCCGACGACGTGGTCGCGCGGGAGACCGGAAGGACGTTCGATCAACCACGCGCCGAGGCCGCGGTGCGTGAGCTGCTGATCGCCGTCGGCGAGGATCCCGAGCGGCCCGGGTTGCTGGATACTCCCGCCCGGGTGGCCCGGGCCTACCGCGAGGTCTTCGCCGGGCTCTACGACGATCCGGATGCCGTGCTGAACACGACGTTCGACGAGGGGCACCAGGAAATGGTGCTGGTCAGGGACATCCCGCTGTACTCGACCTGTGAGCACCACCTGGTGGCGTTCCACGGCGTCGCGCACGTCGGCTACATCCCCGGCCCGCACGGCCGGGTCACCGGGCTCTCCAAGCTGGCCAGGCTGGTCGACCTCTACGCGAAGCGCCCGCAGGTGCAGGAGCGGCTGACCAGTCAGATCGCCGACGCCCTCATGCGCAAGCTGGATCCGCGCGGCGCCATCGTCGTGATCGAGGCCGAGCACCTGTGCATGGCCATGCGCGGTATCCGCAAGCCGGGCGCGAGCACCACCACCTCGGCCTTGCGCGGGATGCTGCAGTCCAACCCCGCCTCCCGTTCCGAGGCCCTGGACCTCATCCTGCGGAAGTGAGCGCACGGTGACCGGGCTCGCCGGTATCGGCGCCCGCACGGGCCGCTCCTGCCTGGTGCTCGGCATCGTCAACGTCACCAGCGACTCGTTCTCCGACGGCGGCCGCTACCTCGACCCGGAGCACGCCGTCGCGCACGGCATCGAGCTCTACGAAGCGGGGGCCGACCTGGTCGACGTCGGCGGCGAGTCCACCCGGCCGGGTGCGATCCGGGTCGATCCGGCGACCGAGGCCGCGCGGGTGGTCCCGGTGATCGGCGGGCTGGTCGCGGCAGGCGTCCCGGTCAGCGTCGACACCATGCGGGCGAGCGTCGCGGAGGCGGCGCTCGCCGCC
>NZ_JBHUXA010000043.1:0-23964 GCF_042669725.1 Nocardia sp. NPDC057227 | reverse complement strand
CGTTGACGGATTTCTCGCCGGGCTTGGAGACGCGGGCGTAGATGACGGCGCGGAGGGTCACACCCGGACGATACCCTGTATTGACATTTCACCCAGCTGACGTCGGGGGTGATGAGCGTGCCGCCGCGCACCAGGAAGATATTGGCGGCGCTGAGTTCGCAGACGTGGCCGTTGCCGTCGAGGAAGACGCAGTCGTCGTAGCCGGAGTCGATCGCGTCCTGCTTGGCCAGCACGGAGTTCACGTAGGCGCCGTTGACCTTCGCCCGCGACGGGATGGCATTGTCCGGAATGCGCCGCCACGGGCTGGCTTTCAGCCGCATGCCGTCCTGCGGGACGATCGGCACCGCGTCGTAGCCGAACATGCTCACCGCGATTTCCGTGCCGCGCACCCTTGTGCCGGGCAGCGACTCCACCACGTGCACCGACGCCCGGACGAACACCTCGTCCCGCGGTTCGTTCGCCGCGATCAGCTCGCGCACGGTGGCCTCGAAGCGCGCGTAATCCCATTCCTGCGCGAACCGGTCGATCCCGATGATCTTGCAGGACTCCTCCAGCCTGCGGAAATGATCCGCGAGCCGGAATGCGGTGCGCGTGCCGGCTGTCCGGTGCACGGGGAAGACGGTATAGACGCTCAGGCCGTACAGCACCGCCGACGAGGCGACGCCGACGGTCGCCGCCGCGGCGGGGACGAGCCGGTCACCGAAGAAGACCTGGGGATGGGGAGTCGCCATCGGCGCAGGCTAGCAGCCGCCGCCCGCGCCGGGCGACCTCGTTTTCAGCGCTCCCGCAGCAGCACTTCGGCGATCTGGATGGTGTTCAGCGCGGCGCCCTTGCGCAGGTTGTCACCGGAGACGAAGAGCGCGAGGCCGCGGCCGTCCGGGACGCCGGGATCGCGGCGGATCCGGCCGACCAGCGACTCGTCGGCCCCCGCGGCCTGCAGCGGCGTCGGCACGTCGACCAGCTTCACCCCGGCGGCCTTGCCGAGGATCTCCCTGGCGCGCTCCGGCGAGAGCGGCTCGGCGAACTCGGCATTGATCGACAGCGAGTGCCCGGTGAAGACCGGGACGCGCACGCAGGTGCCGCTGACCAGCAGCTCCGGCAGCCCGAGGATCTTGCGGCTCTCGTTGCGCAGCTTCTGGTCCTCGTCGGTCTCGTCGCTGCCGTCGTCCACCAGGGAGCCGGCCAGCGGGATGACGTCGAAGGCGATCGGCGCGACGTACTTGTTCGGCGCCGGGAACCGGACGGCGCTGCCGTCGTGCACCAGCTGCTCGATATCGTCGATCACCGCGCGCACCTGCCCGGCCAGCTCCTCCACCCCGGCCAGCCCGGAGCCGGAGACGGCCTGGTAGCTGGAGACGATGAGGCGCTGCAGCCCGGCCGCGTCGTGCAGCGGCTTGAGCACGGGCATGGCCGCCATGGTGGTGCAGTTCGGGTTGGCGATGATGCCCTTGACCAGGTTGCGGGTCTGCTCCGGGTTCACCTCGGAGACGACAAGCGGCACCTCGGGATCCTTGCGCCAGGCCGAGGAGTTGTCGATCACCGTGACGCCGGCCGCCGCGAACCGCGGCGCCTGCACCCGGGACATGGTGGCCCCGGCCGA
Organism: Nocardia sp. NPDC057227; assembly: GCF_042669725.1. Taxonomy (NCBI): domain Bacteria; kingdom Bacillati; phylum Actinomycetota; class Actinomycetes; order Mycobacteriales; family Nocardiaceae; genus Nocardia; species Nocardia sp. NPDC057227. The sequence goes on along the minus strand of NZ_JBHUXA010000043.1, from coordinate 22,364 downwards.
GAACAGCGCGATGTCCAGCCCGCTCGGATCGGCGGCCTCGGTGTCCTCCACCACGATCTCGCCGCCGCGCCAGGGCAGTGTCTTCCCCGCCGAGCGGGCGGAGGCGAAGAACCGTACCTCGTCGGCCGGGAAATCCCGCTCCTCGAGCAACTTCCGCATGACGGCGCCGACCTGACCGGTCGCACCGACGACTCCTACCCGAATACCCATTGGTTATCGCCCCGTTCCGGCGTGCACGACGGCGACCTCGTCGCCGCCGAGATCGAAGGCGCGGTGCAGCACCCGCACCGCGTGGTCCAGCTCGGAATCCTTGACCAGCACCGAGATCCGGATCTCCGAGGTGGAGATGAGGTCGATGTTCACACCGGCCTCGGCGAGCGCCTCGCAGAAGGTCGCGGTGACGCCGGGGTGGCTCTTCATACCGGCCCCGACCAGCGACACCTTGCCGATGTGGTCGTCGTACAGCACCTGGGAGAAGCCGATCTCGCCCTGCCGCTTGGTCAGGAACTCGACCGCGCGCGAGCCGTCGTCCTTGGGCAGCGTGAAGGTGATGTCGGTCTTGCCGGTCTCGATCTTGGAGATGTTCTGCAGCACCATGTCGATATTGATCTCGGCGTCGGCGACCGCGCGGAACACCTTCGCGGCGTACCCCGGCTCGTCCGGTAGCCCGACAACGGTCACCTTGGCCTCGCTGCGGTCGTGCGCGACGCCCGTGAGGATTGCTTGCTCCAAGGGGATGTCCTCCATCGATCCGTAGACGTAGGTGCCCTGCTTGTCGGTGTAGGACGAGCGGACGTGCACGGGCACGTTGTAGCGGCGCGCGTACTCGACGCAGCGCAGCATCAGCACCTTCGACCCGCAGGCCGCCATCTCCAGCATCTCCTCGTAGGAGACCTGGTCCAGCTTCTGCGCGTCGGCGACGATGCGCGGATCGGCGGTGAAGACGCCGTCCACGTCGGTGTAGATCTCGCAGACGTCGGCCTCCAGCGCCGCGGCCAGCGCGACGGCGGTGGTGTCGGACCCGCCGCGGCCGAGCGTGGTGACGTCCCTGCTGTCCTGGCTGACGCCCTGGAAGCCGGCGACGAGCACGATCGTGCCCTCGTCCAGCGCCTCCCTGAGCCGGCCCGGCGTGACGTCGATGATCTTGGCCTTGCCGTGCGCGCCGGTGGTGATCACCCCGGCCTGCGAGCCGGTGAACGACCTGGCCTCGGCGCCGAGCGAGTGGATGGCCATGGCGACGAGCGCGTTCGAGATGCGCTCGCCCGCGGTGAGCAGCATGTCCATCTCGCGCACCGGCGGCGACGGCGAGACCTCCTGCGCCAGCTCCAGGAGTTCGTCGGTCGTGTCACCCATGGCGGAGCAGACCACCACGACGTCGTGACCCTGCTTCTTGGTCTCGACGATCCGTTCAGCGACGCGCCGGATACGCTCGGCGGTGGCCACCGAGGATCCTCCGTACTTCTGAACTACGAGAGCCACAGCAGGGTCCTCCATGGTCGGCAACGTGCAGGTAACAGGCTCCAAGGGTACCGGCCGGACCCCGCCGTTCCGGCTGCTACCTCCGAGTCCTGTGCAAAACCACACAGCTGTGGAGCATTTCGAATAGCGAATGTCCGGCGGGGTATCGCGCACCCGGGAAGGAGCGTCGCACGCATGGAGAGCATCATCCTCGACGTGACCACCGGCCGCGGGGAAGCGGTCATCGACCTCACGCCGCGGTGCGCGGATTTCGCCCGCGAGCAGGGCGGCGACGGCCTGCTGCACGTCTTCGTGCCGCACGCGACGGCCGGGATCGCGATCATCGAACTCGGCGCGGGCAGCGACGACGACCTGCTCGCCGCGCTGCGCGACCTGCTGCCCGCCGACGACCGCTGGCGGCACGCGCACGGCAGCCGCGGGCACGGCCGCTCGCACGTCATGCCCGCGCTGATCCCGCCGTACGCCACCGTCCCTGTCATCGGCGGCGCGCTGCAGCTCGGCACCTGGCAGTCCATCGCCTTCGTCGACCTCAACGTGGACAACCCGGAGCGGCAGGTGCGGCTCTCCTTCCTGCGCGGTTAGCCCGCGCGGCGGAAGGTGCTCACCTGGGTGCCGTTCTCGAAGGACCGCCGGTGTACCGGCGCCCACTGCGTCGGACGGAATTCCCCCGCGAAGACCGGGATGCCCGCACCGGCCAGCACCGGGTAGCGCTTGATCACCAGGGCGTCGATCTCGTCCAGCAGCGCGGCGGCCAGCCTGCCGCCGCCCGCCAGCCAGATGTCGCGCTCTTCGTTCGCCTTCAGCTCCCGGACCAGTGCTTTCGGGTCGGTGACCACGCGGACGTCCGGTGCGGGGGCCGCCGTCAGCGTGGTCGAGACGACGTACTGGGTCAGGTGCGGGTACGGGCTCGGGAAGCCTGCGTCCAGGCCGGGCTGGTAGGTGGCCCGGCCCATGACGACGCTGCCGAAGTGCCGGTTCGGCGTGCCGGGCGCGATCCCGAAATGCGGGTGGACGTGCGCGGGCAGCGTCTCCGGGTAGTCGGTGCCGAGCCACTCGACGAAGTCGGGGCCGAGCGGGAGGAAGTCGATCTCGCCGTCCGGGCCCGCGATGTAGCCGTCCAGCGAGACGCCGACGAAGTAGACGAGTTCGGGCATGGGGTACTCCTTACTGTTGCGGGCTCAGGCCCGGGTGAACCAGCCGACCAACGCGCCGTTGTCGAATTCGCGGCGCCGCTCCGCCAGGAACTGTCCCGGCCGGAAGCCGCCCGCGATCATCGGCACGCCGGTGCCCGCGACCACCGGGTAGGTCTTGAGGATCAGTTCGTCGATCTCGGGGAGCAGCGCCGCGGCGAGCGCGCCGCCGCCGCACAGCCAGAGGTCGCCACCGGCTTCGGCCTTCCGCTCCCGGACGAAGGCGGCGGGGTCGGCGCCGACCACTCGGACCGCCGGGTCGGGGTCGGCGCCGAGCGTCGTCGAGAACACGTACTGGGTGAGGTGTGCGTACGGGCTGCCACCGCCGACCGCATAGGTGCGGCGGCCCATCAGGACCGTGTCGAAGCGGGCATTCGGCTGCTCGTCGGCGATCCCGGCCCGGCCGCGGAAGGCGGAGGGCACGAACTCCGGGTAGTCGGCATTGAGCGCGGCGCCCTGCTCGGCGCTGACCGGGAAGAAGTCGAACTCGCCGCCCGGCCCGGCGATATAGCCGTCCAGCGTGACGGCCACGTAGTACACCAGCTTGCGCACGGGAACCACCGTTCGTAGTACTCTGATTGAAGTGGTTTGACCGTAGTACTACAGATGGAGTGGTGTCAATATGCGGACCAATCCGGAGCGCAGGGGCGCACTGCTCGACGCGGCGCTCGAGGTGCTCGCCGACGACGGCGCGCGCGGGCTCACCTTCCGCGCGGTCGACCGCAGGGCCGCGGTACCGGCAGGCACCGCCTCCAACTACTTCGGCGACCGCGACGACCTGCTCACCCAGGCGGGCAGCCGGTTCTACGAGCGGCTGACGCCGGGCCCCGATGTGCTCCGTCCGCTCATCGAGGACCCCAAGGACCGGGCGACCGTCACCCGGCTCATGCAGACCATCGTCGACCGGATCGAGGCATTCCGGAGCGGCTACCTTGCCCTGCTCGAACTCCGGCTGGAGGCCACCCGCAGGCCGGAGTTGCGGAGGCTGCTCACCGAGCGGGTGCGCGCGGATATCGACTACAACGTGCGCACCCACCTGGAAGCGGGCATGCCCGGTGACGAGACCACCGTTCTCCTGCTCTATCTGGCGCTGAACTGGCTGATCGTGGACCGGCTCACGCTCCCCGACGTCTTCACCGAGGAGCAGGGCCGCACCCTCGTCGCGGCCGCCGTCGAGCGGCTCCTGGTGGTCCCGCCCGGAAGCTGAACGCTTGCCAGGCAGTCGATTCGGCGACCGCAAGCCCCTTCCCATGCCGGAAAACCGACCCTGAGCTGCCCCGAGATCGCAATAGTGCGACTTCGCCCCGGTATTGACGCGGTGTCACAGTTTGGTGACAATCGGGCTCAGAGGTACCCCCGCGGGCGGAGGAATGGCATGAGAACCAAGACTGATGTCCGAATAGTCGTGGACGCCGATCCCGAGCGGGTGATGGCCGCGCTGGCCGCGGTCGAGCTGCTACCCGAGTGGTCGTCGACCTACAGCGACGTCCGGGTGGCGACCAGGGACCAGCGCGACCGGCCGGCCCGGGTCTTCGTCACCGCCGACCTGCCCGGCGGCTCCGACATCCAGGTGCTGGAGTACAGCTGGACGCCGGACCGCTGCTCCTGGGAGGTCGCGGACAGCACCCGCGGCGTCCGCGGCCGCGGCTGGTACGAGGTGACACCTGGTCCCGACGGCACCGAGGTCTGGCAGCACGTCGAGCAGCAGCTCCCGTTCCCCCTGCCCGGCTTCCTCGTACACCGCCAGAACAAGCGGGCGCAGGAGGAGGTGGTGGAGCGGTTCGCGGAGTTCGCGGAGCGATTTCCGGAGGTAGAGACCGCCGTCTGAGCGCCGTCGGTGCGACGATGTCCGGCATGACAGGTGCCAAGCGGCTGCGGCTGCAGCCGATGAGCGAGGGATCCTCGGTCACCCAGCTCGAACTCTTCTTCGATCTCGTGCTCGTCTTCGCCTTCACGGTGGTGACCGACCTCGCCGCCGACGACCCCAGCGCGAAGAACCTGGTCCGCGCGCTGCTCGTGCTCGCGCTCATGTGGTGGGTGTGGATCGCCTACTCCTGGCTCGGCAATGTGGTCAGGGCCGACGAGGGCATCATGCGGGTGGCCATGTTCGTCGCCATGGGCGGCGCCTTCATCGCGGCGCTCACCATCCCGGAGGCCTTCAACGACCTGCCCGGCGGCTGGTACGGGCCGCTGGTCTTCGCCATCGCCTACCTGGTGGTGCGGCTGGTGCACCTGGTCATGTTCTGGCTGTGCAGCGCCGACGACTCGCAGCTGCGCACCCAGGTGGTGCGCTGGGCGCTCGGTTCGATCACCATCGGCACCACGCTGCTGCTGATCGCCGCGACCACGCACGGCACGGTGCAGATCGCGCTCTGGTTCGCCGCCATCGCGGGCGACTACCTGTGGACGCTGGTCGCCGGCAACGGCTGGCGGATCAACTCGGCCGGCCACTTCGCCGAGCGCTACGGCCTGATCATCATCGTCGCGCTTGGCGAATCCATCGTCTCGATCGGGATCGGGGTGCGGGCGCTGCCCATCTCCTGGCCGATCGCGCTTGCCGCGCTGCTCGGGCTCGCCATCTCCGGGCTGCTCTGGTGGGCCTACTTCGACGTGGCGGCGATCGCGGTCGAGCACGAGCTGAAGCACGCCACCGGTGAGCGGCAGATCCAGATCGCGCGGAACTCGTACACCTTCTGGCACTTCCCGATGATCGTCGGCATCATCGCGCTCTCGCTCGGGCTGAAGAAGGTGCTGTACTACGTCGGCGACGCCTCGCACCACACGCTGCACGACGCGCTCTACGGCGCCCCGCTCTACTGCCTCTACGGCGGCGTGGTGCTCTTCCTGGTCGGGCTGATCGGCGCGAAGCACTACGCCACCGGGGAGTTCGGCACCCAGCGCGCGGTCGCGGTGGTGCTGCTCCTCGCGCTCACCCCGGTCGCCACCGCGCTGCCCGCGCTGGTCTCGCTCGGCCTGCTCTGCGCGGTGCTGCTCGCGCTGATCGGGTACGAGACGGTGCGCTTCGCCGACCCGCGCGAGCAGCTGCGGCACGGCTCCCCGGCCTGACCGCTACAGGTGCGAGGTCTTGTGCCGCACCGAGTACTCGGCGGCGGTCGGCCCGTAGGCCGACGGCTCCACCTTCACGCCGTCGGCGAGCGCCCGGCGGATCTGGTCCACGTTCTCCCGGATCATGTCGGCCACCAGCTCGTCGGTGCGCGGGTCGGCCAGCACCTGGAAGGTGAGCCGGAAGGTGGTGTCGGCGATCAGCCGGATGATGTCGTCGTGGAAAGGGAGGTAGCGCACCCGGCGGGTCTGCGGGTCGTTCTTGATCAGGTCGACGATCATCTCGTCCAGCTCGGAGCGGTTCTCCTCCAGCGCGGCCGCGATATTGCGGGTGTAGTGCCCGGTGCGCAGCGCGCAGGCCACCTCGTCCAGCACCGCCATCGTGATCGGCTTCTTGATCACCTCGACGATGGTGCGCACGAAACGGTTCAGCACCGCCGCGGTGACCCGGTCGCCGAAGGCGCGGTCGGCCACCCTGGCCAGCCGGACCAGCACCACCACGATCCGCAGCAGCCGGAAGGCGCGGAAGAACGGGCTGGTCACCGGGATCATGCCGAGCACTTCGTACCAGTAGACGAAGGGGAAGGTCCACGGCCAGCCCGCGCGGCGCCAGCGCCATCCGAACTCGACGGCGAAGATCGCGCAGATGCTCACGTCCAGGATCACGATCACCCGGTGCGTCTCCGGGGTCACCGAGAAGAAGGTGATCCAGACGACGAGCACCACCGAGACGATCGCCAGCACCAGCATGGCGAAATCGGTCCAGAGCGCGGGCGGCTTGCGCGGATAGTCCTCCGGTTCCTGCGGAACCGGATCGGGAATGCCAGCGGACACGTCATTTCCCTTCGACAACGTTGTCGCCGAGAGTAATCCGCGCCTCAGCGTCCGGCGCGGATGATCTCCTCGATATTGCGTTCGGCCAGCGCGCTGATGGTCAGCGACGGGTTCACCGTTCCGGTGCTGCCCGGGATCATCGCGCCGTCCAGCACGTACAGCCCGGGGTGGCCGAGCACCCGGCCGTAGCCGTCGGTCGCCTTCCCGAGCACCGCGCCACCGAGCGGGTGCGCGGTGAACAGGGCGTTGGCGTCGTAGCCGAGCGCGCTGTACTCGACCATGGCGCCCGCCCGCTCGGCGATCTTCCGGTCCACCGCGCGGGCCGCGGCGACCACGTCGTCCCGGTTCCGCTGCGACCAGGTGAGCCCGACCTTGCCGGTCGCGCCGTCGTAGCCGAGCCGGGTGCGCGCCGGGTCGAGCACCATGCCGAGCGAGGCCAGCGCGCCGGTCTCGAAGGGGATGCCGGGGATGTACCAGCTCTCCAGGGTGAGCGGCACCGCGCTCTCGTCCAGGATGCGGCTCGCGCTCGGCACGCCCTGGCCGAGCCCGGCCAGCGAGCTCGCGCCGCGGGCGAGCACCACGTCGCCGTTGGTGCCCCAGCCGTCGCCGACGTGCTCGTTCAGGTTCGGCAGCGCGCCGGTGGCCTGGGCGCGGACCAGCAGCTCGGTGCTGCCGATCGAGCCGGCGCCGAGGAAGAGCTTGTCCGCGGTGACGGTGCGGGTGCCGAGCACAGCGCCGCTCGGGTCGAGCTTGGTCAGCTCGACGGTGTAGCGGCTGCCGTCCCGCCCGATCGAATCCACCCGGTGGCCGGGGAAGATCCCGCAGTTGCCGGTGGCCTCGGCGTCCCTCAGGTAGTTCTGGTTCAGGTCGAACTTGGCGCCGTTGGAGTTGCCGAGGTTGCTCCGCGCCACCGTTGCCGATGGCTTGGAGCTGCCGTTCAGCTCGGCGCGGAGCACGTCCCAGTTGAAGATGGAGTCGTTGGGCTGCGGCTGGTAGCCGGCCTTGCGCACCTGGTCGTCCCAGGCGCGGGAGTGCGTGAACGGGGAGGAGCCGTAGATGTCGGCGGGCATGGGGCTGAGCCGCAGCATCCGACGCACCCGGGGGAAGTAAACCCGGTCCAGTTCGCCGTACTCGACGGCGCCGCGGAAGACCTCGTCGAAGAAGCGGCGCTCCGGCGCGATCATGGCGCCGGTGAAGATCACCGAGCCGCCGCCGACCGCGGCCGCCCGCCAGACATCGATGCCCGGGTACTCGGTGCAGTCCAGCACGCCGCCGAAGGAGGCGAACTGCATCGGCACCTTGGTGACCCCGGTGAAGGTGGTGCGGTGCCAGAAGCCGCGGCCGTCCGGCAGGTCGTCGCCGGTGAAGATCTCCCGCTTCGGATCGTTCGGCCAGCGCGAGCCGCGCTCCAGCACGGTGGTGGCGACACCAGCCCGGGCCAGCCGCAGCGCGGTGACGGCGGCGCCGAACCCGGAGCCGATGACCAGCGCCTCGGAGTGGTCGGGGGCGTCGGGCAGCGGGGCGAAGATCTCCGGCACCCACTCCTGGAACAGGCCGTCCCAGATCGGGTTCGCGGTCGCCGGGGCGTGCGCGAGCGCGCCGCCCGCGGCCGCGCCGAGCGCCACCGCCCCGGTCGCCTTCAGAAAGGCGCGTCTGTCCACCCGGCCACCTCCTGCGTCCTCGGGCGCAGCGAAGGTTACCGGCCGCGGGCAAGGGCGACCAGCCCGCTGGGGCAACCCGTGATCGAGGCGAAGCGATTGGCGAGTTCGGCGGATCAGCCGAGCAGCAACCGGGCGACCGCGACCAGCCCGACCACGACGATCACCCCGCGCAGCACCGCGGGCGGCAACCGCCGCCCCACCTTCGCCCCGATCTGCCCGCCAACGATCGAGCCGACCGCGATCAGCGCCACCGCCTCCCACGACACCTCGGCGACCACGAGGAAGAACACCGCGGCGACCGCGTTCACGATCAGCGCGAGCACGTTCTTCACCGCGTTCAGCCGCTGCAGGTCGTCGTGCACGAAGACCCCGAGCAGCCCCATGAGCAGCACGCCCTGGGCCGCGCCGAAGTACCCGCCGTAGACGCCGGTGGCGCCGACCGCCGCGAACAGCACCGGCCCGCCGTGCTCCGGCGCCGCGCTGTCGCCGCACTCGCGCCTGCGCGCCACCCAGCGGGAGAGCCGCGGCTGCACCACCACCAGGATCACCGCCAGAATGATCAGCACCGGCACGATCGCGGTGAACGCGCCCTCCGGCAGCTGCAGCAGCAGCACTGCCCCGACCAGCCCGCCGACCAGCGAGGCGACCCCGAGCCGGGCCAGCCGCGCGCCCTGCCCCACCAGCTCCCTGCGGTAGCCGATGACCCCGCTGATCGAGCCGGGCACCAGCCCGATGGTGTTCGAGACGTTCGCCGTCACCGGCGGCAGCCCGAAGGCGAGCAGCACCGGGAAGGTGATCAGGGTGCCGGAGCCGACCACCGTGTTGATGGTCCCGGCGGCCATCCCCGCGACCAGCACGGCGAGCATTTCCAGCGGTGTCATGCGGCGTTCCTTCCCTCCGGCTCGAACGCTAGCCTCGAGCCGGGACGACCCGGAGACGGGACCTCCTTTGGCTGCTCCACCCCGACGCGGTAAACTCGCGGACATCATGCAGCGGGCTCTTCTTCTCGGTCGCCGCGGCGGGGTCTGAACGGACCGGCTCCCGCCGCGGGGTTCTGCCGCGTCGGTCGCCCCTTGACAGGGATCCACCACACCCACGGAGAAAATTCCATGTCCCCCGCTGATGCATTCGTATCCGGCACGCGCACCATCACCGCGCCCGCCAAGCCGGCCCCCGCCGACCAGCCCGGCTGGAACCGGCAGCAGAACTCCGCCATGCCGTCCTTCCGGTACCGGCCGTACGCCGAAGAGGTCCAGCCGATCACGCTGCCGGACCGCACCTGGCCGGACCGCGTCATCGACGTCGCCCCCGGCTGGTGCGCTGTCGACCTGCGCGACGGCAACCAGGCCCTGATCGACCCGATGAGCCCCGCCCGCAAGCGCCGCATGTTCGACCTGCTGGTCCGGATGGGCTACAAGGAGATCGAGGTCGGCTTCCCGGCCGCCAGCCAGACCGACTTCGACTTCGTCCGCGAGATCATCGCCGACGGCGCCATCCCGGACGACGTCACCATCCAGGTGCTGACCCAGTGCCGCCCCGAGCTGATCGAGCGCACCTTCGAGGCCTGCGCGGGCGCGGGCAACGTGATCGTGCACTTCTACAACTCGACCTCGATCCTGCAGCGCCGGGTGGTCTTCCGCGCCGACCGCGAGGCCGTCAAGAAGATCGCCACCGACGCCGCCGCGCTGTGCCTGGAGATCGAGCAGCGCTACCCGGACACCGCCTGGCGCTACGAGTACAGCCCGGAGTCCTACACCGGCACCGAGCTGGAGTACGCGCTCGACGTCTGCGACGCCGTCTCCGCGATCATCGCGCCGACGCAGGCGAAGCCGCTGATCATCAACCTGCCAGCCACCGTCGAGATGGCGACGCCGAACGTGTACGCCGACTCCATCGAGTGGATGAGCCGCAACCTGGCCCGCCGCGATTCGATCGTGCTCTCGCTGCACCCGCACAACGACCGCGGCACCGCGGTGGCCGCCGCCGAGCTGGGCTACCAGGCCGGGGCGGACCGGATCGAGGGCTGCCTGTTCGGCAACGGCGAGCGCACCGGCAACGTCTGCCTGGTGACGCTGGGGATGAACATGTTCTCCCGCGGCATCGACCCGCAGGTCAACTTCTCCGATATCGACGAGATCCGGCGCACCGTCGAGTACTGCAACCAGCTGCCGGTGCACGAGCGGCACCCCTACGGCGGCGACCTGGTCTACACGGCGTTCTCCGGCAGCCACCAGGACGCCATCAACAAGGGGCTGGACGCCATGAAGGCGGTCGCGGACGCCGCCGACACCGACGTCGACGACCTGACCTGGGAGGTGCCGTACCTGCCGATCGACCCCAAGGACGTCGGCCGCACCTACGAGGCCGTCATCCGGGTGAACTCGCAGTCCGGCAAGGGCGGCGTCGCCTACATCATGAAGACCGACCACGGGCTGAAGCTGCCCCGGCGGCTGCAGATCGAGTTCTCCCAGGCGATCCAGAAGATCACCGACGGCGAGGGCGGCGAGGTCACCCCGAAGGAGATGTGGGACGTCTTCCACGAGGAGTACCTGAGCCCGATCCAGCCGCTGGAGCGGATCAGGCAGAAGGTGACCGCGTCCGAGACCGACGGCGGCACCGACGCCATCTCCGCGGTGGTCAAGGTGGACGGGGTCGAGCAGGAGATCAGCGGCACCGGCAACGGCCCGCTGGCCGCCTTCGTCGACGCACTGGCCGGGATCGGCTACGACGTGGAGGTGCTGGACTACTCCGAGCACGCCATGTCCGCCGGTGACGACGCGCAGGCCGCCGCCTACGTCGAGGTCGCCGTCGGCGACAAGGTGCTGTGGGGCGTCGGGATCGCCACCTCGATCACCACCGCCTCGCTGCGGGCCGTCGTCTCCGCGGTGAACCGCGCACACTGAGTCCTGGGGAAACGGGTGCGGTTCCGGTCGCCGGGGCCGCACCCGTTTCGCGTCGTCACCTGCTGTTCATCGACGTGTCGCCAGGGCTGGGGATGGCTCGACACCGGGGCGCGGGGCCACCACCCCCGTGCTAGCGTGGATTCGCAATCAGGCCGAGCTCTCTGCTCGAGAAACCGAGCAGATGGGGGAACTGTGACCACGAACGACCACAACCCGACTTCGCCACCCTGGCTGCAGAGTGCGCCCGCCGATTCGGGCGATGCCGATTCGGACGCCGGAGCGCGTCGGGCGCAGGATGATTCAGCGGGTGCGCCGGAATCGGAGGCGTCGGGCGAGGGGTCGGGGTTCGGCGGGGAGCGGCCGGGGTTCGGTCCGGAAACCTCCGGTGGGTTCGGCGCGGAGCGTTCGGGGTTCGGTCCGGATTCGTCCGGCGGATTCAGCGCTGACCAGCCGGGTGGGTTCCCGGCACAGCCGTCCGGGTTCGGTGGCGAACGTCAGGGTGGCTTCTCGCCCAGCGGTTTTCCCGAAGGTTCCGACGGTTTCGCACCGCCGCAGTCCGGCGGTCCGTACAGCTCCGGGCAGTTCGCCCAGCCGCAGCACAGCGGTGCGCACCCCATCCAGCCCGAGAATCCCGGCGCCGCACCGGGTCCCGGCGGGTCGGACCCGTCGAGCGGGCCGATCTACAGCTGGGCTCCGCCGCCGCCCCCGCAGCAGCCTCCCTACCAGCAGCAGCAGCTGCCGCCGCAGCCCGGCCCGCCGCCAGGCATGCTCGGCGGCCCCGGCCCGCAGGGCCCGCAGGGTTACGGCTTGCCTCCCGTCCTCCCGCCGCAGCAGGGCCCCGGCCCCGGCTGGCAGGGCAACCCGCAACCGTTCCAGCCGCAGCACATGCTGGCCCCCGGGCAGCCCGGCCACTCGGTGAACGATCTCAACCTGCTCAAGCGGGCCCGCCGGGCGCCGCGCAGCGGCTGGCGCCGGGCCGTGCACAAGGCCTCCGGCGGCATGATCAATCCCGGCGAGTCCTCCGCCGACCTGGTCTACCGCGAACTCTTCGACCGGGTGAACCAGCCGGTCCGCGGCGACTACCGGATCGCGATCCTCTCGCTCAAGGGCGGCGTCGGCAAGACCACGACCACCGTCGGCCTCGGCTCCACCTTCGCCTCCATGCGCGGCGACCGCGTGATCGCCATCGACGCCAACCCCGACCTCGGCACGCTCGCGCACCGGGTACCGCGGCAGACCCGCTCCACCGTCCGCAACCTGCTCGAAGACCAGCACATCACCCGCTACTCGGACGTCAGGGCGCATACCTCGCAGGCCCCGAGCCGGCTCGAAGTGCTCGCCAGCGAACAGGACCCGGCCGTCTCCGAGGCGTTCAGCGAAGCCGACTACCGCAAGGCCATCGGCATCCTGCAGTCCTTCTACAACATCATCCTCACCGACTGCGGCACCGGCCTCATGCACTCCGCCATGGCGGGCGTCCTCGACATGGCCAGCTCCCTCGTCCTCGTCACCTCCCCCGCCATCGACGGTGCCCGCAGCGCCTCCGCCACCCTCGACTGGCTGGATCACCACGGGCACAGCAAACTCGTCGAGCGCACGGTCGTCGTCGTCAACGCCTCCCGCCGCGGCGCCTCCACCGTCGACCTCGACCAGCTCCGCCGCCTCTTCCTCGACCGCACTCGCGCCGTCCAGGTCGTCCCCTTCGACGACCATCTCGCCGAAGGGGCCGAAATCGACCTGGAGCTGGTCTCCAAGCCGACTCGGCGTGCCCTGCTCGAGTTGGCCGCGATGGTGGCGGACGACTTCGGTTATGTTGCGGCGCAGCAGTATCGGCAGGGGCCGGGCTAGAGTCGTCACAGAGGGGGAAACTATGCGGGGACGTTTCGCGCTCTTCTGCGCGCTGGCAATTGTGCCGTTGATCGCTGGGTGTGAGTCGGGGACCGAGGGCTCGGCTACGCCTTCGTCGGTTGCACCCGAGGCACTGTTCGATTCGTGCACTTTGCCGGACAGCGCTATCGCCGCAGCGCAAGCCGACCCAGCACGGAAGAACACGAATCCGTTCGGCGCTCCGCGGACAGGCTGGGCGGGGTGCATGTGGGCGGCCGACGGATACGCGCTTCGCGTTTTCGCCACCACTCGCACGGTGGACGAGTTCCGATCCAACAGCCGTTTCCACGACTTCGCCCCCGCCGACATACCTGGCCGCAATGCGTATACCTATCAGGAGGGCTCACAGAGCCCTCCTGACAATTGCAGCGTGCTTTATGCGTCGGCGAGCGGAACGATCGAGGTCTACATTGTGCGTGACCCCGGACGAACGGCACCGGATGCTCTGTGCGCCGTCGCGAAGCGGTCGGCAACCGCTTTGGACTCGTACCTGCCGCGCTGATTTCGTGATCGATGCCAGGAGGTATCCATGGAAATGCGCTCGATGCAACAGAGCTTCGCTGCCCTATCCGGTGAAGCAGGAAGCGGAAACCTCGGGCTGCGGCCCGGCGTCGCCGACGATTGCGCCCGGCAGTGCGACGAATACGCCGCCCAGCTCCGGAATTTTTACCAAATGGCCCGCAACGTCATGCACGTCGACTCGTTCGGCGCGCTTCCTTCCGCCACCCTGCTGGGCGAGAAATTCGAGCGGCTCGCGATCGGTGGACCGGGTAGCGGATCCTATGCCGATGCGATCACCGAGCACATCAAGGTAGTAGAAACCATGGCCGACATGTTCCGCAAAGCGGGCGCGGCCTACACCGCTACCGAGCAGAGCAGTACCGCGGACATCGGGCGGAGCACCTAGTTCAGGTTCTCGCTGAAGAGGGTGAAGATGCGGGACCAGGCGTCGGTGGAGACGTCGGGGTCGTGGGTGGTGCCCATGACTTTCATATAGAGGCCGGGAACGCCGGAGTAGTCCTGGAAGAAGGAGTGGCTGGCTCCGGGGTAGATCTTGAAGTCGCTGCGGACGCCCGCGGCGTCCAGTGAGTCCCGGTACCGCTCGGTATCGGCGGTGGGGATGTAGGGATCGCGGTCCCCGTAGCTGGCGACCACCGGGCACGGGTCGGTGAGCAGGTGGTCGACCGGTTTGCCGGGGAAGAGCATGCCGTAGTTCACGGAGGCGGCGTCGAACATGCCGCTTCCGCCGGTGACGATGGCGAAGCGCCCACCCATGCAGAAGCCGATGACGCCGACCCGGCCGGTGCAGTCGGGGCGGGCGGTGAGGGTGTCGCGGGCGCGCTGGATCTGGTCGAAGACCGGGCCGGTGTCGCGGAGCAGGCCGCGGAAGACCTGCTGGACGCAGAGCCCGCGGCGGTAGAGGCGGGGGCCGATGGCGAGGTAGCCGTTGGCGGCGATGTGGTCGGTGACGCGGCGGAGCTCGCTGGTGACGCCGAAGGCGTCGTGCAGGACGACGACGCCGGGGAAGGGGCCTGCGCCGGTGGGGGTGGCGAGGTAGCCGCCGTCGAGGTCGGTCATGGGGGCTCCATCGGGTCGGGGCGATCCGGTTCGGACTGTAGCGGGTCGGGGCCGGCGACGTCGCGGGCGGCGGCGGCGAAGGCGGAGCGGACGGCGGCGATGGCGGGGGTGTGTTCGGTGTGCGGGCGGAGGGCGAGTTCGTAGCGGCGGGCGGCGCGGACGCCGCTGAGGCGGAGCGGCACCAGGTCGGGGTGGGCCACCGCCCAGCGGGGCATGAGGGCGATGGCGTAGCCGGCGGCGACGAGGCTCTCGATGACGCGGAAGTCGTTGAGCCGTTGCGCGATCCGGGGTTGGACCCCGGTGACGGTGGCGATCGAGCGGAGGACGTCGTCGACCGGGAAGCCGCCGCGCACGCTCACCCAGGTCTCGTCGGCGAGTTCGGCGGGGTCGACGGCGGTGCGGTGGGCGAGCCGGTGGCCGGGGGCGACCACCACGTCGGTGGGTTCGCGCATGAGCGGGATGGCGCGCACCCGGGGGCCGGCGACCGAGGGGGCGCGCTCGTCGCGGTGCGTGAGGACGACGTCGTAGTCGGCGAGCAGCCGCGGCACCTCGGTGGGCGGCAGGTCCTCGTCGCTGGCGATCAGGTCGACGGCGCTGTCGGCGAGCGCGGCGAGCACCTTCGGCAACAGCAGCGCGGCGCCGGACGGGAAGAGCGCGACCCGGACCCTACCGCGGGCGGTGCCGCGGTAGCGGGCCATCTCGGCGGCGGCGCGGTCGAGCGCGGCCAGCACCTCGTCGGCGCGCGGCACGAGGGCCAGGCCCGCGTCGGTGAGCCGGACCCGGCGGCCGTCGGGTTCGAGCAGCGGGACCCCGGCCTCCCTGGCCAGCACCTTGAGTTGCTGCGAGACCGCCGACGGCGTGCTGTGCAGCGCGGCGGCGACGGCCGCGATGGTGCCGCGGTCGGCGAGTTCGCGCAGCACCCGGAGCCGTTCCGGGGCCATCGGCCCACCATCAACCATGAAGCAATGCTACCGATATGGTTCGGAACAATTCGATTGTCCTGAACAATGCGGGCGCCCAGCATGGGAAACGTGACCGCTCGTGACCGCCTGCTCGGATTGACCGTCGTCGTGCTCTGGGGGCTGAACTTCCTGGCCATCCGGGTCGGCCTCGACCACTTCCCGCCCTTCTTCTTCGTCGCACTCCGCTTCGCGGTGATCGCGGTGCCGGTGCTGCTGTTCGTGCCGCGCCCACGGGTGCGGGGGCGCTGGCTGCTGCTCTACGGCGGCGGGTTCGGGATCGCGCAGTTCGCGTTCCTCTTCACCGCCATGCGGATCGGGATGCCGACGGGGTTGGCTGCTCTGGTCCTGCAGTCGTCGGCGCCGTTCACGGTGCTGCTCGGCGCACTGGTCGCCAGGGAGCGGCTGCGACCGCTCCAGGGGGCGGGCATCGCGGCGGCGCTGGGCGGGATGGCGCTCATCGGCTGGGATCAGCTGCCGTACGCGGGGCTGCTGCCGGTGCTGCTCACGCTGGCGGCCGGGCTCGGGTGGGCCTTCGGCAATATCGGCACCCGGCTGGCGACCACGGAATCGCCCGGGGTGAATCCGCTGCACCTGACCATGTGGATGGCGGTGATTCCGCCGCTGCCGATGCTCGCGCTCTCGGCGGCGGTCGAGGGGCCGGGCGCCGGATGGCATGCGCTGGCGACGAGTTTCAGCGGTGCCGGGCCGCTCGCGCTGGCCGGGCTCGCCTATATCGTCGTGCTCGGCACGCTGGCGGGGTCGGGGCTGTGGACCTACCTGATGAGCCGCTACCCGGCGAGCGCGGTGGCGCCCTACTCGCTGCTGGTGCCGGTGGTCGGGATGAGCGTGGCGTGGGTGGCGTTCGGGGAACGGCCGAGCGGGCTCGCCGTGCTCGGCGCGCTGGTCGTGATCGCGGGCGCCGGTGCGGCGACCGCGAGCCGAAAGCCGGTCCCCCTGCCCGCCCCCACCGCGCAACCGGTCGGCGTTGGCGCGGCCTGACCGCCGCCCTACAGCCGGTCGGCGCGGGCGCGGCCTGACCGCCGCCACACAACCGCTGGACGCGGCCGCGGCCCGAGCGCCGAAGTCACGGCAAGCCGGTGCGACACCTGGACCGAGCTCGGGTGACCGCCGCCACGCAACCCCCCTTACGCCGAATTCGGCGAATGACCGGCCAACTCCCTGACCACGGGAATCTGAAACACTCCCCGTTCAAGCGAAGTACCGGCAATCG
This sequence comes from Nocardia sp. NPDC057227, assembly GCF_042669725.1. Lineage (NCBI taxonomy): Bacteria > Bacillati > Actinomycetota > Actinomycetes > Mycobacteriales > Nocardiaceae > Nocardia > Nocardia sp. NPDC057227. Next base: position 5,576 of record NZ_JBHUXA010000043.1, on the reverse strand, counting down.
ACCCCGTCGCCGCACGGGCCACTGCGCACCCCGGTACTGTCGCAGGCGCCCGAGTCCGCCGGGGCGGCGGCCGGGGCACGGCGCGCGCGGTGGGCGGCCCGCCGTGCGCAGGTTCGAACACGAGCAGGGCCGCCGATCGTGGCAGGCCCGAAATTTTGAGGCAGCAGAACACGTATGACAGAGCAGCGGTCGACCGTGTCGCGCAGGACCCTCCTGAGGGGCACGGTAACGGCGGGGGTGGCGGGGGCCATCGCGAGTACGGCACGGCCGGTTCCGGCCTTCGCGAGTCCGGGCAGACGGGTCGCGGTGCTCGGCGGCGGGGTCGCCGGGCTCACCGCGGCGCACGAGCTCGCCGAGCGCGGCTTCGAGGTCACCGTCCACGAAAAGCGGGCGTGGGGCGGCAAGGCACGCAGCGTGCCGGTGCCTGGCAGCGCGCGGGACGGCAGGCCCGAGCTCCCCGGTGAGCACGGCTTCCGCTTCTTTCCCGGCTTCTACCGGCACGTTCCGGACACCATGCGGCGCATCCCGTTCCCCGGCAACGCGGGCGGCGTGCGAGACAACCTGGTCGGCATGACCGAGATGCGGCTGGCCCGCGCGGACGGCGCCGACATCCGGGTGCCGCTCGGCGCGCGGGCGCCGGTGAAGCTGACCCCGGACACCTTCCGCGAGACGGTCAGCGGCGCGATCACCGCGGCCACCAGGATGACGAACGACGAGGCGCTGTTCTTCGCCAACCGGCTGCTCGTCTTCAACACCAGCTGCGACGCGCGCAGGCTCGGCCAGTGGGAGTACGCCTCCTGGTTCGACTACGTGAACGGCCACGCCCGCTCGCACGAGTTCCGCGCGCTGCTCTCCCGCGCGCTCACCAGCCTGCTGGTCGCGGCGAAGGAGGGCGTGGCCAGCGTGCGCACCATCGGCACCATGGGCGAGCAGTTCCTCGGCAACCCGCTGGAGGTGGCCGCCGACGGCCCGCTGGACCGGGCGCTGAACGGCCCGACCAACGCGACCTGGATCGATCCGTGGCTGGCGCACCTGCGCTCGCTCGGGGTCCGGCTGGAGCTGGGCAGCGAGGTGCGCTCGCTCGAGGTGCGGGACCGCAGGATCGCCGCGGCCAGGATCGACACCCCGGACGGCGCGCGCACGATCGAGGCCGACTACGTGGTGGTCGCGCTCCCCGCCGAGCAGGCCCGCACGCTCTGGACCGCCGATGTGCTCGAGGTCTGGCCACAGCTGCGGGCGATGGACCGGCTGGTCGTGGACTGGATGAACGGCATCCAGTACTACCTGCGCACCCCGGTCGACGTCGCGCGCGGCCACGCCGCCTTCGTGGACGCGCCGTGGGCGCTGACCTCGATCAACCAGAACCAGGTGTGGCGGCGCAAGCTGCCGGAGTACGGCGACGGGACGGTCGGCGACTGCCTCTCGGTCGACATCTCGGACTGGCACACCCCCGGCATCCTCTACGGCAAGCCGGCCGAGCAGTGCAGCCCGGAGGAGATCGCCCGCGAGGTCTGGGCGCAGCTGCGCACGCACCTGAACGACGGCGGCGAGGTGCTGCGCGACGCCGACCTGCACTCCTGGTTCCTCGACCCCGGCATCACCTGGAACGCCGAGCGCGGCCGCAACACCAATGCCGACCCGCTGCTGATCAACACCGCGGGCTCCTGGGACGCCCGCCCCGAGCCGCACGGGCCGCTGGAGAACCTCTTCCTCGCCGGCGACTACGTGCGCACCGACATCGACCTGGCGACCATGGAGGGCGCCAACGAGTCGGCGCGGCGCGCGGTGAACGCGCTGCTCGACGTGGCCGGGTCGGATGCCGCGCGCTGCCCCCTCTTCACCCTCTGGCGCTCGCCGGAGCTGGAGCCCATGCGGCAGCTGGACGCCGATCGATATGCTTCAGGGCTGCCGAATATGTTCGACGCCGCCCCCTGACCGGTGCTTGAATCGAGGCATGGGTGATACCGCGCAGATCACGGACGAGGCCGAGCTGCGGGAGCTGCTCGGCGAGGTGAATCCCCGTGCGGCGAACAAGGATCGCCCCGCGCTGCACGCGCGCGACCGGGAGTGGATCGGGCTCAGCCCGTTCGTTGTGCTGAGCACCAGCGACGCGGCGGGCAACTGCGACGCCTCGCCGAAGGGCGACCCGGCCGGCTTCGTGCGGGTGCTCGACGCGCACACCATCGCGGTGCCGGAGCGGCCGGGCAACCGGCGGGCAGACGGATACCGGAACATCCTGGTCAACCCGCACGTCGGGCTGATCTTCCTGATCCCGGGGCGGAACGAGACGCTGCGGATCAACGGCTCGGCCCGGCTGGTCAGGGACGCGCCCTACTTCGACGACATGGTGGTGCGCGGCCACCGGCCCATCCTCGCGGTCGAGGTGGCGATCGAGCAGATCTTCTTCCACTGCGCCAAGGCGTTCCTGCGCAGCCACCTGTGGCAGCCGGAGCAGTGGCCGGACGACACCCTGCCCAGCGCTGCCAGGCTGGTGAAGGAGGTGCAGAGCGGAGTCACCGAGACGGTCGAGGAGCTGGAGCACTACTACTCCCCCGAGGTCTACGGGCAGAAGCTGTACCAGGGCTGAGGGTGGCCGCGCTCACTCGGCGCGAGCACCTCCGGCGGGCCCCCTAGACTCACCGGGATGGCAGATATTTCGGTGCGCGGGCGGCTCGCCCTGCGGGCGGCGGCGCTCGCGTCGTCGGCCTCGCAGCGGGCGGGACGCGGCAAGGGGTCGATGATCGGCGGGCTGATCGCCCTGAAGATCGATGGCTCGCTCATGGAACAGCTCGGCCGCGGCAAGCGGACCGTGCTGATCACCGGCACCAACGGCAAGTCGACCACCACCAGGATGACCACCGCGGCGCTGAGCACGCTCGGCACCGTCGCCACCCAGGCCGACGGCGCGAACATGGACGCGGGCATCGTGGCCGCGCTGAGCACGCAGCGCGGCGCTCCGCTGGCCGCGATCGAGGTGGACGAGCTGCACCTGCCGCACGTCACCGACGCGCTGAACCCGGAGGCGGTGGTGCTGCTCAACCTGAGCCGCGACCAGCTGGACCGGGTCGGCGAGATCAACATGATCGAGCGCAGGCTGCGCGCGGGGCTGGCGCGGCACCCGGACACCGTCGTCGTCGCCAACTGCGACGACGTGCTGATCACCTCGATCGCCTACGACCACCCGAACGTGGTCTGGGTGGCGGCGGGCAGCGGCTGGGCGATGGACGCCACCAGCTGTCCGCGCAGCGGCGAGCCGATCGTCTGGGAGGGCGCGCACTGGCGCAGCACCGGCGCCGACTTCGAGCGCCCCGACCCGCAGTGGTGGCTGGACGGCACCGAGCTGCGCGGCCCGGACGAGCTGCGGCTGCCGCTCACCCTCGCGCTTCCCGGCCGGGCCAACCGCGGCAATGCCGCGCAGGCCGTGGCGGCGGCGGTCGCGCTCGGGGCCGACGCGGCGCAGGCGGCAGCGGCGGCGGGCACCGTGCGCGAGATCGCCGGGCGCTACCGGACCGTCCAGGTCGGCGAGCACGCCGCCCGGCTGCTGCTGGCCAAGAACCCGGCAGGCTGGCAGGAGGCGCTCTCCATGATCGACCCGGACTCGGCCGGGCTGGTGATCGCGGTGAACGGGCAGGTGCCGGACGGCGAGGATCTCTCCTGGCTCTGGGATGTGCGGTTCGAGCACTTCGAGGGGGTGCAGGTGGTGGCGGCGGGCGAGCGCGCCACCGATCTCGCGGTGCGGCTCACCTACGCGGGCGTCGAGCACACCACGGTGGCCGACCCGGCGCGGGCCATCGCCTCCTGCCCGGCGGGCAAGGTCGAGGTGCTGGCGAACTACACCGCGTTCCGCGATCTCAACCGCGATCTGGAGGACCACTCGTGACGGTGCGGATCGGGCTGGTTCTGCCCGATGTGATGGGGACCTACGGCGACGGCGGCAACGCGCTGGTGCTGCGGCAGCGGCTGCGGATGCGCGGCCACGACGCCGAGATCGTGGAGATCACGCTCGCCGACCCGGTGCCGAACTCGCTGGACATCTACACCCTCGGCGGCGCCGAGGACTCCGCGCAGCGGCTCGCCACCCGGCATCTGCAGCGCTACCCGGGGCTGCAGGAGGCCGCGGCGAAGGGCACCCCGGTGCTGGCCATCTGCGCCGCCATCCAGGTGCTCGGGCAGTGGTACGAGACCTCAACCGGCGAGCGGGTCGACGGCGTCGGGATGATCGACGTCACCACCTCGCCGCAGGAGAAGCGGGCCATCGGCGAGGTCACCACCGCGCCGAGCATCGCCGGGCTCACCGCGCCGCTCACCGGCTTCGAGAATCACAGGGGCGGAACGAAACTCGGCGGTGATGCGGCCGGGCTGGCCCGGGTGACCCGCGGCGTCGGCAACGGCGTCGGGGACGGGCTGGAGGGGGTGGTGCAGGGCTCGGTGATCGGCACCTACATGCACGGCCCCGCGCTGGCCCGCAATCCGGAGCTGGCCGACCTGCTGCTCTGCCGTGCGCTCGGCGTCGACGAGCTGCCGGCGCTGCCGCTGCCCGAGGTGGAGCAGCTGCGCCGGGAGCGGCTGCGCGCCTGAGCGGCGCTGTCGGTGCCCGGTGGTAGACCGGAGTGCATGGGAGCGAACGCATGCCCGGCCTGCGCGGCCGGAACGGATCACTGCCACGGGACGCTGATCGGGCACGCCGGGCGGATCGCCGAGTGCACCGAGGGCGGCTGCGTCGAGCTCGAGGTGGTGCGGCACCTCTTCGTGGTGGAGTGCACCGACCTCGCGGGTGGCTGCACGTGCGCGGAGCGCGGCCTCGGTAGGCTCGCCGGGTGAGCTACGACCTGGTCCTGCTGCCCTCCGGTGTCGCGTCGACGGTGCCTGCGGCTGAGGAGTACCTGGACGCCCAGGAGGGCAAGCCCGAGTCGGCCGCCGTCGCCGAGATCGCCGCCGAGCTGAACCGGCGCAACGGGGAGCTGCCCGAGGACGACTCGTTCCTCAGCGTGTCGCCGATCGGCGGGCACGCGACGGGCGACACGCTGCCGGTGGCGATGCCGTACGACGCCATCGGCTTCGGCCGCGCCCTGCTCTTCGAGCTGGCCACGCCCCGCGGCTACGCGCTCTTCGACCCGCAGCTCGCCTGGCTCATCGACCCGGCCGGGCACCTCCCGCTGGCCGTGAGCCACGGCGGCGCGGGCGAATTCCCGTACCTCACCGAGCGGCTGGCCGACGACTGGGTCGCCGGCTTGGCCGCACCCAACCCCTACCTCGTGGTCGACCGCGGGCCGGACAACTACATTCAGACCTACCGCGAAGAATCCGGCGAATACACCCTCGAGTACCGCGACGGCGCCCCCGACCGCCACTTCGGCACCACCATCCCCGACGCCCCCACCGTCGCCGCCCTCATCTGGGACTGGGCCCGCGGCGACCGCACCCGCCTCGACCGGGTCACCTGGACCCCGGTCGAGCTGTAAGCAACCACCCGCCCCTGACAAGCCCCCCGAAGGGGCGAGTCTTACGAGCCCCGTTCGCCGCCCGTCCCGCTGGTCAGCGCTCGAAGCGCATGCGCCGAAGGCGCGAGTCTCGAG
>NZ_JBHUXA010000042.1:0-27570 GCF_042669725.1 Nocardia sp. NPDC057227 | reverse complement strand
GCGATCGGGTGTCCGAAGCGCAAGCGGCGAAGCCGCAAGTCTCGGACGCCCGATCGCGGGACCCCGAAGGGCCGCGAACCCCGTCCGCGCCAGCGGACAGAAAACACAGGAGCTTTTAGTTGGATGCGGTCGAGTTCAGCAAGGGGCACGGTACCGAGAACGATTTCGTGGTGCTGCCGGATCCGGAAGCGGCGCTCGAGCTGACCGCGTCGAAGGTCGCCGCGCTGTGTGATCGGCGCGCGGGGATCGGCGCCGACGGGGTGCTGCGGGTCGCCAAGGCCGGGAAATTGCTGGACGCGGGGGTGCTCGACGCGCTGCCCGATGGCGTCGCGAGCGACGACTGGTTCATGGACTACCGCAACGGTGACGGCTCGATCGCGGAGATGTGCGGAAACGGCGTGCGGGTGTTCGCGCACTACCTGGCGGCGGCGGGCTGGGAGTCGCGCACCGACTACGTGGTCGGCAGCCGGGCGGGCGCCAAGCCGGTGACGGTGCACAGCGGGGACGCGGTGCACGGCGCGGTGACGGTGGCGATGGGGCTGGTCCGCGAGCTGGGCCCGTCCACCGCGTCGCTGGCGGGCTGGGCCTACCCCGGCATCGGCATCGATGTCGGCAACCCGCACCTGGCCTGTGTCGCCGCCGACCTCTCCGGCGACGACCTGGCCAAACTGGACCTCACCGTGCCTCCCGGCTACGACCCCGACCTCTTCCCGCAGGGCGTGAACATCGAATTCGTCACCCCGCTCCCGACCGGCGCGGAACCCGCCGTCGACATGCGCGTCTACGAGCGCGGCGTCGGCGAGACCCGCTCCTGCGGCACCGGCACCGTCGCGGCCGCCGCGGCGGTGCTGCACCGGGAGGGCTTCCGGATCGCCGAGGACTCCGGCGAGGTGCGGGTGCGGGTGCCGGGCGGCGCCGTCTCGGTCCGGCTCGCGGGCGGTCAGGCGTGGCTGCGCGGACCGTCGGTGCTGCTCGCGCACGGGCGGCTCGCGGGCGAGTGGTGGCTCGAGCACTGAGCCTCCGGTGAATATCACGATGCGCCGTTCGCCGCAAAGTGGCAGCATGGACAGCGTATGAAAAAATCTGACAGGTTCCCGCTCCCGGTGACGTTCGAGGACGCCTTCGACATCGAGGCCGCTGATGCCGACGCCGAGTCCGGCGCCACCGACTCCGACGACACGCTCGCCCGGCACGCCGAGCGCATGGCCCGCACCGGCTGGTCCGCCGACCCGACCGTCGGCGAGCTGCAGCTCGACGAGCGCAGCTCGCTGCGCCGCGTCGCCGGGCTCTCCACCGAGCTCACCGACATCACCGAGGTCGAGTACCGGCAGCTGCGCCTGGAGCGCGTCGTGCTGGTCGGGGTCTGGACCGAGGGCAGCGCCGCGGCCGCCGACGCCTCGATGGCCGAGCTGGCCGCGCTCGCCGAGACCGCGGGCTCGGAGGTGCTGCAGGCGCTGATCCAGCGCCGCGACCGCCCCGACCCGGCCACCTACATCGGCTCCGGCAAGGCCGAGGAGCTGCGCGCCGTCGTGCTGGAGACCGGCGCCGACACCGTCATCTGCGACGGCGAGCTGACCCCCGCGCAGCTGACCGCACTGGAGAAGGTGGCCAAGGTGAAGGTGGTCGACCGGACCGCGCTGATCCTGGACATCTTCGCCCAGCACGCCACCTCGAGGGAGGGCAAGGCGCAGGTCACGCTGGCGCAGATGGAGTACATGCTGCCGCGGCTGCGCGGCTGGGGCGAGTCCATGTCCCGGCAGGCCGGTGGCCGTGCGGGCAGCAACGGCGGTGTCGGGCTGCGCGGTCCCGGTGAGACCAAGATCGAGACCGATCGCCGCCGGATCCGCGAGCGGATGGCCAAGCTGCGCAGGCAGATCCGCGAGATGAAGACCGCGCGCGACACCATGCGCGCCCGCCGGGTGAACGGCGGGGTGCCCGCCGTCGCCATCGTCGGCTACACCAACGCGGGCAAGTCCAGCCTGATGAACGCGCTCACCGACGCCGGAATCCTGGTGCAGGACGCGCTCTTCGCCACCCTCGACCCCACCACGCGGCGGGCCGCGCTCGACGACGGACGCGAGATCGTGGTCACCGACACCGTCGGGTTCGTCCGGCACCTGCCGACCCAGCTGGTCGAGGCGTTCCGCTCGACGCTGGAGGAGGTCACCGCCGCCGACCTGCTGCTGCACGTGGTCGACGGCGCGGACCCGCTGCCCGCCGGGCAGATCGAGGCGGTGCGCGAGGTGATCACCGACGTGGTCAAGGATTCCGGCGTCCCGGCGCCGCCGGAGTTGCTGGTGGTCAACAAGATCGACGCGGTGGACGAGCTGACGCTGGCCCGGCTGCGGGCCCAGCTGCCGGACGCGGTCTTCGTCTCCGCCGCCACCGGTGCGGGCATGGCGGCGCTGCGTGAGCGGGTCGCCACCCTGCTCGGCGGGCTGGACGTGGACGTCACCGTGCTGCTGCCCTACACCAGGGGCGATCTGCTGGCCCGGGTGCACGCCGAGGGCCGGATCCTGGCCACCGAGCACGAGGAGGGCGGTACCCGGGTGCGTGCCAGGGTGCCGCACGCGCTCGCCGCGGCCTTGACCCCGTTCGCCGGATCCGCGCCGGAGCGGTAGGGCCGAACGGCACTCCTGCTGCGGTGCAGTGGTTTCGGGCGCTTCCGCTGGGGTAGCCGGGATGCTGCCGGGTGGTTAGGCTGAGCGGCGTCGCATCGCCCAGCAGGAGGACAATCCATGTCGCAGCACCGTTCGGGCGGGGCTTCACCGGCGGCGCCGCGTTCCGGCGCCACCGCATCCGGCACGCTCACCGACGGTGCGCCGCTCCGGGTTTCGCCGAGCGGTGTCGAGATGCGGCTGCTGGACGCGGTTCTCGCGCCGCTGCGGGCATGGTCGAGCCCGCGCTTCTACGGCCTGGAGAACATTCCGGCCGACGGCCCGGTGCTGCTGGTCGGTAACCACAACCTGCTCGGCGGCATCGATGCCCCGCTGTTGCTGCCCGAGGTGCTGCGCCGCCGCGGCAGGCTCATCCGCGGCCTCGCGGAGAACGTGCTCATGGCGGTGCCCGGGGTGCGGCACGTGCTGCACCGCTACGGCGTCGTCCGCGGGACGAGGGCGAACTGCCTGGCGCTGCTCGCCAAGGGGGAGGCGGTGATCGTCTTCCCCGGCGGGAGCAGGGAGGCGGCCCGCCGCAAGAACGAGAAGTACACGCTGAAGTGGGACGGCCGCACCGGCTTCGCGCGGATGGCGATCGAGGCGGGGGCGCCGATCGTCCCGGTCGCCATGATCGGCATCGACGACGCCTTCGACATCGTGCTCGACGCCGACCACCCGGTCATGCGCCCGGTGCGCTGGGCCGCCCGGGCGCTCGGGCTGCCCGCCGGGCTGATCCCGCCGGTGGTGCGCGGCATCGGCCCCACCGTCGTCCCCCGCCCGGAGCGGTTCTACTTCGCCGTCGGCGCGCCCATCGACCCGGCGCCCTGGCGCGGCGCCCCCGATGTGGCATCCGCCGCCACCGAGCTGGTCGGCGTGGTCCGCAAGGGGCTGGAGGAGGAGCTGCGCTTCCTCTTCGCCGAGCGCGAGCGGGACAGCGGGCGCGGCCTGGTCGGCCGGGTCAAGGGTCTGCTCCGCCGCCTCTGATCGACTCCGCCGAGGTTTGCCGAGAATTGCTGATACTCACCGCCCGGGCTGGTCGCGGGGCTGGTGGAGGTATCGATTTCGGGTGTGAAGTGAACAGCCATTCTCATTGCGGGTACCGTGTGAGGCATCGACCGCCGGGGTGGCCCGGCCGGTGCCGCACAAGGAGGTAGACGTGGAGCGCACACTGTTCGAACCCGAGCACGATCTGTTCCGGGAGTCGTTCCGCAAGTTTCTCGATCAGCACGTCGCGCCGAACCACGCGAAGTGGGAGGAGCAGGGCCTCGTCGACCGCGACGTCTGGCTGGAGGCGGGCAAGCAGGGCTTCCTCGGCATGGCGGTGCCGGAGGAGTACGGCGGCGGCGGGGTCAAGGACTTCCGCTACAACGCGGTGGTCACCGAGGAGGCCGTGCGCGGCCTGTACAGCGGGCTCGGCTTCGGGCTGCACAACGACGTCATCGCGCCGTACCTGCTGGAGCTGGCGAACGAGGAGCAGAAGCAGCGCTGGCTGCCCGGCTTCTGTTCCGGCGAGATCATCACCGCGATCGCCATGACCGAGCCGGGCACCGGCTCCGACCTGCAGGGCATCAAGACCAAGGCGGTCAAGGACGGCGACGACTGGATCCTGAACGGCGCCAAGACCTTCATCACCAACGGCATCAACGCCGACATCGTGATCGTGGTCGCGCAGACCGACCCGGCCAAGGGCGCCATGGGCTTCAGCCTGCTCGTGGTGGAGCGCGGCATGGCGGGCTTCGAGCGCGGCCGCAACCTGGACAAGATCGGGCTCAAGGCGCAGGACACCGCCGAGCTCAGCTTCACCGACGTCCGGGTGCCGGGCAAGAACCTGCTCGGCAGCGAGGGCATGGGCTTCATCCACCTCATGCAGAACCTGCCGCAGGAGCGGCTCTCCATCGCCGTCATGGCGGCGGGCGCCATGGAGGCGTGCCTGGAGATGACGATCCAGTACGTGCGCGACCGTAAGGCGTTCGGCAAGCCGATCGGCGCCCTGCAGAACACCCGCTTCGTGCTGGCCGAGCTGGCCACCAAGACCACCGCGGTGCGCGTCCTCGTCGACCGCTTCGTGCAGGACCTGAACGACGGCAAGCTCTCCGCCGAGGACGCCGCCATGGCCAAATGGTGGAGCACCGAGGAGCAGCTCGACCTGATCAACCGCTGCCTGCAGCTGCACGGCGGGTACGGCTACATGAAGGAGTACCCGATCGCCCGCGCCTACCTGGACGCGCGCATCCAGACGATCTACGGCGGCACCACCGAGATCATGAAGGAGATCATCGGGCGGTCGCTGAAGCTGTCCTGACCACCTCCGCGCTCGCCCCCTGTCCCGCCGGGACGGGGGGTTTTCGCGTTCAGCCGCCGAAGTGGTGGTGCACCGCCTCGACGTTGTTGCCGTCCGGGTCGCGGAGGAAGACGGCGTAGTAGCCGGGGTGGTACTCCGGCCAGAGCCGGGGCTCGTGCAGGATCTCGGCGCCGTCGGCGACGGCGGCCTCGTGCACCGCGTGCACGGCATCCCTGGAGTCCGCGGTGAGCGCGACGTGCACCGGGCGGTGGCCGTGGTCGACGCGCGGGCCGAGCCAGAGGTGCGGGAAGCCGTCCGGGCCGCCGAGGCCGACGACGGTGCCCTCCGGGCGGTCGACGCGCATGGCCTCGCGCACCCCGAGCTCGGCGAAGACCCGGGTGTAGAAGGCGGCGGCTCGATCCGGGTCGGCGCACTGCAGGGCGAGGTGATCGAGCATCCGCCAACGGTAGCCGGTGCGCGGCGGGTGCGGGGGGACCCCGGGTGGCTGTTTTCCAGCGAAACCCGGCACGTCGGGCGGGGCGCGGAGGAGACGCCGTCGGCCAGAGTGGGGGATGCCCCTCGTGACTGAGCGGGGTGGTCGAGAACGGCGGAAGGTCGAGAGAATGCGCCGCACGGTGACAGGTGGTCCGGTCGAGGCCGGAGTGATCGTGGAGCCGGCCGGGCTCCTCCCGCACGACACGCCGCGTCCCTGATGGAGCGGGACGCGCTCGCGGTCGTCCCGGAGGCCGCGCCGATCGCGCCGAAGCCGCGGCGCGCGAATGCCTTCCGCGCGCTGCGCTCGGTGCCGTTCCGGTGGTACTTCGGCGGGCAGATCGCCTCGGCCAGCGGCACCTTCGTGCAGACGACGGCGATCGGCTGGCTGGTGCTCGGGATCACCGGCTCGCCCGCCTCGCTCGGGCTGGTACTGGCCGCGAGCGGGGTGCCGCCGCTGCTCTTCGGGCCGTGGGGCGGGGTGGTCGCGGACCGGGTCGACCTGCGGAAGCTGCTGATCGGCACCCAGGTGGCGTCGGCGGTGCTCGCGGTGGCGCTCTGGCTGGCGGCGGCGAGCGGGCACGCGGGCGTCCCGCTGGTGATCGCGGTGACGGTGCTCGGCGGCGTGGTGCAGATCGTGGACAGCCCGGCTCGGCAGGCGTTCGTCGCCCGGCTGGTGCCGTCCGCCGACCTGGCGAGCGCGGCGAGCGTCAACGGGGTGGTGATGAACAGCGCGCGGGTGGTCGGGCCCGCGCTGGCCGGGGTGCTGATCGCGACCATCGGCACCACGCCGTGCTTCGCGGTCAACGCCGTCTCGTACCTGGCGGTGATCGGTGCGCTGTTCGCGATCCGGCCGCTCGCGGTACCGGCCGCGGCCACCGAGACTCCGCAGGGGGTGGCCGCCGGGCTGCGCTACGCCCGTACCAGGCAGCAGCTCTGGCTGCCGCTGGTGATGATGGCGCTGGTCGGGCTGCTCGCCTTCAATTTCGCGGTCATCCTGCCGGTGCTGGCGAAGGAGACCTTCCACGGCACCGGCGGCACCTACGGGCTGCTTTCCACCATGCTCAGCATCGGCTCGGTGGCGGGGTCGCTCGCGGTCGGGCTGGTGCGGCACCCGCGGCGGGTGTACCTGGTGGCGGCGGCAGCGGCCTTCGGTGCGTGTCTGGCGGCGACCGCGGTGGCGCCGAATCTCGGCATCGCCTGCGCGGCGCTGGTGGCGACCGGGATAGCGGCGTTCTGCTTCGTCACGCTGGCCTCGACCGCGCTGCAGCTGCACTCGGACCCGGCCTACCGGGGGCGGATCATGGCGCTCTGGGTCTTCGTCTACCTCGGCACCACCCCGATCGGCAGCCCGCTCACCGGCTGGATCTGCGATGCCGCCGGGCCGCGGGCCGCGCTGCTGGTCGGCGCGGCGGCGTGCCTGGTGGCGGCGGGGATCGCGGCGCGGGTCCGGACCCCGCCGCACCCGGACGACAACCCGGCTGCCGCCCGGTGCGCCGCGGAACCGGACGCCGACACGGTCCGGTGACGAGCCGGCTGCCGCTCGGTGCGCCGCGGAGCCGGATGCTGACGCGGCCCGGTGACTGCCCGGCTGCCGCTCGGTGCGCCGCGGAGCCGGATACCGACGTGGTCCGGTGACGAGCCGGCGGCGCTCGCCGGGCGCGGTGTGCGGCTCGCGACCCGGAGCCCGGCTCGTCGGCGTCGCCGCGGTGCGGCAGGATTGGCGGCATCATGACCGAGGAGATCCCGGCCCCGAGCCGCCGCCGCGCCGCAGCCAGGCTCGGTGTCGTCGTGCTGTTCCTCGCGGTGCTCTTCTACCTGGTCGCGGTGCGGCAGGTGATCGATATCGACGCGGTGCGCGACCTGATCCGCGCCTCCGGGCCGGTCGCGCCCCTGGTCTTCGTCCCGGTCTCGGCGCTGCTCGCGGCGATCTTCGTGCCGGGGACGCTGCTCGCCGCCACCAGCGGACTCCTCTTCGGGCCGCTGGTCGGCACCTTCGTCACCCTGTTCTCCGCCGTCGGCACCGCGATGATCACCAGCCTGCTCGGCAGGCGCGCGGGGCGGGCGAGCGCGCGCGGGCTGATCGGCGCCGAGCGGTCGGACCGGATCGACGCGCAGATCGCCCGCGGCGGGCTGTGGGCGGTGGTCGGGCAGCGCTTCGTCCCGGGCATCTCCGATGCCATGGCCTCGTACGTGTTCGGCGCCTTCGGCGTCCCGCTCTGGCAGATGGTGGCCGGGTCGTTCATCGGCTCGGCGCCGCGCGCCTTCGTCTACACGGCGCTCGGCGCCTCCATCGGCGAGTTCTCGGCGCCGCTCGCCTACACCGCGATCGGGGTCTGGTGCGTCACCGCGGTGCTCGGCGTCTTCGCGGCGCACCGCGGGTACCGGATGTGGCGGCACCGGCCACGCCAGGAGCCTGCCGCCGAGCCGCCCGTGCCAAGCTGAACCCATGACCGACGAACGTTTCGAGGTGCGGCGACAGATCGCCGCCGCACCCGAGCAGATCTTCGCCCTGCTCTGCTCCCCGGCCGGACACGTGACCATCGACAGCTCCGGCATGCTGCAATCCGCGGAGGGCGAGCCGGTGCGCGCGGCCGGTGACCGGTTCGTGGTGCACATGGACCGCGAATCGCTCAACGACTTCCCGATGGGCAAGTACGACGTCACGGTGATCATCACCGAGTTCGAGCCGGACGCGCACCTCGAGTGGACCATCTCCGGGCAGATCCAGCCGCCGATCGAGCACCGCTACGGCTACTTCCTGGAGCCGAGCGAGATCGGCACGCTGGTCACCTCGTACTACGACTGGAGCAATATCGCGGAGAAGTACCGGAAGCACGATCTCTTCCCGGTGATCCCGGAGTCCGCGCTACGCGCCACCCTCGGCATTCTGGCGCGCACCGTCGAGCACTAGCGCCGGCTCCTTCTGCGCGGCGTGCAGGTTGCGGATGACCTCGCGGGCCAGCGCGTTGTTGCCGACGCCGCCGATCACCGCGCCGATCCCGGCCGGGATCACCTTGCCGAAGGCCAGCGCGCCGCGCTTCACCAGGAACTGCACCACGAAGCGCTTGACCGGGCCCTCGGACATCTTGGAGATCACCGGCAGCCGGTTGGCCAGCGCGGTGTCCCACTGCTTGGCCGAGCGGCCCGCGGTGCCGAGCGCCTTGGCGCCGGCGCCGCCCAGGATCACCGCCGAGACCAGCGGCCCGCGCACGGTGCCGGTGGAGCGCTCCGACACCTCCTTGGCGCCGACCACGAACACCGTGGATGCCTCCAGGAACAGCAGCGTGTCGGCGCCCGCCGCGGCCAGCCCGACCAGTGTGCCCACACCGGGCACCGCCGCGCTCAGTCCGGCCGCGACACCGCTGGCCGTCACCGTCACCAGGTAGTGCTTCTCGATCCGGCGCACCAGCTGGTCCGGCGACTCCTCCGGGTGCCTGCCGCGCACGAATCCGGCGTAGCGGGCCACCAGCGGCGCCTGCACCTCCGCCGCCCGGTCCAGTACCGAAACGACACCCTTGTCCAGGAACTTCTGCAGCACGCCGCTCGCCTCTCCCGTTCGTTCGCCGGTCCGTCACCGGCGCGATCAGCCTAGGGGTACCCGGCGCGCGGCCCGATTCACGCTCAGCTCTCGGCGGCCTCGGCGCTGACCGGGCGGACGGTGCCGTCCGGCAGCGTCTGGTCGCCGGCGAGCGCGGTCACCCGGCCGTCGGCCCGGCAGCCGGTGACCCGCAGGTCCAGTGCCGTGCCCGCCGGGTTGCCGTGCTGATCGGTATCGAGCCGCACCCGCAGCGCGAAGCCCGCGTCGCCCGCGGCGACCGTGCTCCAGCTGCCGTGCAGTGCGTCGGTGCCGGTGCGCAGCGCGGCGGTCTCCGGGTCGAGGGTGAACTCGCCGGTCGGCTCCGCGGCCGCGGTCGCCACCCGGTAGGTGACGCCCTGGTAGTCGGCGCCGCTGATCCCGCAGGGCGGCTCGGCGGCCTGCACCGTGAGCGGCAGCAGGGCGACGGTGCACGCCACCAGGGCGGTCACGCCGACGGCAGGTGCGAGCAGCGCGGGCACCTTCCTCGTTCCTGGCATGGGGGAGACCTCCGTGTCGCGGGTGGCGGCGTGCGCCGCCCGTGTCCGCAGGCTTAGCCCTCGGCCGCGTCCTCAAACGCGGTCGTCGTAGACCAGGGTGTAGCGCCAGAACAGCCGGCGCCGGATCCGCGCCCCCGGCAACTCCCCGGCGGCCGCCGCTCGGATCTCGGCCAGCGTCTCCCGCGGCTCGGCGATCGGGGCCCGCATGTGCTGCGGTGGCTCGGTGGCGCGGGCGGGGTGTTTCAGCACGCCGATGATCGGGTTGAGCAGGACGGCGGGGAGCCGGGTGAGCGCGTCGCCGATGGTGACGTCGCGGTGGAGGCCGACCACGACCAGCCGCCCGCCCGGGGCCAGGCAAGCGCGCAGGGCGCGCAGGGCAGGCTCGAGCGGGAGGTGGTGCAGCACTGCGACCAGGGTGACCGCGTCCCAGCGGTCGTCGGGGTCGCGGTCGGCGAAGTCGATGGGCAGGATGCGGACGGCGGGGTCGTCGCGGAAGCGGTGCGCGGCGACGGCCGCCGTCGCCGGGTCGCGCTCCAGCCCGGTGACGGCGCAGTGGTCGCGCAGCCGGGCGACGAGATTGCCGGTGCCGCAGCCGATGTCGAGGACGCGGCGGGCGCCGGATGCGCGGACCCGGCGGACCACCCAGTCGGCGTAGTGGTCGTTGTGGCTCCAGGGATGCGCGCGGTTCAGCTCGGACAGCACCCGCGCCACCCTAGCCGGAGATAGTTTGCTGAAAGTGTGCTATCTGGCGGGCCGCGGATCTAGACTCGCCGGATGGCGGATCCGGATGTGCTCGTCGTCGGCGCTGGACCGGTCGGGCTGGCCGCGGCGGTGGAGCTGGCGCGGCGCGGGGTGCGCTGCCGGGTGCTGGAGCAGCTGCCCGAGCGGCCCCGGTTCGCCAAGGCGGTCGGGGTGCAGCCGCGCACGCTGGAGGTGTTCGAGGGGATGGGGGTGCTGCGCGAGATCCTGGACGCCGCGGTGCGCATGCGGGGGCAGCTCGTGTACGCCGACGGCGCCGAGGTGGCGCGGCTCGATCTGGAGCCACCGCCGGACATTCCGTACGGCTTCGCGGCGCTGCCGCAGTACGAGACCGAGCGGGTGCTCGGCGAGCGGCTGGTGCGGTGCGGGGTGCGGGTGGAGTACCTGACCGCGCTGGTCTCCTTCGCGCAGGACGACACCGGGGTCACCGCGGTGCTGCGCGGGCCCGGCGGCGAGGAGACGGTGCGCGCCGGCTATCTGGTCGGCGCGGACGGCGCGCACAGCGCCGTGCGCAAGGGGCTCGGGCTGACCTTCGAGGGCGCGGCCTTCGCCGAGCAGTACATGCTCGGCGACGTGGAGCTGGACTGGAGCGCGCCCGCCGGCTACGGCGTGCGGTCGAACCGCGGCGCCGACGTGCTGGTCTGCATCCCGCTGCCGGGGCACCGCAGGTACCGGGTCTCCATGCTGGCGCCGGAGGAGCTCGCCGTGCCGGTGACCGATGGCGTGGCGCACGGTATGGAGGGCGACCGGGCGCCGGAGTTGCACCACATCCAGGCGGTGCTGGACCGGCTCGCCCCCGAGCCCGCGACCGCGCGGAACCTGCGCTGGTCGTCGGTGTTCCGGATCAGCCACCGGATCGTGGACAGCTACGGCACCGGGCGGGTCTTCGTCGCGGGCGACGCCGCGCACATCCACCCGCCGACCGGGGCGCAGGGGATGAACACCGGCATCCAGGACGCGCACAACCTCGGCTGGAAGCTGGCGCTCGCCGTCGCCGGGGTGGCGGGGGGCGAGCTGCTCGGCAGCTACGACGCCGAGCGCAGGCCCGTCGGGGAGGAGGTGGTGGGGCGCACGGTGCGGCACGCCAGGGAGGGGATCGGGGCGGGAGCGGGGGATCCGGAGCAGATACTGCGTCGCGAGGCGCAGTTGCTGCTCGATTACCGGGACAGCCCGATCGTGCTGTCGTCGGCGCTGGGCGGGGTGGCGGCCGGGCGCCGCGCGCCGGACGCGGCTGGGCTCACCCGGGAGCTCGTGCAGTTTCCGATCCGGCTGTTCGGGCTGCTCGCCGGGGCGGGGCACACGCTGCTGCTGTACACGGGCGGGGAGCCGGGGCCGGAGTGGTTCGCCGCGCTCGAGCGGGTGGCGGACGAGGCGCGGCGGGCCGCGTACGGGCAGCTCGACGTGTACCTGGTGGCGGGGCCGGAGACGCCGGTCGACACGGTGCTGCCGGTGATCCGGGACAGCGCGGGCGATTTCGCGCGCAGCTACGCCGCCGAGGACGCCGCCTACCTGGTCCGCCCGGACGGGTACCTCGCGTACGCGGGAGCGCCGGAGGAAGTCCCGCGGGCACTCGCTGCCACTTTCGCGGCGCCCGCCGGCCTCTGAGCGCGCCTCCGCGACACGACCGGGCCTCCCGCGACTACCCGTCGGCGGGCACCCGGTGCTTCGCGAGGTGGCTGAGCACCGCGTGATTCGCCTCCCACCCGTCCGGGAACTTGACCGGCACCCCCAGGTGCACCGGCTCGGCGGAGGGATGCGAGTCGAGGAGCTCGGGAATCCCGGCCCGCCCGACCATCACGCAGGCGTGCCGGTGCCGGGAGGCGAGCACGCAGAGCCGCCCGGCCTCCAGGTGGAAGGCGCCCGCGTCGCGGCGGCCGGAGAGCGGGTGCAGCACGACGGTGAGGTCGTACTCGCGCCCCTGCAACCGGTTCGCGGTGTCCACCGTGACCCCGTCGGCGACCGTGCCGCGCAGCGCGTTGCGCACCGCCTCGGCCTGGTCGCGGTGCGCGGTGCCGATCGCCACCCGCTCCGCGGTGACCGGCCGCGAGCCCTGCTCGGAGTGCGCGGTGGCGGCCCGCTCCAGCACCCGGCGGGTGATGTCGGCGACCGCGCGCACCGCCGCGCTGTCGGTGCGCAGCGTGTGCCGCCGCGGCAGTTCGTACCAGCCCCAGCCGTGCTCGGCGGCCTCGTCCAGCACCAGGTCGACCGGGGTGCGCAGGCCGCGCGCGGCGAACTCCAGCCGCCGATCGGCGCTGCCCGTGCCCGCCCGGAACGGTGTGAACGGGTAGAACGCCGCCGACACCACCGGTGCGGCGGACGCGGAGAGCCGCCAGGAGACCGGAAGCGTGTGCGGCACGATCTCCGGATTGTTGGTGAGCATCACCGCGACCGCGCTGGTCGTCGGGTCCCAGCCGAGCCCGGCCCAGCGCCCGGTGTCGACGGTGGCGAAGGGGTCGAGCTGGCCGGGGTCGCCGACGAAGAGCCCGCGCTCGAAGCGGTTCGCGATGCGCAGCAGCATGTCCGAGCGCATCTGGTACGCCTCGTCGATGATGGCGTGCTCCCAGCGCCCGTCGTCGATGGTGGCCCACTTGGCCGCGGTGCCGATCAGCACCGTGCGGTCGTCCAGGTCGGCGATCTTCTGTCGCGACACCACGTTCGGGTGCTGGATGCGCGCGGACTCGGTGTAGCTCTGGCTCGACACCCGGCCGATGGCCAGCGCCGGGTCGGCGGTGGCGAGCCGCTCGATCAGGTCGTCGACCTGCTCGTTGGTCTGCGCCACGATCATGTGCGGGCGGCCGGACTCGGCCAGCTGCCGCGCGGCACGCACCACAAGGGTGGACTTGCCCGCACCGGGCGGCGAGTCGACCACGACGGCCCGATCGGTGCCGCCCGCCAGGTCGGCGAGGATGCCGGTGACAGCGGATTCCGCCGCGGCGGAGAGGTTGTCGGTCACAGCTCCTCGAAGGTGTCCGCGGTGGGCAGCCACTCCGGCGGCGGGCCGCCGTGCGTCCACGGCGTCTCCTCCCGGCTCGGCAGCGAGGTGGGCCGGGACGACCCGGCGGGGGAGAAGCGGGCGAAGCCGACCGCGGTGCCGACTCCGGGCACGGTGCCCGGCTCCGGGATCAGCTTGCGGCCCATCCCGCCGGAGAGCTCGAGCAGGACGGTGTCGCCGTCGACCTCGAGCACCTCGCCGGACTGCTTGGGGTAGCCGATATTGCACAGCTTCTCGCCGGGCACCGGAACGAACGGGTCGCTGGTCCGCACCCGGAGGGCGGGGCGGAGCACCTTCTTGCTCTTGCCCGCAGGCACGGTGACCCGGGTGGGGTCGGCGTCGACGACGGTGCCGTGGAAGGCCGCGCCCGCCAGCCGGTGCTCCAGCATGAGCCGCGGGTCGTCGAAGGCGCGCTCGGCCTCGTACCGCTCCAGCGCGCGCTCCCGGTCGAGGAGTCTGCGCACCGCCGAGACCGCGGAGTCGCGGCGCGGCTGCGGCACCCCCTCCGGGACCGTGCCGAGAAAGTAGCTGAACGCGCCGATGTCGTCGTTCCAGCGGCCGGGCACGTGCGCGCCCTCCGGCAGCGCGCGCAGCAGGTTCAGCCCCTGCCAGAGCAGCTGCCAGGTCGGCTCCAGCTGGCGCAGCAGTGCGCGGCGCAGCCGCTGCTCGGCGGTGACCTTGGCGGCGCCCTCCGGCGCGTCGTCGTAGCCGGTGATCAGTGGCGCCAGCTCCTCGTTGTCGAAGCCGGGGTCGGTGGCCGGGCCCGCGGGCGGAACGGCGAGCGGGTCCTCGGCGCGCGCGGCGGCCTCGGCGCCGGAGCGCCCCGGCGGCGGCGCGATCCAGCCGAGCAGCGCGGCCAGGTTGGCGTCCTCCAGCGCGGACTGGCCGCTCGCCCAGTGCGCGGCGAGCACCGAGGTCATCGGCAGCAGCACCGCCGAGCCGGGGTGCTCGGCGCGGTCGCAGAACCAGGTGAGCCAGCGGCCGAGCAGCGGGACCTCCGGCGGCACCGGGTTCTCGCCCTCGGTGCGGTGGAAGCGCACCGAGCGCCCGAGCAGCCGCAGGAACTCGATGCCGCCGGTGTTCGGCGTCCACAGCTGCGGGGCGTCCAGGCAGCGGGTGTAGGTCTCGCCCGCCTTCGTGGTCTTCTCCTCGACCTCGACGGTGTGCTCGGCGACGTAGGGCAGCACGATCTCGGCCAGCTGCGCGATGAAGCGCAGCCGCAGCACCCGGTCGCGCGGCTGCGGCACCACGAGCAGCCGCGGCTCGTCCGCCGCGGTGCCCGCCAGCAGCGCGAGCGGCGCCGCGGCCTCGCCGGCCAGCTTCAGCGGGACCAGCACCAGCGGCCGCCGGGCCAGGTGCGTGTGGCAGACCCCGGCGATCGGCTGCGCGCGCCCGGCACGCACCGCCTCCAGCCTGGCCAGCGCGGTCAGCACGCTCACCCGGCGATCTCCAGCCGCATCCGCCGCGCCTGCCGGAGCAGCCGGGCGATGTCGTCGAATTCGGCGGGTGGCTCGACCGAGCCGTCGGCGAGGCCGAGCACGGTGGCCATGTCCTCCAGCCCGCCCAGGTCGTCGCAGACGCCGCGGCCGAGCACGTCCACCGTTCCCTCCTGCCTGGCCTCGGCGCGGCAGGCGAAGGCGAGCTCGCAACTCGCCATGCACTCCGGGGTGTAGCGCGCGTCGATTCCGGCGACGGTGCGGGCCAGCTCGGGGCCGGGCTCGAAGCTGACGCCGTCCGGCAGCTCGTCCAGCAGCTGCTCGATCGAGGTCAGCCGGGAGAGCTGGCGGCCGACCACCGCGATCTGCTTGCGCAGGTCGACCAGGGCGGCGGTGGGACGGTTGGTGAAGTCGTTGGTGCAGACCAGGATGCCGTTGTGCGAGACCAGCGCGTCCGGGTCCTCGCCGAGATCGGCGATGAGCTCGCGCAGCGCGATCACGTACACCGCCGACTGCCTGGCCGCCGCCGCCACCTGCGCCGGGTCGGCCTGGCCGTCCACCACCGCGAAGGACTTGATCTCCACCACGTGGAACTGGCCGCCGAGCCGCAGCGCGACCACGTCCGGCTCCAGATACGCGGTGGCCCCGGCGATGTCGAGGCGGAGCAGCGGATGGTCGAAGAGCGTGCCCTCGCCGGTGACGACGGCGTGGTCGAAGAGCTGCCGTGTCCGGCGGTAGCGCACCGCGTTCGCGGTGTTGTCGCCGACCGAGGCGAGGTCGTAGTACTCGACCTCGGGGACGCTGAGCTCCAGCTCGGTGCGGAGCAGCGCGAGCAGCTCGGCGCAGCCGTTCGCCTTCACCATCGCCTCGAAGGCATTGCCCCTGGTGATGGCGAACTGGGACTGGCCGAAGCGGGGCGGGAAGCCGAGTTCCCGCGCGATCACGGTCTTGTCCACCGCGGCGGCGTCGAGCAGAGCGCGCCGCGCGCAGCCGGGGTTCGCGGTGAGCGCCGCGATGGTGCGGGCATTGTGCCTGCACGCGGTCGCGGTGCCGCGCAGCCGGTCCAAGCGTGCCGGGAGCGGAGTGGTCACCCGGCCTCCTTTCGTCGCGTTCCGGTCACAGCGAGGCGGACGCCGAACAGCTGTGCCGTGTCGTCGAGTTGCGCGCTCGCCCGCTCGGCGGCGCGCAGCCGGTGCGCGGCGTCGTCGGCGCGGTGTACGGCCAGTTCCCGGCCCGCGGACTCGACGACCCGCTCGAGGTCGATCGCGTCCGGGGCGCCGCGCACCCCCGGCACCGAGACGGCCAGCTTCCAGACCACCCGCCGGGCGTCCGGCCCCGGCTCGGGGAGCGCGGCGAGGTGCTCGGCGAGCCGGATGGTCGCGGTCAGCAGGTCGACGCGCGGGCTGAGCGGCCCGACCACGCGCCGTTCGGTGGGCCAGCTGCTCACCGCGAGCAGCCCGCGCGCGGGCGCGAGCAGGTCGGCGTTCAGCGCCGAGCAGATGTAGTACGGCCGGGCCAGCGGCGCGGCCCGGAAGGAGCGCTCCTCGTCCCGGCGCAGGCTGGTGAGCCGGGCCGCGACCAGGTCGCCGGAGAAGAAGGCGTCGTGCACGGCGAGCACCAGTTTCGGCGCGGCGGGCGCGCCGAGCAGGGTGAGCGCCCGGTGCACGTGCTCGCGCACCGGGACCGCGGGGACGATCTCGCGGACCGGCTCGGCGCCCGGCTGCAGCCCGAGCACGGCATCGTCCCAGTCGTTCTCCGCGCGGCGCAGCTCCGCGCGCAGTTGCCTGGCCGTGGCGCGATCACCCGCGGCGACCGCGCGCCGAACCGCAGCGCGCAGTTCCGCGATGCGATCCTCGAGTTGCTCGGCATTGTCCGGCACACTGCCGGACTGTAATCAGAACTTCCAGTGAAGTCCAGTATCTTCCAGTATTCGCGGGTCAGCTCCGCCTCGGCCGGATGACCGCGGTGAAACTCGCGGCGGCGACGGCGGTTTCGTCGCCGCCGGTGATCCGCACCGGCACGGTGAACTCCACCGGCCTGCGCGCCGCCGCCTCGGTGCGCACCGTCCGCAGGGTGGCGTCGGGAAGCTCGGCGGTCGCCAGGAACGGCCCCGCCGCACCCTTCGCCCTGGCCAGGTACTCGATCCGGCCGTCCCTGGCGACCACGAACGAATCCGCCATGTGCGCCGCGATCCCGGAGACCGCCGCGCCCATGGCCGCCGTCTCCGCCAGCCCGAACAGCACCGCGGCGTGCACGTCGCCGTTGTGGTTCAGGTGCTCCGGGCCCGGCGTCATGGCGACGGCATTGCGCCCCTCGGCGAACTCGACGCCCTCGATTCCGGCGTACCGGATGAAGCCCAGCTTCCGGAACCCGGTCATCACCAGGTCGCCAAGGGTCGCGACATCCACGGCTGCCTCCTCGAATTGAAACCTGTTCCAATTTACCGGCGCGGCGACCGAATCGCTAACACAGCGGATACACGGGGGCCCCATCCGAGTCACACACCCTTTTCACAATCGACGGGTGCCGATGCTCGGCGCGGAAGGACGACCGCCATGACACCCCGTCACGTGCCGGCCAAGCCGGACCAGTTCACCTTCGACCCGGGCGGCACCGCGCTCCTGGTGATCGACATGCAGCGGGACTTCCTGCTACCCGGCGGATTCGGCGCGAGCCTCGGCAACGACGTGGAGCAATTGCGCAGCGTGATCCCGCCGCTGGCCCGGCTGATCGCCGCGGCGCGGGCGGCCGGGCTGCCGGTGATCCACACCAGGGAGGGGCACCTGCCCGACCTCTCCGACTGCCCGCCCGCGAAACTGCGGCGCGGCACCCCGTCCCAGCGCATCGGCGACCCCGGCGCCTTCGGCCGCATCCTGATCCGCGGCGAGTACGGCCACGACATCGTGGACGAGCTGGCGCCGATCGAGGGCGAGGTGGTGATCGACAAGCCGGGCAAGGGGGCCTTCTACGCCACCGAGCTTGCCGCGGTGCTTGAGCGCCGCGGCATCACCTCGCTGCTGGTCACCGGGGTGACCACCGAGGTCTGCGTGCACACCACCGTGCGCGAGGCGAACGACCGCGGCTACGAGTGCCTGGTTGTGGCCGACTGCGTCGGCTCGTACTTCCCCGAATTCCAGCGGGTCGGGCTGGCCATGATCGCCGCCCAGGGCGGCATCTTCGGCTGGACCGCCGATTCGGCGGCCGTGCTCGACGCGCTCGCCCCCACCCCGAGCCCGGCCCGGTGAACAGGATCTCGCGATGACGCTCGACACGAAACCGGCCGAACAGGCCGAACCCGCCCCGCCGCTGCGGCTCCCGTGGTGGACCAGGGGCGACACCAACGCCTTCTTCGGGCTGGCCTTCAACATCCTGGTCAATGTCCTCACGCTCACCACGCTCTCGATCGCGGTGGTGAAGATCCCGAGCGGCGACGTGCTCGGCACCGTGCTGCCCGCGCTCGGCGTCGCGCTGGTGCTCGGCAACCTCTACTACATGGTGCTGGCCCGCAGGCTGGCGCGGCGCGAGCAGCGCGACACCGTGACCGCGCTGCCGTACGGGCCGAGCGTGCCGCACATGTTCATCGTGGTCTTCGTCGTCATGCTGCCCATCTACCTGCAGACCGGCGATGCCCTGCGGGCCTGGTCGGCGGGGTTGGCGTGGGCCTTCATGATCGGCGTGATCGTGATGATCGGCGCCTTCGTCGGGCCGTTCATCCGGAAGATCACCCCGCGCGCGGCCATGCTCGGCACCCTGGCCGGGATCTCGATCACCTTCATCGCCATGCGCCCCGCCGCGCAGATGTGGGAGGCGGCCTGGATCGGGCTCCCGGTGCTCGCCATCATCCTGATCGGCTTCTTCACCGACGTGAAGCTGCCGGGCAACGTCCCGGTCGGGCTGGTCGCGCTGCTGGTCGGCACGGCCATCGGCTGGATCGGCGGGTACATGTCCGCGCCGGACGTCTCCGCCGCGGTCGGCGACATCGCGCTCGGCCTGCCCGACCTACGGCTCGACCTGCTCTTCGACGGGCTCGGCGACCTGGCCCCGCTGCTCGCCACCGCCATCCCGCTCGGCGTCTACAACTTCACCGAGGCCATGAGCAATGTGGAGAGCGCGGCCGCCGCGGGCGACAACTACAACCTGCGCAGCGTGCTGCTGGCCGACGGCTTCGGCGCGGTGCTCGGCGCCGGCTTCGGCTCGCCGTTCCCGCCCGCCGTCTACATCGGCCACCCCGGCTGGAAGGACGCGGGCGGCCGCACCGGCTACTCGCTCGCCGCGGGCGCGGCCATCGGGGTGATGTGCCTGCTCGGGCTCGTCGGCGTGCTCGCCACGATCCTGCCGATCCCGGCGATCGTGCCGATCCTGCTCTACATCGGACTGCTCATCGGCGCCCAGGCCTTCCAGGCGGTGCCGAAGCTGCACGCGGTCGCGGTGGTCGCGGCGCTGCTGCCGAACCTGGCGGAGTGGGCGGTCGGGTTGATCGACAACGCGCTGAGCGCCGCCGGTACCAGCGCGGAGAAGGTGGGGGAGGAGGCGCTCGGGCAGGCGGGCGTCGTCTACCACGGGCTGCAGATCCTCGGCGAGGGCGCGGTGCTGGCCGGGCTGGTGCTCGGCGCGCTGGTGACCTTCGTGCTGGACAAGCGGTTCCACGCCGCCGCGATCGCGGCGCTGGTCGGCGCGCTGCTCAGTTGGATCGGGCTGATCCACGCCCCCGAGGTGGCGTGGGCGGCGGCCCCGCAGGTCGCGCTCGGCTACCTGTTCTTCGCGGTGGTCTGCCTCGCCTACTCGCTGCTGCCGAAACCGGCCCCGGCGGAACCGGAGCCGGAGCCGAAGGAGGAGGCGGTGGCTCAGGAGGGCTGACGGATTCCCATCACCCCGGTGACCGGTGCCGCCCACTCCAGCTTGCCGGAGGCGGCGATCATGTCGTCCAGCGCGGCGGCCAGGTCATCGGGGATGGGGGCGGAGCGGCGCAGCTCCAGGTCCACGTGCACCAGCAGGATCTCCACGGTGTTGGCGAGCCGGTCCCGGCCCTGGTCGACCAGGAAGGCCATCATGTGCACCGCCTTGGCGCTGCGCTCCAGCACCCGGGCGTGCACCGCCAGCGAGTCGCCGAGCCGCAGCTCGCTGTGGTAGCGCAGGTGGTGCTCGGTGGTGAAGAGCCCCAGCCCGCGTTCGCGGCGGTAGCGGTCGTCGAGACCGGCGGTCTGCAGCAGCGCGTCCGCCGCCACGATGCCGTGCCGCAGGTAGTAGACGACGTTCATGTGGCCGTTGGCGTCGATCTCGCGCTCGGTCACGTCCGCGGTGAGCGTGGCCGGGATCTCGCGGATCTGCGCCACGGTGGGGAGGTCGATAGCCATGCTTCCGATCCTGCGACACCGGTGCGCGCGGCCGCGCACCGGGTCGCCGGTCAGCGCGCGCCGCGGATCATGCCCTTGCTCCGCATGAGGTGTTCGCCCAGGTAGCCGTCGTGCGGGACGCCGGGGCTCAGCCAGGTGGTCGGGTTGTCGCCGAGGTAGAGGTTGGTGACGGTCGGCTCGTCCAGCAGCCGGTCGATCAGCTCGCGGCGGGTGGTCATGGCGGTGAGCACCAGCGAGTTCCGCAGCGGGCCGATGCCGTCCTCCGGCCGCCACCGCCCGACCCACACGCACGGGAAGCCGAGCTCGATCCCGAGCCGCGGGTCGCCGCCGTCCGGCACCAGGTGCACCGCGGGCCGCAGCACCGCGCCGCCTGCGGGCAGCTCGTCCACGATGGTGTCGCCGCCGAGCAGCGCCCGTGCGTCCCCGGCGACCTCGTGCAGGTACCGGTCCATCGCGCGGGCCGACTCGACGGGCTGCACGGTGAGGACGGCGTCCGGGTGGTCGGCGGGCAGACTCGGGATGGCGGCCAGCGCCTCGGCCAGCGCCGCCGCGACCGGCTCCGGGTCGCCCTCGACCAGCACGGCGGTGGCGCAGGTGCAGGCGGTGCCGCCGAGGTGGCTCACCGAGCCCGCGAGCAGCGCGATCTTCGACCGCCAGTCCACCTCCGCGGTGATCAGGATCTTGGAGCGCCCCGGCCCCTGGGTGAGCACCCGCGGGTCGCGGCCGTACTTGTCCACCACGTCCTGGCCGCCGTAGACGATGGCGTAGTCGGACTCCGCGATGATCACGTCCGCGGCGGCGTAGTCGGTCGGCAGCAGGGTCACCGTGCCCGGCGGGAAGCCTGCCTCGCGCAGCGCCGTGATCAGCCGGAACGGGGTGAACGGCTCGCGGGTCGACGGCCGCACCGCGACTTTGTAGCCGAGCGCGAGCGCCTCCGGCCAGAGGCCGTGCACCGCGGGGGTGTTGCCCGCCGCGTGCACCGCGAACAGGTCGCCGCGCCGGGTCCAGACCCCCGACCCGGTGAGCGTGCGGTCGGCGTCCCACTCGTCCACCGCGCCGCGCGGCATGGCGAGCGTGCGGGTCTCGCGCTGGGCCCGCAGCACGTCGGCGACCCACCGCACCGACTGCCGCACCACCGCGAGCGGCACCCCGGAGACGGTGGAGACCAGGCGGGCGTACTCGTGCGGGTCGAGCCCCGCCACCGTGCCGTGCAGGAAGAGCTCGGCCGCCTTCTCCAGCGCGGCCAGCCGCTCCGGCACCGGGAGCACGGTGGCGGCGCGCATGGCGGTCAGCGTGCGGCGCACGTAGAGCGGCGGCACCTGGCTGATCTCGCCGACGTTCGCGCCGGAGAGCGCGGTCAGCGGGAGCCGTTCCCGGGAGCGGTAGGCGCCGGCCGGGCCGAGCGCGTCGATCCGGATGTCCATCAGTAGACCCCTTCGATCACGGCGCGATCGCCGAACGTCTCGACCGGCCCCACGTCGGCGACGGCGCAGCCGAGCGCGCCGGGCAGCGGGGGCAGCTTCAGCGCGGTGTCGCGCTCGGTGTTGTTCGGCAGCAGCGCGTATTTCGTGAGGTGGTTCATCACCACCTGCCCGCGTTCGCCGTACGCCACGTCCCGCCCGGTGGCCGGGTCGACCACCCGGAAGGCGATGTAGGGGCTCGGGGCGTCGAAGACCGGCAGCCCGTCCGGGTGGTCCTCGCCGCGCTCCCGGGACATGCCGAGGATGGTGGTGCTGCCGTACAGCCCCTTCAGCGGAATTCCCGGGAAGATCTCGGTGCGGAAGATGTCGCGGGTGTCGGCGTCCATGTGCGCGCCGCTCCAGCAGATGAACCGCACCTGCTTCCGGATCGAGTCGACCAGCTCCGGCCGCCGGGCCACCCGCTCCAGCAGTGGCGGCGTGGTGATGAGGATGCCGATCGACTGGGTGGTGAGGATGTGCCCCACCTGATCGATCAGGTGCTCGGCGTAGCGCTCCGCCTCCTCGGCGGCGCCGCGGGCGAGCAGCTGCTTGATCCAGCGCGGATCCAGGTCGATGGTGAACTTCACGCCGTCGTGCCTGCGCGCCCTCCTGGTCGCGAACTCGCCGAACATGTGCGGGCCGCTCGGTGCGATGGCGAGCGTGTTCACGGTCCCGAGCCCGGCGTAGTGGAACTCGTCCCAGCCCAGCGCGAACTCCATCCACGGCTCGAACATCACGAAGCGCTTCGGCAGCCCGGTGGTGCCGCCGCTCTCGAAGATCCCGGCGATCTCCCGGTCCGCACCGGTGAGTCCGCGCGGAATCAGCTCCGCGATCTCGATGTCGCGGAATTCGTCAACGACATTGGGGAATCGGGTGAGGTCGTCGAAGGTGCGGATCTCGGTCAGCGGATCGAAATCGAGGGTGTGCGCCCGGCGCAGCCAGTACGGGCTACCGGTCGCGGGGTCGAAATGCCAGCGCATCAACGCCCGGATGTAGACGTCGGGGTCGACCGGCGCGGCGCCGAGATCGAGAATGGCAGAACACATGCGTCCTCCAGGGCGTGGAACTCACGCACACTGTGGCCGAACGCGCAGCCCCGCCGAAACCGCCGCCGCCCGACTTCGATGACGCGATCACGGAATTCCCGGCCGCCCCGGCCGCGGGAGGTATGTCTGGTACGTCCGCATGCGGGCAATCCGGCGGCTACCGCGGTGTGGGCAGCAGCGATTCGTCCCTGGCGCCGGGGCCGAGCAGCGCGCGCAGCTCGCCGCGGTGCACCGGCTCGCCGCACTCCGAACACACCGGCTCGACCGTCATGAGGTGGCCGCACGCCTTGTGCCGCAGCTGGATCGGCGGGCCGTCGGCGGCGGCCCACTCGTCGCCCCACTGCCGCATGGCCGTGACCACCAGCCAGAGCGCGCGGCCCTTCTCGGTGAGCCGGTAGTCGTGGCGCACCGGGTTCTCCTGGTACGGCTCGCGGGTCAGGATGCCGTGCTCGACCAGGTGCTCCAGCCGCTGGGTGAGCACATTGCGGGCGATCCCGAGGCGGCTCCGGAAGTCGTCGAAGCGGGTGACGCCGAGCAGGGCGTCGCGCACGATCAGCAACGTCCACCACTCGCCGACCACCTCCAGGCACTGGGCCAGGGAGCAGTTCATGTCGGCGAAGCTCGTTCTGCGCATTACTCAAGAGTAGTCGGTTGCGTGAAAGAACTCACGCGTTCTAGAGTGCGTTGCATGACGCAACTCACTGCCCCCGGCCTCGCCGGGGTGTTCGATCTGACCGCGACCGGGGACGGCCGCCACACCGCGCGGGTCGACGAGACCTGGCAGGGGTGGAGCGGGCCGCACGGCGGCGTGGTCGCGGCGCTGCTCGTCGAGGTCGCGGTGCGCGCCGCCGCCGAGCCGCTGCCGGTGCGCGCGGTCGACCTGCGGTTCCTCGGCCGTCCGGCCACCGGTGTGCTGGAGTTCGCCGCCGCGGCGACCGCCGTCGGGCGGAATACCGCCGTGGTGGACGTGCGGGCCGAGCAGGGCGGGGTCGCCGTCGCGGCGGCCGCCGTGACGCTCGGGCGCACGGTCCCGAGCGAGATCGCCGCCTATGCGGGGACACCGGCCCCCGAGGTGCCCACGCCGGAGGAGTGCGCGCAGTTCCGGCTGCCGCCCGAGATCGTCCCGGCGGGCGCGCATTTCGAGATCCGCCCGGCGAGCGATGTGCTGCCGCTGACCGGCTCGGCCGAGCGCGAGCTCCGCGCCTGGGTCACGCTGCGTCCGAAGGGGGGTGGCGCCACCGGGCTCCCGATCGATGCCCCCATGCTGGCGATCCTCGCCGATGCGCTGCCGCCCGCTCTCTTCCCGGCGTTGCGCGCCCCGGTCGCGCTGCCGACCGTCGCCTTCTCCCTGCACCTGCACGCGGAGCCCGTCGCGGCGCAGCCGGTTCTGGTGACGACGGTGAACGCCTCCACCGGCGGCGGCTGGTCGGTCGACGACACCGAGCTCAGGGCCGGGGACGGGCGGCTGCTCGCCGCCGCCAGGCAGACCCGCCGCGTGCTGGGCTGACCCGCGCCGTGACCTCCGTGACCGCGGCGCCGCGCGCCGCCACCGACCTGCGCAGGGTCCTCGTCGTGGTGAACGCGGGCGTGCTGCTCTCCAGCCTCGACCTGTTCATCGTCAACGTCGCGCTCTCCGACATCGCCGCCGACTTCGCGGGCGTGCCGATCGCCGAGCTCTCCTGGGTGCTCAACGCCTACGCCATCGTCTTCGCCGCGCTGCTCGTCCCCGCCGGTCGGCTGGGTGACCGGAGCGGCATCCGCACCACGTTCCTGCTCGGGCTCGGCCTCTTCGTGCTCGGCTCGGCGCTCTGCGCGACCGCGTGGAACGTGGAGTCGCTGGTCGGCTTCCGCATCCTGCAGGCCGCCGGGGCCGCCGTGCTCACCCCGGCCTCGCTGGGGCTGGTGCTCGCGGCGAGCCCGCCGGAGCGGCGCCCGATGGCGGTGCGGCTCTGGGTGGCCTTCGGCGGGCTCGGCGCCGCGCTCGGGCCGGTGCTCGGCGGCATCCTGGTGCAGGCCGACTGGCGCCTGGTGTTCCTGGTGAACGTGCCGATCGGGCTGGCGGCGCTGCTGGCCGGGCTGCGCGTGCTCCCGGTCGTGCCAGGCGACGGCGGCGGCTTGCCCGACCTGCGCGGCGCGGTACTCGCCGCGCTTGCGGTGGCCGGGCTGGTGCTCGGCCTGGTCCAGGGGCCGGAGTGGGGGTGGAGTTCGCCGGGGGTGCTCGGTGCCTTCGCGCTCGCGGTGCTGTGCGGGATCGGCTTCGCGGTCTCCTCCGCGCGGCACCACAGCCCGATCGTGGCGCCCGCGCTGCTGCGCGCCCCGAACTTCGCGCTCATGACCGGCAATGCCGTGTTCTTCAATATCGCCTTCGGCGGCATGCTGCTCTCGGTGGTGCTGTGGGCGCAGACCGTCTGGGGCTGGTCCGCGCTGCGCACCGGGCTCGCCATCGCGCCGGGGCCGCTGCTGGTCCCGATCGTGGCGCTGCTGGCAGGGCGGCTGATCGCCCGGGTCGGCCCCGGCCCGGTGCTCGTTGCGGGTGGGGTGGTGTTCGGGGCGGGCACGCTCTGGTGGTCGCAGGCCATCACGCTGCACCCGGACTACGCGGGCGGGTTGCTCGGCGGCATGCTCGTCACCGGTGTCGGGGTGGGGCTGGTGCTGCCGACCTCGTTCGCGGTCGGCACCGGCGGGCTGCCGCCGGAGCGCTTCGCCACCGGCTCGGCGGTGCTCAGCACGGCGCGGCAGGTCGGGCTCGCGGTCGGCGTCGCGGTGCTGGTCGCGCTGGTCGGCACCCCCGCGGGGCCGGAGCGGGCGCTCGAGGTGTTCCACCGGGCCTGGATCGTGATCGCCGTGTTCGCGGCGCTGGCCGGGCTCTTCGGGCTCGCCGTGCGGCGGCCGCGGCAGGGCTGAGGTCGCGCCGCCGCCGGTGCGCCAGGGCCGCGCGGCGGCGGTACATCGGGGTGCCGCGCGGCGGTGGTGCGCCGGGGTGCCGCGCGGCGGCGGTGTCAGCGGTTCAGCAGGGCCGTGAGTACGGTTCGCGCGGCATTGGTCGGGGTGCGCCCGGCGGCGTGCCCGACCGTCAGGTGCCACGGGATCGGCGCGCCCGCCCGCTCGCCGTACCGGATGCCGGGCGCCACCGCCGCCACCGACCGGGGGACCAGCACCACACCGAACCCCTTCGCCGCCAGCTCCAGCGCGAACGCCTGCTCGGCCACCTCGATCACCGGGCGCCGCAGCGGCAGCACCGCATCGGCCACCGTCCTGGTGCCCCAGCCGGGCGGGAAGTCGACGAACCGCTCGCCGTCCAGCTCCGCCGGGCGGAACGGCCGCCCGGCCAGCGGGTGGCCGGGGGCGGTGCAGAGCACCACGCTCTCCTCGGCCAGCGGGTACCGGGTGATCCCCGGCAGCTCGGCGGGCACCCCGACCAGCAGCGCCAGATCCAGACTGCCGTCGCGCAGCCCGGCCAGATTGCCCGCGGCGCCCGCCGCGCTCTGCCGCATCCGCACCGTCACCGCCGGATACCGCCGGTGCAGCCCGGCCAGCACCCCCGCCAGGTCGATCAGGTGGAGGTTGAGCAGGTTGCCGAGCACCACCTCCCCGCGCACCTCGCCGCGCGCCGCCGCCACCCCGTCCCCGATGGCCCGCCGCGCCCGCAGCATGTCCAGCGCCGGCTCCACCACGGCCGCGCCCGCCTCGGTGAGCAGCAGCGCGCGCGGGGTGCGGTCGAAGAGCCGCGCGCCGAGCTCGCGCTCCAGCTTCGCCACGCTGGCCGAGACCGCCGACTGCACCATGCTCAGCGACCGCGCCGCCGCGGTGAACGAGCCGTGCTCCCGGCAGGCAAGGAAGCACTCGATCTGCCGCAGCTCCATCGCCCGATGGTATCGCTGCTGTCGATGGCCCCATCGACAACCATCGCTTTTGTCGATCACGACTCCGGCGCATGCTCGGACCATGACCGCAGCACCCGCCACTCCCGCCACCCGAGCCGTCGTGCTCGTGTTCGCCATCGCCGCGGGCTCCTCCGCGGGCTGTCTCTACTACCTGCAGCCACTGCTACACGAGGTCGCCGCCGACCTGGCCGTCTCGACCGCCACCGCCGCGCTGCTGGTCAGCGCGGCCCAGGTCGGATATCTGTGTGGACTGGCCCTGCTGGTGCCGCTCGGCGATTTCCTGGAGCGCAGGCGGATGGTGCCCGCGCTGCTCGCGGCCTCGGTGCTCGCGCTGCTGGTCTCGGCGCTCACCCCGGCCTTCCCGCTGCTGCTGGTGAGCGTCTTCGCCACCGGGGTGACGGCGTCCGCGGCCCAGGTCGTGGTGCCGTGGGCCTCGGCGCTGGCCGAGCCGGAGCGGCGCGGCGAGGTGGTCGGCGCGGTGATGAGCGGGCTGCTGCTCGGCATCCTGCTCTCCCGGGTGCTGGCAGGCGCCGTCGCGGAGGTCGCCGGGTGGCGCGCGGTGCTGCTGGTCGCCGCCGGACTGCAGCTCGCCACGTCGATCGCGGTCTACCGGCTGGCCCCGGCGAGCGGGCGGGCGGCGGACGGTGAGCGCTACGGCGCGGTGCTGGCCTCGATCCTGACCCTGATCCGCAGGCATCCGGTGCTCCGGCACCGGATGATCCTCGGCTTCCTCAGCATGGCCTGCTTCTCCGCCGTGTGGACCGCGCTCGCCTTCCTGCTCTCCGGCGCGCACGGCAGCCCGTACCGCTACCCGGAGATCGTGATCGGGCTCTTCGGCCTGGCCGGTGCGGCCGGTGCGCTGGGTGCCCCGCTGGTCGGGAAGCTGGCCGATCGCGGGAACCTGCGCGCGGTGACGACCGGGGTCTGGCTGACCGTTCTCGCCGGATGGGCGCTGCTGGCCTGGGGCGGGCAGCAGGTGCTGGTGCTGATCGTGGCGCTGCTGGTCTTCGACTTCGGCATCCAGGGCGTCCAGCTGGCCAACCAGAACGCCGTCTACGCCCTCGACCCGGCCGTGCGGAGCCGGTTGACCACCGCCTACATGGTCACCTACTTCGCCGGCGGGGTGGTCGGC
>NZ_JBHUXA010000041.1:0-36736 GCF_042669725.1 Nocardia sp. NPDC057227 | reverse complement strand
CCCTCACCCCGCGCGCCCCCGGGGGGGGGGCCCCCCCCCCCCGGCCGGCCGGGCGGGCCTGGTTTTCACACCGGGGGGGGGGGGGGTCCCGAATAAAAACCCCCCCCCCCCCGCTCGAGGGTGGATCAGCGCCGGAAGGCGTCCCGCACGGCCGAGGCCGCGCGCTTCAGGTTGCCGGTCGCCTGGTCCTTGCGCCCCGACGCCTCCAGCCGGCGATTACCGACCGCGCGTCCGAGCACCTTCTTCGCGTTCCCCCGGGCTGCTTCCACCCGGTGGGCCACTCGATCCTCGAATGCCATGGCGAGGGTCAGAAATAGTGCTTGCGGCCACCGACCGGGCGGCCCAGCGAGCCGGCGAGCAGCAGCACGGCGCCGACGAGCAGCACGACGATACCGGCGGTGGTGAGCAGCGGGATGCCGAGCAGCCAGCCGACGAGGAGGAGAATCAGGCCGAGAACAATCATTTTCCTGTCCTTACTTTCGTTCTGCGGGTGAGGGGGTTGGAAGGACGCGAGTCGCAGCGCTCGCGGCCGTTACTTGCTCGCGGTAGCCGCGCCGGATCGGTTGAGAAAGCGGTTCCAGCTCCACGAGGGCTTCTGTTCGGTCGATGCGACCTTCTGAGCGGGCGCGGCGGCGGCCGGGGCCGTCACCGGGACCGAGGGTTGGGTGGCCGCCAGGTCCTTGCGGGCCGCGGCGACCTCCCTGCGGGACTGCCGTAGCTCGCGGCGAGCCAGCATCGCGCGCCTGCTGGCGAACCAGGAGCCGCCGACCACCAGCACGAAGCCGAACATCCCCAGGGCGCCGAGCACGATGCCGTCGAAGAACAGCAGCCCGCTCGAACCGGAGAAGTGGTAGTCGAAGACCGTGAAATCACTTGCCAGGTACTGGCTTTCGCCCGTATTGGCCACGGTTCCCGCGACGCCGACGATCACGGCGGCGACCAGGATCAGTAGCCCGATGAGAATGATCATGACACTTCCTGCGTGGTGTCGAGTTTTCCTACAGGCCAGCTATTCCCGGCTTTTCGAGCACCAAACTGCACTAATTTCGGAAATATGACTTCGTTCACGAATAGTTCGTGCACTAAGTGTTCGTGGGCTAAGCTCGCAGCATGACCGTTGTCGAGGATCCGCTCCGCCTGGATCGACAGGTGTGCTTCGCGCTCGCCGTGGCGAACCGCTCGGTGCTCGCGGTGTACCGGCCGCTGCTGGAGCCGCTCGGGCTGACGCATCCGCAGTACCTGGTGCTGCTTGCGCTCTGGGGCGAGGCGCCGATGTCGGTGAAGGCCATCGCCGAAGCGCTGCAACTGGATTCCGCCACGCTCTCGCCGCTGCTGAAGCGGCTCGCGGGCGCGGGGCTGATCAGCAGGGGCCGCGACCCGGGGAACGAGCGCTCCCTGCAGGTCGACCTGACCGACGAGGGCCACGCGCTGCGCACCCGCGCCGAGGAGATCCCGCCCGCGGTGGTCGAGCGGCTCGGCGTCACCCTCGGCGACCTCGAGGAACTGCACACCGTCCTGAACCGGGTGAACGCCGCGGCCAGGCGCGCCGCCACCCGGCCACCCGCCCGCGAGGAGCTCCCGTGACCCGCGAACCCCGCCGCCCCGGCCCGATCCGCTGGATCGGCTACGCCTTCGGCCGCCGCCTCCCCGACTCCATGCGGGACTGGGTGCGCCGCGACCTCACCGGCGACCACGCCGCGGCCAGGCACGTGCTGCGCGGCATGGTCCCGTTCACTCCCCTGTTCGCGGCCTTCCTGCTCTTCCCCGGCGAGCTGTGGCTGCGCGGGTCGATGGTGTTGCTCGCCCTGCTGCTCGCCCTCTTCTATACGGTCGCCTTCATGCCGATGAACCGGGCGCACCGGCTGGCGAAGCACGGCTTCCCGCAGGATCTGCGGAATCCGGCGCAGGCCCGCCGCGCGGACGCCGATCGCGCCAGGTACGCCGCCCGCTACGGGCACTGACGCGCGGAGCGCGAGCGGCGCGCCAGTAACGCTCGCCCGCACCGCTCCCAGTACGCGAGAATGCAGCCCGTGCGAACCCAGTTCACCCGCGAGCTCGTCGCGTTGACTCAGGATCTGACGCAGATGTGCCGGCTCGCCCACGACGCCGCCGAGCGCGTGACCCACGCGCTCGCCGCCGCCGACCTCGCCGCCACCTACGAGGTCTTCGCGCTCGACGAGCAGCTGCAGAAGATGTACGCCGCCTGCGAGGCGCGCACCGTCGTGCTGCTCGCGCTGCAGGCGCCGGTCGCCCGCGACCTCAGGCACGTGGTGACCGCCATCCAGATCGCCGGCGAGCTCTCCCGGATCGGCAGGCTCACCAGCGGAGTCGCCGACCAGGTGTACGGCGCGCACCCGGAGCCGGTCGCACGGGGCCAGGTCGCCGACACGATCGGCGCCATGGGCAGGCTCGCCACCGCGCGCACCGCCATCGCCGTCGATGGCGTCGCGAACGGGCGCCCCGCCACCGACCAGGCCGCCGCCGTCACCGAGATGCGCGAGCTGCACGGACGGTTGCGCACCGCGCTGGCCGGCTCCCCCGCCGACCGGCCGATCGGTGCCGCCATCGACCTCGCGCTGCTCGGCCACCACCTGGAGCGCTGCGTCGACCACACCGGCCGGATCGACCGGCTCATCCGCTTCCTGGAGACCGGAGTGCCGCCGACCGCCCAGGAGGAGGCCGCCGACACGCCGGTCGAATAGGGCGGTTGCCCCGAATTCACCCCGGCGCCACCCGATTCCGCACCGTAAAACACGGTGTGGGGTAGCTCATATGCGACAATCACATTCGTTCACCGCGTCGCCGAGTACGGTGGCGCGGTTCGTGGTTCGACTCCGGTTCGGTGGGTATCGTGGTGAAGTTTGCTCCTGCTCGGCGCGGTGCGCGCCGAGCGTTTGCCGTTGTCGTTCCGCTGCTGGTGGCGGGGGTGCTGACCGGCTGCACCGCGACCGAGCAGCCCGGCGCGCCGGGCAAGCAGGGCCCGGTCTCCTCGGCCGGGGTCCCCGCCGCCGACGCCACGGCGTTGCTCGGGCAGCTGAAGGTCGCGCCGGAGGCCGAGATGGCCGGGTACGACCGGGACAAGTTCCCGCACTGGGACACCGCCCCGCTCGACCACGGCTTCGGCCCGGAGTTCTCGCAGTACGCGAAGTGCACCACCCGCGACGTCATGATGCTGCGCGACGCCACCGGCCCGGTCTCGCTCGACCCCAAGTCCTGCAAGCTCAGCATCGGCAAGGACGGCGGCTGGCACGACCACTACGGCGTGGTCGACCGCAAGACCGGGAAGCTGAAGCCGTACGCCTTCATCACCGATCCCGCCAAGGTGGACGCCGAGCACATCGTGCCGCTGGCCGAGGCGTGGCGCTCCGGCGCGGGTGGCAAGGATCTGGAGACCAGGCGCGCGATCGCCAACGACGCAACGAATCTCGTCGCCTCCGACCCGACGGCGAACCGCTCCAAGGGTGATCAGGACGTGTCCAGTTACCTGCCGCCCGGCGAGTTCCGGTGCGCCTACGTGGTTCACTACCTGCAGATCA
This sequence comes from Nocardia sp. NPDC057227, assembly GCF_042669725.1. Classification (NCBI taxonomy): domain Bacteria; kingdom Bacillati; phylum Actinomycetota; class Actinomycetes; order Mycobacteriales; family Nocardiaceae; genus Nocardia; species Nocardia sp. NPDC057227. The sequence goes on along the minus strand of NZ_JBHUXA010000041.1, from coordinate 33,200 downwards.
AGGTAAAGTACGGCCTCACCGTCGACAGTGCGGAGCAGGCCGCGCTGAAAACCGCGATCGACGACTGCGTCAGCCGAGGAGGGTTCGCATAAGCGAGATCGTCACACTGGAGAGCAGGGCCGCCGTCCTCACGGAAGAGGAGGGAACGGTCTCGGGCGAGCTCGATCTCTCGCTCGACGAGAGCGGCCACGGGTTGGTCCGCTACCGCGGTACCGAGAAGTGGTACCGGATCGGGAACCTCGACGCCGAACCGCCCTGCACCTGGGTCGATCTCGCCGCGCTGGTCAGCGCGGTGCGAGCATCGCTCGGCGAACGTGATTTCGCCGGCAACGTGATCCCCTTCGAAGCGCCCGCCGCCGGCCCGGACGATCCGGTCGGCACCCCCTCCTCCCCTGACGGTGGTTCGGACGGCACCGCCGCCGCGAGCCCGGCCGCGCCCACCGAAACCGCCCCCGCCACGGATGCAAGCCCGGCAGCGTCCCCAGAGGCAGTGGCGACCTCGGCGAGCGTGGCACCGGCAGCCCCCACCGCACCGGCGACTTCCGCCGAAGGGGGAGCCGCGGCGGTGCCCGACGCGAAGAGCAAGGGCGCGGCGCTGTTCGCCGGCCTGAAGGGCAGAGGTGCGGCGCTGTTCGCGGACGCGAAGGGCAGAACCGCGGCGTTGTTCGCCGGTGCGAAGGGCAAGGACGCGGTGCCCCCGCCCGAGTCCGATGCGGCCGAGAAACCTCCTGCGGGCGAGCAGAACTAGACCCCGGTCAGCTCCCGCTGCCGAACCCCCTCGTCGAGCAACTTCGTCGCGATACTGTCCATGGCCTGCGCCAACAGCGCGCGATCCGCCGGATCATCGGCCGACCAGTCGTCGAGCCGAGCATCCAACCACCGCCGCCACGCCTCGCGAATCCGATCCACCTCCAGCTGCCCGCGCTCGGTGAGCAGCAGCCGCGAACCACCGCGCGCCAGGTACCCGGAGTCGATCAGCTCGGTGAAGACCGGAAGCAGCACCTCCTCCGGCACCCGGTGCGCGAGTGCGATCGCCCCGAGCGTCGCCTCCCCGCGATACCGCCGCAGCACGTACACCTGCCCGAGCGCCCACGCCTGCCCGCGCCCGAGCCCGCTCCCCGCGGCGGCGAGCAACTCGGGCCCGACCGGCCCGGCGGCCCGCGCCCGGCGCAGCGCCGAACCGACCTCGCGCTCCAGCAGCGCCACCCGATCGTCCGGGCCCGGCACCGAGAATCCGTCCCCCACATCGCCCGCCGCCGCCTTGGCGCTGTCCCGCAGCGGCACCTCCTTCAGGAACCAGGCGATCACGAACCCGGCCAGCGCCACCGGCACCACCCAGCGGAAGACGTGGTCGATGGCGGCGGCGTAGGCGTCGATGATCGGCGCCGCCTGCTCGGCGGGCAACCGGCGCAGCGCCTCCGGGTTCTGCGCCGCCTCGACGGGCACCCCCGGGTTCGCGGCCAGCGCGGTCGCCAGCCGCGCGCTCAGTTCGTTGCTGTAGAGCGTGCCGAAGACGGCGGTGCCGAAGGCGCTGCCCAGCGTCCGGAAGAAGGTGACCCCCGAGGTCGCGGTCCCGAGCTGCGCGTACGGCACGGTGTTCTGCACCACGATCGTCAACACCTGCATAGCGAGCCCGATCCCCAGCCCGAGCACCAGCATGGAGAACGACTCCCGCAGCGTGCTGGTCCCCCGCCCCATGGTCGACATGAGCAGCAGCCCGACGGCCATGAGCGCGGTACCCGCGATCGGGAAGATCCGGTAGCGCCCGGTGCGGCCGACCACCTGCCCGGAGATGATCGAGGTGAGGAAGAGCCCGGCCACCAGCGGCAGCGTGCGCACCCCGGAGGCGGTCGCGCTCACCCCGTCCACGTACTGCAGGTACGCGGGCAGGTAGGTCATGGCCCCGAGCATGGCGAAGCCGACGATGAAGCTGAGCACCGAGCACACGGTGAAGACCCGGCTGCGGAACAGCGCCATCGGCAGCATCGGCTCCGCCGCCCGCAGCTCCACCCCAACGAACCCGGCCAGCAGCAGCACCGCGAGCACGAAGAGCCCGATGATCTGCCACGACCCCCACGGATACTCCTGCCCGCCCCACTCCAGCCCGAGAATGAGCGCGGAGACGCCGACCGCGACCAGCCCGATCCCCGCGTAGTCGACGACCGGCCGGACCGCCGCGCGCACCTTGGGAATACTGCGCGCCGCCACCGCGATCATCAGGATCGCCAGCGGCACATTGACGTAGAAGCACCAGCGCCAGCCGACGCTGTCGGTGAAGAACCCGCCGAGCGTCGGCCCGATCACCGTGGTGACGCCGAAGACCGCGCCGAGCGCGCCCTGGTACTTGCCCCGCTCGCGCAGCGGGATGGCGTCCGCGATCAGCGCCATCGAGGTGACCATGAGCCCGCCCGCGCCGATGCCCTGCACCGCCCGCGCCCCGACCAGCACCGCCATGCCGCCCGCCAGCCCGGCCACCATGGAGCCCGCGATGAAGATCAGCGCGCTCAGCTGGAAGACCAGCTTGCGGCCGAAGAGGTCGCCGAGCTTGCCCGCGAGCACCGTCGCGACCGCCTCGGCCAGCAGGTAGGCGGTGACCACCCAGGCGAGGTGCCCGGCCCCGCCGAGATCGGCCACGATGGTCGGCAGCGCCGTCGAGACGATGGTCTGGTCCAGCGCGGCCATGAGCATGCCGAGCACCACCGTGCCGAAGACGACATTGGTGCGCGCGCGGCTCAGCGGCTCCGCCGGAGCGGCGGCAGCAACGGCACCGTTCATCGCCTCAGTATGCGACTTCCCGGGTAGCACGCCCCCTCAGCGACACGGCAGCGAACCACCGGGGCCGCGGCGCGAACGGGGTCCGGGCACCCCGTCTCAGAAAGTGTGCCAAGGTGGGCGCCATGGCGTGGAAACCCTCACAGATCCCGGACCAGACCGGTCGCACCTTCGTGATCACCGGAGCCAACGGCGGCATCGGCACCGAGGCCACCAAGGCGCTCGCCGCGAAGGGCGCTGCGGTGATCATGGCCTGCCGCAGCGCGGACAAGGCGAAGGCGATCGCCGAGAAGATCGACGGCGACGTCCGGGTCGAGCAGCTCGACCTGGCCGACCTCGCCTCGATCCGCGGCTTCGCCGAGTCCACCGGCGACTTCGACGTGCTGATCAACAATGCCGGGCTGATGAACATCCCGTTCTCCCGCACCACCGACGGCTTCGAGACCCAATTCGGCGTGAATCACCTCGGCCACTTCGCGCTCACCGCGCTGCTGCTGCCGAAGATCCGGGACCGGGTGGTCACCGTCTCCAGCGTCGCGCACAAGCAGGCGGGGAAGCTCCGGGTCGACGACCTCAACTACGAGCACCGCCGCTACCAGCGCGGCGCCGCGTACTCGCAGGCCAAGCTGTCGAACCTGATGTTCGCCAGGGAGCTGCAGCGCAGGCTGGCGAGCAACGGCTCCGCGGTGCGCTCCTACGGCGTGCACCCGGGTGTCTCGGCCACCGAGCTCTTCACCCGCACCGAGACCCCGCTCGACCTGGTGAGCAAGCCGTTCATCCGGCTGGTCGGGCACTCGCCGCGGCACGCGGCCGAGTCGACGCTCTTCGCCGCCACCGAGCCGGACGCCGACCCGAACACCTACTGGGGCCCGACCTGGCTGTTCCAGTCCCGCGGCCCGGTCGGCCCGTGCCCGTCGACCAGGCTCTCCCGCGACGCCGAGCTGCAGCGCAGGCTGTGGGCGGAGTCGGAGCGGCTGACCGGGATCAGCGCCACGCTCTGACCGGGGAGCTGCCCTACGTCGGCTGTAGTAGAAGCGGGTACCGTGGGAGCGTGCCCGCTTCACCTCAGCCGGACCGCCCGGCCCACAGCCGCCCGGCCCTGATCGCCCTGGTGATCGTGGCCGCGCTGGCCTGCCTGGCGCTCGGCTGGTGGCAGTGGGAGCGGTTCGAGTCGTCCAGCGGCACCGGCCAGAATCTCGGCTACGCGCTGCAGTGGCCGCTCTTCGCCGGGTTCGTGGTCTTCGCGTACTTCCGGTTCGTGCGGCTGGAGCGCGACGACGAGGAGGCCGCCGAGGCCGAGCCCCGGCCGAGCGCCGCGCGCGAGATCCCGGCCGGCATCCTGCCGGAGCGGCCCACCGCCGCCAGGGACGACGACCCCGAGCTCGCCGCCTACAACAGCTACCTCGCCGAGCTGAATCGCCCGGCCACCCCCGACAGGAGCGCCGGTTGACCACCAGCGAGAACCCCGCCGAGACCCGCCCCGCGAAGCGGACGGCCGATACCGGCAAGATCGCGGGCGCGCTGCTGCGCTACCGCGTGCTGGCCTGGGCCACCGGTCTCTGGCTGCTGCTGCTCACCGCGGAGATGATCGCGAAGTACGGGTTCGACGCGAATCCGCCGAGCTGGATCGCCATGGTGCACGGGTGGGTCTACTTCGTCTACCTGCTGCTCACCGCCGACCTGGCGGTCAAGGTGCGGTGGCCGCTCGGGCGCACCGTCGGCACCCTGCTGGCGGGCACCGTCCCGCTGCTCTCGTTCTTCGTCGAGCACCGCAACGCCGTCCAGGTGAAGCGAGATTTCAATCTCTGATACCCGCTGGGAGCGGGTATCAGGGCACCGCACCGCCCGGGCAGTGCCGCCGGGGACAGCCGAGCCGCGGGCGCTACTCGGCCAGTGCCGCCAGGGTGGGAAGTAGCAGCTTCAGGGCGCGGCCGCGGTGCGAGACGGCGTCCTTCTCGGCGGGGGTGAGCTGGGCGGCCGAGCGGCCGTCGCCCTCCGGCACGAAGAGCGGGTCGTAGCCGAATCCGTGCTCGCCCAGCGGCTCCCTGGCGATCCGCCCCGGCCATTCGCCGCGGACCACGGTCTCGGCGCCGTCCGGCGACACCAGCGCGCAGGTGGAGACGAACCGCCCGCCCCTGCGCTCGTCCGGGACATCCTTCAACTGCGCGAGCAGCAGCGCGTTGTTCGCCGCGTCCTCCCCGTGCCCCCCGGACCAGCGCGCGGAGAGCACGCCCGGCATCCCGTTCAGTGCCTCCACCTCGATCCCGGAATCGTCGGCGACACACGGCAACCCGGTGGCCGCGGCGCCGTCGCGCGCCTTGGCCAGCGCGTTCTCCTCGAAGGTCGCGCCGGTCTCCGGCTCCTCCGGGTACTCCGGCACGTCGGCGAGCCCGACGATCTCGATCCCGGCCACGCCCGCCTCGTCCAGGATGCGGCGCAGCTCGGTCAGCTTCTTGGCGTTGCGGCTGGCGAGCAGCACCCGGCGCGCCACCGCTACCGCCGCTTCCCGGTCTCGGCGCGCTTGGGCAGCGTGCCGGGATAGGGCTTGGCCAGCGCCTCCTTCTGCACCACGAAGAGCTGCTCGCAGCCGGCCAGCGCGGAGTCCAGCAGCTTGTCCAGGGTGGAGCGCGGGAAGGTGGCGCCCTCGCCGGTGCCCTGGATCTCGACCAGGGTGCCGGTGTCGGTGGCGACCACGTTCATGTCCACCTCGGCGCGCGAATCCTCCTCGTACGGCAGGTCGAGCCGGACCCGGCCGTCGACGACGCCGACGCTCACCGCGGCGATGCCGCAGGAGATCGGCTGCGGGTCGGCGAGCGCGCCCGCCGCCGCGAGGTAGGTCACCGCGTCGACCAGCGCGACGTAGGCGCCGGTGATCGCGGCGGTGCGGGTGCCGCCGTCGGCCTGCAGCACGTCGCAGTCGACGGCGATGGTGTTCTCCCCGATGGCTGCCAGATCGATGCAGGCGCGCAGCGAGCGCCCGACCAGCCTGCTGATCTCCTGGGTGCGGCCGCCGACCCGGCCCTTGACCGACTCCCGGCCGCTGCGGGTGTGCGTGGCCGCGGGCAGCATGGCGTACTCCGCGGTGAGCCAGCCGAGGCCGCTGTCCCGGCGCCAGCCCGGCACTCCCTCGGTGACGCTCGCGGTGCACAGCACCCGGGTCTGGCCGAACTCGACCAGCACCGATCCCGCTGGATGCGTGGTGAATCCGCGGGTGATCCTGACCTCGCGGAGCTCGTCGTCCGCCCTGCCGTCCACTCGTCTCGACACGGGGTCAGCCTAACCGCACCCGGCGCGGCGCCGGGCGGCGGTGCTACAGATCGAAGCTCTCCCCCGGCGCGACGGCGTGCACCGGCCCGCTGAACTGCGACTTCGCCTCCGCGATCACGTCCTCCCGCGAGGTCCACGGCGGGATGTGCGTGAGCAGCAGCTCCTTGGCCCCGGCCCGGGTCGCGATCAGCCCGGCCTCGTACCCCGAAAGGTGGATGCCGGGCGGCCGATTCGCCGGGTCGTGCGTCCAGGACGCCTCGGACATCAGCACGTCGGCGCCTTCGGCCAACTCGAAGACCGCGTCGCAGAGGGCGGTGTCGCCGGTGTAGACGAAGACCCTGCCCTCGGCGCTGGTGATGCGCAGCCCGTAGGACTCCGGCGGGTGGTACATCCGGCGCGCCGAAATCGTGTGTCCCGGCCCGAACTCGACGGTCTCGCCCTCCCGCCAGGTGCGGTGGTCGATGACGTCGGACCAGTCGTCGGTCTCGCCGCCGACCTCGGCCGAGGCGTTGCCGATCCGCAGCGGGGCATCCGACGGCCCGCGCACGATGGCGCGGCCGACCGGCGGCGTCGGGTGGTAGCGGCGCCAGACCAGCAGGCCGGGCAGGTCGAGGCAGTGGTCTGCGTGCAGGTGCGTCAGGAAGATGTCGACCGCACCGGGATCGGCGTACTTCTGCAGCGCGCCGAGCACGCCGGGACCGAAATCGATGACCGTCGGCGTCAGGTCCGGACCGGTCAGCAGATACCCCGACGCTGGGGAGTCCGGGCCGGACACGCTGCCCGAGCACCCGAGGACGGTAAGGCGCATGCCCCCATGCTGCCACGACGTTTCACCGGTCACGAAGGGATCCCCCAAATTCTCACGGGTGTGCGACGTGGTCACCGGGGGTGTGCGATCGGGCGCGGTTCCGTGGCGCGTCGGCGACGACGTTCGTCTCCGGAGAGTACCCAGCCGGCGACGAGGCCACCCACGGCCCCGAAGAGATGGCCCTGCCAGGAGATCATCGGCTGGCCGGGCAGCACGCCCCAGAGCAGCGAACCGTAGATCGCGAAGACCACCAGCCCGACCACGATCTGGGTGAGGTTGCGGGCGAACCAGCCACGGGAGATGAGGTAGGTGAGCCAGCCGAAGACCAGCGAGGAGGCGCCGACGTGCACCGTGCCCGCCCCGCCGATGAGCCAGGTTCCGGCGCCCGCGATCAGCCAGATGAGGGCGGTCGCGGCCAATCCGCGGCCGATCCCGGAGAGCAGGGTGAGGAAGCCGAGGATCAGCACGGGCAGCGTATTGCCCATCAGGTGATCCCAGTTGCCGTGCAGGAGCGGCGCCCAGACGACGCCCCAGAGCCCGTCCGGGTCGCGCGGGCGGATGCCCTCGCTGTCCAGGTCGACGCCCTGCAGGCTGTCCACGCCCTCGATGCCGTACAGCAGCGCGACGAAGCCGAGCATCAGCGCGGCCGCCTGCGCCCAGAGCTTCCCGATCACCGCGACGGCGCGGGAGCCGACCGATGGACTGTTCGGCGGGGACCCCGAACCAGGACCGACGACCATGGCACCTCCTGCGTAGCTCTGGCATCGAGCGTACCGGGGCTCAGGCCCAGAGCTGCCCCTCCAGCCGTTCTTCGGCCTCCTCCAGCGTGCCGTCGTAGGCGCCGGTGGAGAGGTACTTCCAGCCGCCGTCGCAGACGACGAAGGCGATGTCGGCGCGCGCACCCGCCGCCACCACCTTCCGCGCGACGCCGAGCGCCGCGTGCAGGATGGCCCCGGTGGAGATGCCCGCGAAGATGCCCTCCTCCAGCACCAGCTCCCTGGTGCGGCGCACCGCGTCCAGGGGGCCGACGGAGAAGCGCCTGGTGAGGACGGTTTCGTCGTACAGCTCGGGGATGAACCCCTCGTCGATATTGCGCAGCCCGTAGACCAGCTCGCCGTAGCGCGGCTCGGCCGCGACGATCTCGATACCGGGCACGTGCTCGCGCAGGTAGCGCCCGGTGCCCATGAGCGTCCCCGTGGTGCCGAGCCCGGCCACGAAGTGGGTGATCTCGGGCAGGTCGGCGAGGATCTCCGGGCCGGTGGTCTCGTAGTGCGCGAGCGCGTTGGCCGGGTTGCCGTACTGGTAGAGCATGACCCAGTCCGGGTTGGCCGCGGCGATCTCCTTCGCCTTGGCCACCGCCTGGTTGGAGCCGCCCGCCGCGGGCGAGCCGATGATCTCGGCGCCGAACATGGTGAGCAGCTGCCTGCGCTCCACCGAGGTGTTCTCCGGCATGACGCAGACCAGCCGGTACCCCTTGAGCTTGGCCGCCATGGCGAGCGAGATCCCGGTATTGCCGCTGGTCGGCTCCAGAATCGTGCAGCCGGGGGTGAGCCTGCCGTCGGCCTCGGCCTGCTCGATCATGCGCAGCGCGGGGCGGTCCTTGATCGAGCCGGTGGGGTTGCGGTCCTCCAGCTTGGCCCAGAGCCGCACCGGCCGCTCGCCCGCCCAGCGCGGTGAGAGGTTCTGCAGCCCGACCAGCGGGGTGTCGCCGAGCGTCGCGATCAGCGATTCGTACCGTGCCACCGGATCAGGAGATCGCGAGGACGCCGGCCCCGGTGTGGTCGAGTGCGCCTCCGGCCACGGCGGGGAGGATCGTCACGCTGCCGCCCGCCGGAACCTCGGCCTCCAGCCCGCCCGCGAAGCGCACGTCCTCGTCGTCGACGTAGATGTTGACGTAGCGGTTCAGCTTGCCGTCGGTGAGCAGCCGCTCGGACAGCCCGGGGTGGTTCGCCTCCAGGTCGGCGATGAGCGCGGAGAGCGTCGCGCCCTCGGCCTGCACGCGCTTCTCGCCGCCGGTCAGGTTGCGCAGGATGGTCGGGATGGACACGGTTACCGGCATCGGTTCTCCTCGGGGTTGAACGGGTTCAGTAGGCGTCGACGACCCGCACCGGCTCCTCGGTGACCTCGCCCTCGCGGATGCGGTAGCTGCGCAGCTCGTGCTGCTCCGGATCGCGGGTGGAGATCAGCACGTAGTGCGCGTTCGGCTCTTGCGCGAGCTTGATGTCGGTACGGCTGGGGTAGGCCTCGGTCGCCGTGTGCGAGTGGTAGATCACCACCGGCTCCTCGTCGGCGTCGTCCAGCTCGCGCCAGACCCTCAGATGCTCGCCGGAGTCGAACTGGTAGAAGGTGGGCGAGCGCGCGGCGTTCGTCATGGCGATGAACCGCTCCGGGCGGTCCGCGCCCTCGGGGCCCGCGAGCACCCCGCACGCCTCGTCCGGGTGGTCGGCGCGGGCGTGCGCCACCATCGCCTCGACGAGATCGGCCCTGAGTACCAGCACGACAACACCCTTCCCGCGGCAACGCACTCGACAACGAGCCAGCTTATTCGGCTATTCCCGCCCCGGCGGGCGCACCCCGATCAGCCGCCGAACAGCTCGCTGTAGGAGGGGATTCCGGCGATCGAGCGGGCGGAGAGCACCGCGTCGACGATGGCCCGCTCCACGACGACCGCCGCCGCGGTGCAGACCGCGTCCAGCAGCCCCAGGTTCGGCGGGAAGGCGGGTGGCGGCAGCGGGCCCGGCGGCGGGGCGGCGGTGCCGGTGGCGAGCGCGAAGAAGGTGTCGCCGTCCAGCGGCGAGTGTGCCGGGCGCACCGCGCGGGCCAGGCCGTCGTGCGCGGTCGTCGCCATCCGGCGGCAGCCTGCCTTGTCCAGCGGGGCGTCGGTGGCGACCACGCCGATGGTGGTGTTGAGCACGGTGCCCTTCACCGGCAGCGCGTTGGCCGCGGCGAGCTGTTCGGGGGTCGGGGTGCGCAGCCCCAGCGCCTCGGCGCCGTCGGTGCCCGCGCCCCAGGGCAGCCCGGTGCGCGGGTCGAAGACCGAGCCGACCGGGTTCGCCACCACCAGCGCCGCCACCGTGATCCCGATGTCGAGCAGGACGGAGGCGGTGCCGACGCCGCCCTTGAGCGCGCCCGCCCGCGCCCCGACCCCGGCGCCGACCGAGCCGCGCTCGAACTCCCGGCTCGCGGCCGCGGCGGCGCGGTACCCGAACTCGGCGGTCGGGCGGACGTTCCAGTCGCCCACCGGCAGGTCGAAGATGACCGCGCCGGGCACGATCGGCACCACCCTGGCCGGGTCGAGCGGGTCGAGCGGGATGCCGTTGCCCGCCTCCTCGCAGTACCGCATCACCCCGTCGGCGGCGGCGAGCCCGTAGGCGCTGCCCCCGCTGAGCAGCACGGCGTCGGCGCGGCGGACCGAGTTGGCCGGGTCGAGCAGGTCGGTCTCCCTGGTACCGGGCCCGCCGCCGCGGACGTCGACCGCGGCGACCGCGCCGCCGGGCACCCGCACCACCGTGCAGCCGGTGGCGGCGCCGGAGCCGAGCGTGGCGTCCGGATCGAGTTCGTGGTGGTGCCCGACGAGCACCCCGACCACGTCGGTGAGCGCGTTGCCGGGGCCGATCACGGGGCGAGCGCCGAGAGCAGCGAGTCCTGCATCCAGGTGAGCCAGTGGTAGACGTCGAGGTGCGGTGCGCGCGGGTCGCCCGGCTGCAGCTCCTCGGGGGTGTCGGCGTCGATCTCCAGCACCGTGCCGAGCGCGAGCCGGACGTCGTTGAGCGCGGTCAGCCAGGCATCGGCCTGCTCCGGCGAGAGCGTCACCTTGCCGCCGTCCTCCGGCACCGTGCGCAGCACCACCGCGCCCGCCGCCACCTTGGACTCGATGATGTCCGGCTCGTGCAGGCTGCGCAGCGCGTTGTTCAGCCCGGCCCGGTCGGCGTCCGGCGAGCCGGGCTCGGCGCGGTGGAAATCGGGCAGCAGCCGGAGCAGCTGCGGGTCGGTGGGCGGGGTCGAGTTACCGGTCCGCATCCCGGTGAGCGCGGCGAGCTCGTCGTCCGGGCCGGAGTCGGCGCGCTCGGTGAGCAGCCCGCACACCGCCCCGACCAGCGAGCGCAGCACCGCGGCCTCCCTGCCGTCCATCTCGGAACGCAGTTTCAGGCCGCCCAGCGAATTCTTCCGGCTCCACTTACGCACGATGCCTACGGTAGCCGCACTCACTCGTCGCGCTGCATCGTCGCCCACAGCCCGGCGGCGTGCAGCCGCTGCACGTCGTGCTCCATCTTGTCCCTCGGGCCGGAGGTCACCACGGCCTTGCCCTCGTTGTGCACCTGCAGCATGAGCTCGGTCGCCTTGGCTTTGCTGTAGCCGAAGAGCTTCTGGAAGATGTAGGTCACGTAGTGCATGAGGTTCACCGGGTCGTCCCAGACCACGGTGACCCAGGGCCGGTCGACGGCCTCCAGGATCTCGCTGTGCTCGATGGCTTCGGGTGTCGCCGACGGTGTCGCGTGCGCGACGACGGCAACGGCCGCCGCGCGATCGCCGGCATCGACTCGGTCGAACTGGGCCATGCGTCCAGGGTACGACGGCGGGCCGAGAACACAACCATCCGATCGCGGCCTTTCCGGCTCGGCGCCCGTCGTTCCGGCCCGATCCGGCGTCCGCGCGCCTATCATGCTCCCCGATCAGCGGCCGGGCGCTGGCTAGAGTGGCCCTGGTGGAGACCATCGACGGGCGGGCGAGCACCGCGCTGCTGACCGACCAGTACGAGCTGACCATGCTCGCCGCCGCGCTCGCCGACGGGTCGGCGCACCGGCGCTGCACCTTCGAGGTGTTCGCCAGGCGATTGCCGAACGGTAGGCGGTACGGCGTCGTCGCGGGTACCGGCCGAATGCTGGAGGCGCTCACCCGATTCCGCTTCGGCCCGGCCGAACTCGAGGTCGCGGCGCGCTTCCTGGACGACCGGACGCTGGAGTGGCTGCGCGCGTACCGCTTCGGCGGCGACATCGACGGCTACGCCGAGGGCGACCTGTACTTCCCGAACTCCCCGGTGCTCTCGGTGCGCGGCAGCTTCGCCGAGTGCGTGATCCTGGAGACGCTGATCCTCTCCGTCTACAACCACGACTGCGCCATCGCCTCCGCCGCCGCCCGCATGGTGAGCGCGGCGGCCGGGCGCCGGATGATCGAGATGGGCTCGCGCCGCACCCACGAGCTCGCCGCCCCGGCCAGCTCGCGCGCCGCCTACCTGGCCGGCTTCGACGCCACCTCGAACCTGGAGGCGGTGCGGCGCTACGGCGTCCCCGGCGCCGGGACCAGCGCGCACGCCTTCACCCTGCTGCACAGCGGCAGCGACGGCGCGCACGAGGCGGAGGCGTTCCGCAGCCAGGTGCGGGCGCTCGGCATCGGCACCACGCTGCTGGTCGACACCTTCGACATCGCGCAGGGCGTCGCCACCGCCATCGAGGTCGCAGGCCCCGAGCTCGGCGGGGTGCGGATCGACTCCGGCGACCTCGGGGTGCTGGCCGGGCAGGTCCGCGACCAGCTGGACGGCCTCGGCGCCACCCGCACCCGGATCGTGGTCTCCGGCGACCTGGACGAGTACGCCATCGCCGCGCTGCGCGCCGAGCCGGTCGACGTCTACGGCGTCGGCACGTCGCTGGTCGTCGGCTCCGGCGCGCCCACCGCGGGCATGGTCTACAAGCTGGTCGAGGTGGACGGGGTTCCGGTCGCCAAGCGGAGCAGCCACAAGGAGTCGCGCGGCGGCACCAAGGGCGCGATCCGGCTGGCCAGGGCCAGCGGCACCATCGTCGAGGAGGTCGTCTTCCCGGCCGGTTCCGCGCCGGCTACCGGCGAGTTCACCGCGCGCGAGCTGCACGTTCCGCTGGTGCGCGGGGGGGAACCCACGCCGGACCAGCCGAGCCTGGCCGAGAGCCGCGACCTGGTGGCGCGCGGGCTGGTCAGCCTGCCGTGGGAGGGGCTCAAGCTCTCCGCGGGCGAACCGGCGGTGCCGACCACCTTCGCGGCAGAATAGAAGTCGGTCTCCGAGAGGTGAGGTAGTCATGGCACGAGCGTTGATCGTGGTGGACGTGCAGAACGATTTCTGCGAGGGCGGGTCGCTCGCCGTGAGCGGTGGGGCCGCGGTGGCGGGGCGGATCAGCGACTACCTGCTCGGCGCTGATTACGCGGCGGTGGTGGCTACTCGGGACCATCACATCGATCCGGGTGACCACTTCTCCGACACCCCGGACTACGTGGACAGCTGGCCGCCGCACTGCCGGGTCGGCACGCCGGGCGCCGATTTCCACCCGAACTTCAGCGCGGACGCCGTGGACGAGGTGTTCAGCAAGGGTGAGTACGCCGCCGCCTACTCGGGGTTCGAGGGTGCGGCGGAGGATGGTTCGTCGCTCTCGGAGTGGTTGCGCGCGCGCGATATCGACGCTGTCGACGTCGTCGGGATCGCCACCGATCACTGCGTCCGGGCCACCGCGCTGGACGCCCGCGGGGCCGGGTTCGACACCAGGGTGCTGCTCGCCCTGACCGCCGGGGTCGCGCCGGAGAGCACGACCGTCGCCATGGAGCGCATGGCCGCCGCGGGCGTGGAGTTCGACGGAGAACTCGGACACTGACCCGGTAGGGCGCCTGCTCGGCGCGGTAATGCCGCGCTCGCGGCAGCTGCACCGCAGCACGTGCCGGTGTCCGGGCACTTCACGGCACCGCGCCCGCGCCGAACGTGTCGGCGCACCGCAGTAGGCTGCTGCGCGTGCCCGAACTGCCGCCGGTCCCGGAACTGCTCTCCACCGCCGTCCGCGCGCTCGGCGGCACCGAGCGGACCGGGCAGGTCACCATGGCCTCGGCCGTCGCGCACGCCATCGACACCGGCGAGCACCTCGCCGTGCAGGCGGGAACCGGCACCGGGAAGTCGCTGGCCTACCTGGTGCCCGGGCTGCGGCACGCGGTCCGCACCGGCCGCACCGTCGTCGTCTCCACCGCCACCATCGCGCTGCAGCGCCAGCTGGTCGACCGCGACCTCCCCCGCCTCGCCGACGCGCTCACGAAACCGCTCGGCCGCACCGCCAAATTCGCGATCCTCAAGGGCCGCAACAACTACCTCTGCCTGAACAAGATGAACAGCGCCGTCCCGGAGGACCCGGCCGAGGCCGAGCTCTTCGACGCCTTCGCCGTCTCCCGCCTCGGCCGCGAGGTCCAGCGCCTCACCACCTGGGCCTCCGACACCGAGACCGGTGACCGCGACGAGCTCGCCCCCGGCGTGAGCGACCGCGCCTGGCGGCAGGTCAGCGTCTCCTCCCGGGAGTGCCTCGGCAAGTCCCGCTGCCCCTTCGGCCAGGACTGCTTCGCCGAGAAGGCGCGCGCCGACTCCGCGCAGTCCGACGTGGTGGTCACCAACCACGCGCTGCTCGCCATCGACGCCATCAGCGGCATCCAGATCCTGCCCGAGCACGACGTGGTGATCATCGACGAGGCGCACGAGCTGGTCGACCGGGTCACCGGCGTCGCCACCGCCGAACTGGCCCCCGCCACCGTCACCGCCGCCGCCAAGCGCTGCGGCAAGCTGGTGGACGAGCGCGAACTGGACCGCCTTGAGGAGGCGGGCGAGGCCTGGCACGAGGTGCTCGACGAGCTGCCCGCCGCCCGCTGGGAGCGGCTCCCGGAGAGCGCGGCCCCGGTCCTCGCGCTGATCCGCGACGCCGCCTGGAACGTCCGCACCGCACTCTCCCCGCCCGGCGGCACCACCGCGCAGGGCAGCGACCCGGAGGCCGCGGCCGCGCGCAACCAGGCGCTGGTCGCGGTGGAGGAGGTGCACGACAGCGCGGTGCGCGCGCTCTCCGCCTTCGACGAGCCGGATCCGGCGGCCCGCCGCGACGTCATCTGGCTCTCCGCCGACGAGCTGCGCGGGGTCACCAGGCGCACGCTGCGGATGGCGCCGCTCTCCGTCGGCGGGCTGCTGCGCAGCAGGCTCTTCGGCGCCTCCACCGTGGTGCTCACCTCGGCGACGCTGCAGATCGGCGGCTCCTTCGACGGCCTCGCGATCACCTGGGGGCTGCCGGCGCAGGCGGCGGCCAACCGGCCGGACACCGGCACCGCCAACGGCGCGCAGGCCCCGTCGGATACCGACACGGTGCGCTGGTCGTCGCTGGACGTCGGCTCGCCGTTCGACCATGCCCGCTCCGGCATCCTCTACGTCGCCAAGCACCTGCCGCCGCCCGGCCGGGACGGCATGTCCCCCGCCGTGCTGGACGAGATCGAGCGGCTCGTCCAGGCCGCCGGCGGCCGCACCCTCGGGCTCTTCTCCTCCATGCGCGCGGCCAAGGCCGCCACCGAGGCCATGCGCGAGCGGCTCGACACCCCCGTGCTCTGCCAGGGCGACGACGCCACCGGCGCGCTGGTCAAGGCCTTCGCCGCGGACCCGGCCACCTCGCTCTTCGGCACGCTCTCGCTCTGGCAGGGCGTCGACGTGCCCGGCCCGTCGCTGAGCCTGGTCCTGCTGGACCGTATCCCGTTCCCGCGCCCGGACGACCCGCTGCTCACCGCGCGCCAGCGGGCGGTGGAGTCGCGCGGCGGCAACGGCTTCATGACCGTCGCGGCGAACCACGCCGCGCTGCTGCTCGCCCAGGGCACCGGCAGGCTGCTGCGCAGCGTCGACGACCGCGGCGTGATCGCGATCCTGGATTCCCGGATCGCGACCGCCCGCTACGGCGGCTACCTCCGCGCCTCGCTGCCGCCCTACTGGGAGACCGCGGACCCGCAGGTCGTCGCCAAGGCGCTGGCCCGGCTCACCGCCTCCTGACTACTCGGCCAGGAAGCAGAAGTAGCCGAGGAAGACCAGCATGAGCACCCACATGACCGGGTGCACGTCGCGGATCCGGCCGCGCGCCACCATGACGATCGGGTAGAAGAGCATGCCCATGGCGAGGCCGTTGGCGATGGAGTAGCTCAGCGGCATCAGCACGATGGTGAGGAAGGCCGGGACGGCGTACTCGAGATTCCCCCACTCGATCTCGCCGAGCGAGCGGGCCATCAGCACGCCGACCACGATCAGCGCGGGCGCCGTCACCTCCCCGGCCGAGGCGACCACCGCGAAGATCGGGTAGCAGAACATGGCGATCAGGAACCAGCCCGCCGTGGTCACCGCGGTCAGCCCGGTCCGGCCGCCCGCCGAGACGCCCGCGGTGGACTCCACGTAGGCGGTCGTGGTGGAGGTGCCGATGACGGCGCCCGCGGTGGTGCCCACCGAGTCGGCGGCCAGCGCGCTCGCCGCGCGCGGCAGCTTGCCCTGCTCGTCCAGCAGCCCGGCCTGCTTGGCGACGCCGATCAGGGTGCCGGAGGCGTCGAAGAAGTCGACGAAGAGCATGGTCAGCACGACCACGATCATCTGCCCGGTGAAGGCGTCCGGCAGGTGCGTGATGGCTTGGCCGAAGGTCTGGTCCAGGCCGCGGGGCAGCGCCGCGACGCCGTCCGGCAGCTCGACCAGGCCGGTGAGCATGCCGAGCACCGTGGTCGAGACGATGCCGATCAGCACCGCGCCGTGTTTGCCGAGCACCAGGAAGACCACGGTCACGACCAGCCCGAAGAAGGCGAGCAGGGTCCGGCCCTCGGTGAGGTCGCCGAGCTTGACGAAGGTGGCCTCGCTGGCGACGACGAAGCCCGCGTTCTTCAGCCCGATGAAGGCGATGAACAGCCCGATCCCCGCCCCGACCGCGAGTTTCAGCTGCATCGGGATGGAATCCAGGATGCGTTCGCGGACCTTGGTCACCGCGAGCACGAAGAAGATGATGCCGGAGAGCAGCGTGCCGGAGAGCGCGGTCTGCCACGGGATGCCCATGCTCTGCACCACCGTGAACGCGAAGAACGCGTTCAGCCCCATGCCGGGGGCGAGCGCGATCGGGTAGCGCGCCCAGATCCCCATCACCAGCGTGCCGAAGACGGCGGCGACCGCGGTCGCGGTGAAGACCGCCTGGGTCGGGATGCCGAGCGCGCCGAGCGGGCCCTCGTCGCCGAGGATCGAGGGGTTCACCGCCAGGATGTACGACATGGCGAGGAAGGTGACGGTGCCCGCCATGAGCTCGCGGCGGTAGGTGGAGCCGAGTTCGGTCACCTGGAAGTACGCGTCCAGCTTCCCGCGGGGTTTCGCGGGCGCGGCAGGTGCCGGGGGTGCGGGGGCGGGATCGTCGCCGGTCCAGCCCAGGCCCTGCTCGGCCGCGTCCGCGTTCGCGGGCCGCGCAGCGGCCGAGTCCCCCGCTGCGGCACCGGCCGGTCCGGCGGAAGGCGAACCGTGTCGATTCTCGGAATCGCTACCCATGGGACTCTCCGTCCTCGTGAACCATCCGCTCCAGCGCTTTGTACCCAGGAGCGCGGGCGATCACGCGTTGGGCGCGGTGACCAACCCCAGCTCGCCGTCGGAGGCGAGCAGTTCGTGGTGCGGCAGGACGCGCACCGTGTACCCGACCGCACCGGAGAGCGGCACCGGCGTCTCCACCGTGAACAGCTCGATCCCACCGTCGGATCCGGCGTGCACCATCGGCACCGCGGTGACGTCGGAGAGCTCGTCGGCGGCCGAGACCCGCCCGAACACCGCCTGCACCGCGACATCCCCGACCCCGAGCCCGGCCAGGTCGACCCGCGCGGTGAGCGAGAGCGGCGCCCCGATCACCGGCGTATCCGGCAGCCCGGCGCTGTCCACCTGCACCACCGTGACCCCGGGCCACGCCTGCTCGACCCGCCGCCGGTACTCGGCCAGCGCCCGCGCCCCGGCGAACCCGTCCGCCGCGACCCGCCCGAACGAATCCGAGGCCGGCCCGTAGTAGGTCACCGCGTAGTCCCTGACCATGCGCGAGGCCAGCACCTTCGGCCCGAGCGTCTGCAGCGTGTGCCGCACCATCTCGACCCAGCGCGCCGGCAGCCCCGCCCCGTCCCGGTCGTAGAAGCGCGGCGCGACCGTGCGCTCGAAGAGGTCGTAGAGCGCCGCCGCCTCCAGGTCGTCCCGCCGATGCTCGTCGGCGACGCCGTCCGCGCTCGGGATGGCCCAGCCGTTCTCGCCGTCGTACATCTCGTCCCACCACCCGTCCCGGATGGAGAGGTTGAGCCCGCCGTTCAGCGCCGACTTCATCCCCGAGGTGCCGCACGCCTCCAGCGGCCGCAGCGGATTGTTCAGCCAGACGTCGCAGCCCCAGTACAGGTGCCGCGCCATCGACATGTCGTAGTCCGGCAGGAAGACGATCCGGTGCCGCACCTCGGCCTCGTCCGCGAACCGCACCACCTGCTGGATCAGCGCCTTACCGCCGTCGTCGGCCGGATGACTCTTGCCCGCGACAACCAGCTGCACCGGCCGCTCCGGATCCAGCAGCAGCGACCGCAACCGCTCCGGATCGCGCAGCATGAGGGTGAGCCGCTTGTAGGTAGGCACCCGCCGGGCGAACCCGACCGTCAGCACATTCGGATCGAAAACCTCGTCCACCCAGCCGAGTTCGGCGGGCGCGGCCCCGCGCTCCAGCCAGGAGGCGCGCACCCGGCGCCGCACCTCGGCGACCAGCCCAGCGCGCAGCGTATTCCTGGTGGCCCAGAGCTCGCCCGGATCGACATCGCGCAGCCGCTCCCAGCCGCGCGCCTCCTGCACGAACTCCGCGCCGATCAGCTCGCGCGCCTTCTCCAGCCACTCGCGCGCCGCCCAGGTCGGCGCGTGCACCCCATTGGTGATCGAGCCGATGGGCACCTCGGCCGGGTCGAACCCGGGCCACAGCCCCGCGAACATCTCCCGGCTGACCTCGCCGTGCAGCTTCGAGACGCCGTTCGCGCGCTGCGCCAGCCGCAACCCCATGTGCGCCATGTTGAACACCGCCGGATCGTTCTCCCGGCCCAGCGCCAGAATCCGATCCACCTCCAGCCCCGGCAGCAGCGCGGACTCCGCCTCGCCGTGCGCGCCACCGAAGTAGCGCCGCACCAGCTCGGCCGGGAAGCGGTCGATGCCGGCGGGCACCGGGGTGTGCGTGGTGAACACCGTCCCCGCCCGCACCGCCGTCAGCGCACTGTCGAAATCCATCCCGCCGGAGACGTATTCGCGAATCCGCTCGACCCCGAGGAAACCGGCGTGCCCCTCGTTCATGTGGAACACGTCGGGATCCGGCAGCCCGGTCGCGCGGGTGTAGGCGCGCACCGCGCGCACCCCGCCGATCCCGGCCAGGATCTCCTGCTTGATCCGATGGTCCTGGTCGCCGCCGTACAGCCGGTCGGTCACCGCGCGCAGCTCCGGATCGTTCTCCGCGATATCGCTGTCGAGCAGCAGCAGCGGCACCCGCCCCACCTGCGCCACCCAGACCCGGGCCCGCAGCACCCGCTGATCCGGCACCGCCACATGGATCAGCACCGGCGACCCGTCACTGGTCAGCAACCGCAGCGGCAACCCCTGCGGATCCAGCGCCGGATAGTGCTCCAGCTGCCACCCGTCCGCCGACAGCGACTGCCGGAAGTAGCCGCTGCGATACAGCAGCCCCACCCCGATCAGCGGCAACCCCAGATCGGAAGCGGCCTTCAGATGATCCCCCGCCAGAATCCCCAGCCCACCCGAGTAGTTCGGCAGCACCTCGGTGACGCCGAACTCCATCGAGAAGTACGCGATCCCGCGCACCCCGTCCCCCTCGGTGTCGCGCTGGAACCCGGCCGGCCGCTCCAGATATTCACGCAGGTCGGCAGCGGCCTCATCCACCCGCCGGACATACTCCGCATCATCCGCGAGCTCATCCAGCCGCGCCGGCGACACCTCGCCGAGCATCCGCACCGGATCGTGGCCGAGCTCGGCCCAGCGCTCCCGATCCAGCTCCGCGAAGAGGTCCTGCGTAGGCCAGTGCCAGGACCACCGCAGGTTGGTGGAGAGCTCCCCCAGCGCCGCCAGGCGCTCGGGCAGATGGGCACGGACGGTGAATCGACGCAATGCCTTCACGGGCGGAACCCTACACGGATCAAGGGGAATCGACAGGACGTGCGCGCAGCGTTCAGGACGCCCCTGACGTGGCGATTCATCGGGTGCACGGGGTCACATGGCGTACGCCACATTCGCCGTGTTCCCGCTCACCGGCGTTCGAGCGGCCACGGCACGGGGCGCTGTCCGTCGACCCCCTCGGCGACCAGGTCTGCCCAGTAGGTGGCAAGGTAGCCGACCGCGAACCACGCCGTGTGCAACTCCTCGGCGCTCGGCGCCGGATCGACCCGCAACAGCCGCTCCGCTTCGACGTGCGCCGCCGCCATGTCGTCGATGACGAGCGCACAGGTCGCGGCGGCAACTGGTCGAGCGCCGGTGTGGCCGATGATCCACTCGGCGATCCGGCCCCGGAGCGCCGCGCGACCGGCCTCGAACACCCCGTCGCCTCCGGGGTAGACACCGCGCCCGCGGTGCACTGCGGCCAGCATCCGGGCCCGCTCGAGGAGTTCGCTGTCGTGCTGGCGTGCCGGAAGCCGGAACACCGTGGTGAGTTCGCGCCAGTGCGGCAGGGTGGCGCTCATGCCAGCGGGGTGGACAGGCGGGCGAGGGCGGCGGCGTAGGGCAGGCATCGTGCCGGGTCGTGGCCCGCGTGCCGGGTGAGCACGCTCGAGGCGTCCCAGCGCTGCAGCGCCGGAGGCGACTCGGAACACCGATAGGTGGGAGTCCCGTCGTGCTGGTCGTATCGGCGCGCTCTGTCAGCGCCGTCCGGTTGGCTTTCCATGGCTCTCCCCTGCGTCGAGCGCCCCGACGCCGGTGGCCCGGGCGGACCGGAAGCGGGCATCAGCCCGCAGCGTCCCGGCACCGGGTGCGTTCTCAGACTCGCGCGGCAACGCGCCCGAACCCAGGCACCGGACCGTCGGCAAACCGCTACGCTTCCGCCGGAGACGAGCCGACGTGGGGGAGGCACCGGATGATCGTCGAGAAGTGGACAGCCGTCGAGGTCAGAGCGCTTCGGACAGCGGCACTTCGGGAGACGCAGGAGGAGTTCGCGGAACGCCTCGGCTGGGGTGACTCGACCATCCGCGCATGGGAGCGGGCAGGTACCGGGCGCACCGTCCGCGCCGGCCGAGCCGAAGCCCTCGACACCGTGCTGCGGGAGCTCACCACCGAACAGGCGGCGCGCTTCGCCGCGGCACTCGCCCTACCCCGCCCGGCCCCGCCGGTGCATCCTGGAACAGCGGCCGGGCGCCACGCAGCCGCGATCGAGGAGGACACCGTGAGACGCCGCGACTTCGGCAAGCTCGCCGCCTTCACCGCGGCGACACTGCCTGCCTGGGACACGCAGCACGCCGCGACCCGCATCGGTGTCGAGGACGTGCGACGGCTCGCCTCGGCCGTCGATGAACTGCTGGTAGCGGACCAGCATGTAGGCGGCGCCCCGCTGGTCGACGCCGCTGCCGCCACCCTCGACCGGACGCTCGCGCTGCTCCATACCAGCAGTTTCGATGGTGCCACGGGTCGTGCATTCATGGCCGCCACCGCCGACCTCGCCGTCGTTACCGGCTGGCTCGCGCACGATACCGACCGGCACGCGCTCGCCCGCCGCTGCTACTCCGACGCGGCGTCGCTCGCCTCCGCGGCCGACGACACCGACATCGCCGCACACGCCTATCTCAATTCGGCGAACCAGGCGCTCACCCTGGCCCGGACCGGCCGGGGCTCGTCCTCCTATGCGCTGACGCTGGTCGGCCGCGCCCGCGATCTCATGCGCGGACGGCCGCCGGGCCGGATCCATGCGCTCATCGCGACGCGGGAGGCGCAGGTATACGGGGTCGCGGGCGACCACGAAGGATTCGGGCGCGCCATCGCAACCGCGTGGCGTGAATTGGACGCTGCGGTGAACTTCGAGCCGGACGACGAGGTCCCGCTGTGGCTGCGGTTCGTCTCCGCGTCCGAGATCCGGGCACTCGAGGCGCGCGGGTACAACGACCTCGGAGATCTGCCGCGAGCACTGACGCTGTACGAGGTGACGTGCAGCGAATTCGCCCAGCCGCGCAACGCGCTCAACGATCGCGCCTGGCTGGCAGCCACCCGGGCCGCGATCGGCGACGCCGCGGGGGCGCTGGAAGACGGCACGCCGGTGCTCGCCGCTCTGGCGGAATCCGTCCGGTCGCCACGAACGCTGAACGCGCTCGCGCCGGTGCGCGCCGCCGCCGAGGATGCGCCGGGCGGCGCAGACTTCGTCGCCCGATTCGACACCCTCGCTGCGATGGAAGGTGCGGTGTGACAATCGAGTTCAGTCGGCACGATGCGCGGCAAGCTCGGGAGCGCCGCGACATCGTCCAGCACATCTACGAGCGCGCCTACGTGGACGGCATCGCATCGGGCGACCCGTTCAAGCAGCCGACCGCCTTCATGGGCCGGTTCGACGCCTACACCAGCCCGGACCGCCTGCCCGGGTTCGACCTGGTGATCGCCACCGAGGACGGCGAGCCCGTCGGCCAGGCCTGGGGCTGGCCGCTGCACCCCGGCGCTACCGGCTGGGGCGGGCTGGTGCTCGACGAGGGCGGGGGCGATATCGACGAGTTCACCCGGGAGGACGGGACGCGCACGTTCGCGTTCAGCGAGATCATGGTCGTGAAGTCGCACACCGGCAGGGGGATCGCGCGGGCGCTCCATGACGCGCTGCTCGCGCCACGGACCGAGGAGCGCGCGTCACTGCTCGTCGACCCGGCCAACGCTCGGGCCTACGACCGGTATCGGCGTTGGGGCTGGCGGCGAGTCGGGACGTTGCGTCCGGAGCTGCCCGACGCCCCGAAGTTCGACGCGTTGGATCTCCCGCTGCCGCTCGACCGAGCCAACGGGCACAGCGTCGATCCGATTCGACACCCTCACCACCACCGCAGCGGGGAGCAATACGTGACCATCGCATTCGACCACCACGACGCCGCCGCCGCCCGCGCCCGGCGCGACACCGTGCAGCACATCTACGAACACGCCTACGCCGACGCCATCGCCGGTGGCGACCCGTTCGAGCAGCCCGGCCCGTTCATGGAGCGCTTCGATGCCTACACCAGCCCCGGCCGGCCATCGGGGTTCGAGCTGGTGATCGGCACCGTCGACGGCGAGTCGGTCGGGCAGACCTGGGGGTGGCGGCTGGGGCAGCGCTCCGGCTGGTGGGGCGGGCTCCGGCTCGACGACGGGAACCATGAGGAATTCACGGCCG
This sequence comes from Nocardia sp. NPDC057227, assembly GCF_042669725.1. NCBI lineage: Bacteria > Bacillati > Actinomycetota > Actinomycetes > Mycobacteriales > Nocardiaceae > Nocardia > Nocardia sp. NPDC057227. The sequence goes on along the minus strand of NZ_JBHUXA010000041.1, from coordinate 10,208 downwards.
AGGACGGGCGGCGCACCTTCGCGCTCAGCGAGATCATGGTCGCGAAGGAGTGGACGGGCCGCGGGCTCGCCCGGGCGCTGCACGACGAGCTGCTCGGCGGGCGCGGTGAGCAGCGAGCGACGCTGCTGGTGGACCCCGCGAACGACCGGGCCTACGACCGGTATCGGCGCTGGGGCTGGCAGCGGGTCGGGACGCTGCGCCCGAACTGGCCGGACGCCCCGACCTTCGACGTCCTGATCCTGCCCCTCCCGCTCGGGTAGGCGCGCCGGACCGGCCGCCGAGGACCGGGGTACCTTCCGGAGATTTCCGCACCGGGTGCAGAGTTCGTCCGAACACACCACCGACACCGGGTCACCGGCCCCTCCGAACGGAAAGCCCCCGCGCCGCGCGTACCCGGTGACTACAGCACCCACCCGGTAGGTTGAACCCGTGACCGGCCGCATCGCCATCGACGACACCGCCCCATCAATCCCCGGCAACCGCCCCGCAAAAGCCGCCGTCGGCGAGGTCTTCCCGGTCCGCGCGGTCGTCTGGCGCGAGGGACACGACGCCGTCGCCGCCACGCTCACCGTCCGCGCCCCCGGCTCGTCCCGCGCGGTCCGCAGCCGAATGACCCCCGACCTGGAGCCGGACGTCTTCAACGGCGCCTTCATCCCCGCCATCCCCGGCACCTGGACCTTCCGCATCGAGGGCTGGAGCGACCCCATCGCCACCTGGCGCTCGGCGGTCGAGAAGAAGCTGGCCGTCGGCCAGACAGCCGCCGACCTGGCCAATGACCTGGAGATCGGCGCCCGCCTCTTCGACCGGGCCGCCCAGGCCGTCCCGAAGCGCCAGTTCGAGAAGCTGCGCGCGGTGGCCGCCGCACTCCGCTCGGCCGAGCAGCTACCGGCCAGGGTCGCCCCCGCGTTCGCCACCGACATCGGGGAGATCCTCCGGGCCACCCCGCTGCGCGAGCTCGTCACGCGCGGCCCGCAGCACACCGTGCACGTGGAGCGCAGGCGCGCGCTCTACGGCGCCTGGTACGAGTTCTTCCCGCGCTCCACCGGCGGCCGCGACGCCGAGGGCAGGCCGGTGCACGGCACCTTCAAGACCGCGGCGAAGGAGCTGCAGCGGATCGCCGCCATGGGCTTCGACGTGGTCTACCTGCCTCCGGTGCACCCGATCGGCGAGGTCAACCGCAAGGGCCCGAACAACTCGCTGATCGCCGGGCCCGGCGACGTCGGCTCGCCGTGGGCCATCGGCGCGGCCGCGGGCGGCCACGACGCGCTGCACCCCGAGCTCGGCACCGTCCGCGATTTCAAGGCTTTCGTCGCCGCCGCGGCCAAGCTCAACCTCGAGGTCGCGCTCGACCTCGCGCTGCAGTGCGCCCCCGACCATCCGTGGGTCGCCGCGCACCCGGAGTGGTTCACCACGCTGCCGGACGGCACCATCGCCTTCGCCGAGAACCCGCCGAAGAAGTACCAGGACATCTACCCGATCGACTTCGACAACGACCCGGACGGCCTCTACGCCGAGATCCTGCGCGTCGTCCGGCACTGGATCGGGCTCGGCGTGAAGATCTTCCGGGTCGACAACCCGCACACCAAGCCCGCCGACTTCTGGGAGTGGCTGATCGCGACAGTGCGCGCGGACGACCCGGACGTGATCTTCCTCTCCGAGGCGTTCACCCGCCCGGCCCGGCTCTACGGGCTGGCCCGGCGCGGCTTCAGCCAGTCCTACACCTACTTCACCTGGCGGGTCGCCAAGTGGGAGCTCACCCAGTTCGGCGAGGAGCTGGCCGCCAAGGCCGACGAGGCCAGGCCCAATCTCTTCGTCAACACCCCGGACATCCTGCACGAATCGCTGCAGCACGGCGGGCCCGGCATGTTCGCCATCCGGGCGGTGCTCGCCGCCACGCTCGCCCCCAGCTGGGGCGTCTACGCCGGCTTCGAACTCTTCGAGCACGAGGCGGTGCGCCCGGGCAGCGAGGAGTACCTGAACTCGGAGAAGTACGAGCTGCGCCCGCGCGACTTCGCCGGCGCGCTGGCCCGCGGCGAATCCCTACAGCCCTGGCTGACCAGGCTGAACGAGATCCGGCGCGCCCACCCGGCGTTTCAACAGCTGCGCTACGTGCACTTCCACCACGTGGACAACGACGCGCTGATCGCCTACTCCAAGTTCGACCCGGCCACCGGGGACGCGGTGCTGGTGGTGGTGAACCTGAACCCGTTCGCCGCCGAGCAGGGGCTGGTCTCGCTGGACCTGCCCGCCATCGGCCGGGAGTGGCACGACCGCCCGGTGGTGGTCGACGAGGTCACCGGCGCGGAGTACCACTGGGGCCAGACCAACTACGTCCGGCTGGACCCGCCGCAGGCCGTCGCGCACATCCTCGCGCTGCCGTCGGTGCCGCAGCGGCTGCGCCCGCAACTCGCCCAGCGTCGGACGCTGCGATGAGGCGCCGCGACCTGATGCTGCTGGCCGCGGGCACGCACCACGACCCGCACACCGTGCTCGGCGCGCACGCGCACGCCGACGGCACCGTGGTCCGGGTGCTGCGCCCGCACGCCGAGCGCGTCGCGGTGCGGGTCGGCGGCACCGACCACCCGCTGGAATCGCTCGGCCACGGGGTCTTCGCCGCGGTGCTCCCCTTCCCGCAGCTCGACGACTACCGCATCCTCGCCACCTACCGGGGCGGCCAGACCGTGCTCACCGCGGACGGCTACCACTTCCTGCCCACGCTCGGCGAGCTCGACCTGCACCTGATCAACGAGGGCAGGCACGAACGGCTCTGGGACGTGCTCGGCGCGCACCCGCGCCGCTACTCCACGCTGGACGGCGATGTCACCGGCACCTCGTTCGCGGTGTGGGCGCCGAACGCGCGCGGCGTCACCGTGATCGGCGACTTCGACAGCTGGAGCGGCACCAGCGCGCCGATGCGCGCGCTCGGCTCGTCCGGGGTCTGGGAGCTCTTCGTCCCCGGCGTCGGACCGGGGACCAGGTACAAGTACCGGGTGCACGGCGCCGACGGCCGCACCGTCGACCACGCCGACCCGCTCGCCTTCGCCACCGAGCTGCCGCCCGCCACCGCCTCCGTGGTCGCGGAGAGCAACTACACCTGGGACGACGCCGCCTGGGTTACCGCCCGCGCCACCGCCGACCCCACCGCCGCGCCGATGAGCGTCTACGAGGTGCACCTCGCCTCCTGGCGGCCCGGGCTCGGCTACCGCGAGCTCGCCGACCAGCTCGCCGAGTACGTCGCCGACGCCGGATTCACGCACGTCGAGCTGCTGCCGGTGGCGGAGCACCCGTTCGGCGGCTCCTGGGGGTACCAGGTCACCTCCTACTACGCCCCGACCGCGCGCTTCGGCAGCCCGGACGATTTTCGCGCCTTCGTGGACCGGCTGCACGCGGCGGGCATCGGCGTCCTGCTGGACTGGGTGCCCGCGCACTTCCCGCGCGACGAGTGGGCGCTGGCCCGCTTCGACGGCGCGCCGCTCTACGAACACCCGGACCCGCGCCGCGGCGAACAGCTCGACTGGGGCACCTACGTCTTCGACTACGGCCGCAACGAGGTGCGCAACTTCCTGGTCGCGAACGCCCTGTACTGGGTCGAGGAGTTCCACATCGACGGGCTGCGGGTCGACGCCGTCGCCTCCATGCTCTACCTGGACTATTCGCGCGGCGCCGGGCAGTGGGAGCCGAACATCCACGGCGGGCGGGAGAACCTGGAGGCCGTCGACTTCCTGCAGGAGCTCAACGCCACGCTGCACCGGGAGCACCCCGGCGTGGTCACGGTCGCGGAGGAGTCGACGGCGTGGCCGGGGGTCACCCGCGGCACCGATGTCGGCGGGCTCGGCTTCACCATGAAGTGGAACATGGGGTGGATGCACGACACCCTCGGCTACCTGGGGCGCGACCCGATCCACCGCTCCTGGCACCACAGCGAGGTCACCTTCTCGCTGGTGTACGCGTGGAGCGAGAACTACGTGCTGCCGATCAGCCACGACGAGGTGGTGCACGGCAAGGGCACGCTCTGGACCCGCATGCCCGGTGACGATTTCGCCAAGGCGGCGGGGGTGCGGGCCCTGCTCGCCTACATGTGGGCGCACCCCGGCAAGCAACTGCTCTTCATGGGGCAGGATTTCGGCCAGCACCGGGAGTGGTCGCACGAGCGCGGCCTCGACTGGGGTGAGCTGGAGAACCCGCTACACGCCGGAGTCCTCGGCGTTCTCCGCGACCTGAACGCCACCTACCGCGCGCGCCCGGCGCTCTGGAGCCAGGACACCGCCCCCGGCGGGTACTCCTGGATCGAGGCGGACGACAGCGCCTCGAACGTCCTGGCGTTCCTCCGCTACGGATCGGACGGCTCGGTCGTGGCCTGCGTCTTCAACTTCTCCGGTGGTGCCCACGGTGAGTACCGTGTCGGGCTTCCGCACGTCGGCCGGTGGGTCGAGATTCTCAACACCGACGCCGCCGACTACGGCGGTTCCGGAATGGGCAACCTCGGAGGGGTAATAGCCGAGCCCCACCCCTGGCACGGACGCCCCGCCAGCGCCACCGTCGCCCTGGCCCCCAACACCGCCATCTGGCTGGCTCCAGAAAAAGAGTAAAAGTTTCTTCTCGGGGCCTGGCGGCCCCGAACCCCCGAGCATGCGAGGTCATGCGGAGCGGCGCACCACCGCGCGGAGCGGGGCGGGTCCGGGCCCGCAAGGGCCCGGGTTACACCGTCACGGTGACGCGACCGCCCGAAGGGCGGGAGCGTCAGTAGAGGGCGGCAGCGAGCTTCCGCCGCGCGGCGACAACGAACGGCTCCCCCTGATCGAACAGCTCGAACAGCTCGAGCAACCGCGTCCGCGCCGCAGTGCGATCATCACCAGCCGTCACCTTGACCGTGCGGATCAACCGCTCGAACGCCGCCTCGGGCTGCTGATTGAAAAGCTCGAAGTCGGCAGCCTGAACAGCCGCCTCCACATCCGAGGGATTCGCATCCGCGGTAGCGAGCACCTCCGGCGACAACCCCTGCGCCCGCCCGAGGAACCGCAACTGCCGCAACGCCCCCTTGGCCTCGTCGTTCTCCGGCTCAGCCGCGATGATCGCCTCGTACACCGCCTCGGCCCCGGCGAGATCCCCCCGCTCCAGCGCCTCCTCGGCCGCCACGAACCGCGGATCCTCCTCCGGCTCCGGCTCCGGCTCCCCCGGTTCCCCACCTTCGAGCTTGCCCGCGACGGCATCGACAACCGCGGTCAACCACTGCCGCACCTGCGGCTCCGGCTGCACCCCTTCGAAATCGGCGAGCGGCTGCCCGGCCGCGATGGCGACGACGGTCGGAATCCCCTGCACCCGCAGCGCCTGCGCGATCCGCATATTGGCCTCGGCCTCGACGGCCGCGAGATCCCAGGCGCCGCCGCTCTCGGCGACGAGCGTCTCGAACAGCCGCACCAGCTCCACACTGCCCGGGCTGCGCTGCGAGTACAGCACCACCACGACCGGCACCTGCGTGGAGCGGCGCAGCACCCTGTTCTCGAAATCCGCTTCCCCGACGGCATAGTCGCCCGACCCGCTGCCCGCACCCGGGGCACCGGCCGGAGGCTGCTTGAGGCTGGACAGGTCGACCGCCCCCGACATGGCAGCGGCAACGGCGGGCGAGGGACGACGACTGGCTGGTCTGGTCACGGATTCAGTTTGTCACGACCCCGCCGGTCGTCACCATCCGATCTAGTTGGTGACCTTGGCGGGCTGCGCATCAGCGCGGGTGCCGGGCGCGCTGAGCTCGCCGAGCTTGCCGGTGCGCACGGCCCAGATCTCGAACAGCACGGTGCAGAACGGCGGAATGCTGGAGATCAGCGCCAGCGCCGTCGTTTTCAGGCTCCAGCCCAGCGCACGGGCGGCGAGCAGCGCGGAGAGCACGAACAGCACGAAGACCGCGCCGTGGATCGGGCCGAAGATCTTCACCCCGATCTCGTTCCCCGGATCCGGGATGTACTTGAAGGCCATGCCGATGAGCAGGCCGAGCCAGGACAGTGCCTCCAGCACGGCGAAGAAGCGGAATCTACCGGCGACGCTGCGCAGATCGAAGAAACCCATGCCGCACATTGTGCCGGATCAACTACAGCAAGTCGTAGTCGATCCGGTCACAACGGACAATCTCGCGAGTTTCTACACCCGCACGATCAGCGCATCGCCCTGCCCACCGCCGCCACACAGCGCCGCGGCGCCGACGCCGCCACCGCGCCGCTTCAGCTCCAGCACCAGGTGCAGCAGGATGCGCGCACCCGACATGCCGAGCGGATGCCCGATCGCGATGGCGCCACCGTTGACGTTCACCTTGGCCGGGTCGATCCCGAGCTTGCGGGTCGACGCGATGCCGACCGCGGCGAACGCCTCGTTGATCTCGATCAGATCCAGATCCGATGGAGCGATCCCCTCGCGCGCACACGCCTTGACGATGGCGTCGGCAGGCTGGTCCTGCAGCGTCGAGTCCGGCCCGGCGACCACACCTGCGGCGCCGATCTCGGCCAGCCACTCCAGCCCGAGCGCCTCCGCCCTGGCCTTGCTCATCACGACCACCGCGGCCGCGCCGTCGGAGATCTGCGAGGCGCTGCCCGCGGTGATGGTGCCGGTCTTGCTGAACGCGGGCCGCAGTTTCGCCAGCGACTCCGCCGTCGTGTCGGCCCGAATGCCCTCGTCCTGCCCGATCACCAGCGGATCGCCCTTGCGCTGCGGCACCGAGACCGGCACCACCTCGTCGTCGAAGAGCCCGTTCTTCCAGGCCGCCGCTGCGCGCTGGTGCGAGGCCGCCGCGAAGGCGTCCTGCTCCTCGCGGCTCACGAAGTCGGGCCGGTCACCGGCGTTGCGCTGCTCGGTGAGCGCGCCCATCGCCTGGTCGGTGAAGATGTCGTAGAGGCCGTCGAAGGCCAGGTGGTCGCGCAGCGTGACGTCGCCGTACTTGAAGCCCTCGCGGCTCTTCTCCAGCAGGTGCGGCGCCCGGCTCATGGACTCCTGGCCACCGGCGACCACGATCTCGAACTCGCCCGCCCTGATCAGCTGGTCGGCCTGCGCGATGGCGTTGATGCCGGAGAGACAGACCTTGTTCAGGGTCAGCGCGGGCACGCTCATCGGGATGCCGCCCGCCACCGCGGCCTGCCTGGCCGGGATCTGCCCCGCGCCCGCGGTGAGCACCTGGCCCATGATCACGTACTCGACCAGCTCCGGCGCGACCCCGCCGCGCTCCAGCGCCGCCTTGATGGCGACGCCGCCGAGATCCGAGCCGCTGAAGTCCTTGAGTCCGCCGAGCAGCCGACCGACCGGGGTACGCGCTCCGGAGACGATCACGGAAGTGGTCACGACGAACCTCACCTTCGTTGTCGAGTTCTGTACTCCACGGTAACCGGTACGACCGCACCACCTGATCGAAGGTCCCGCGCTACCGTCGAGTACGTGAGCAACGTAACCGAATCCGCCACCTCGCCCGGAGCGATCGTCCCCGGCGACTACGTCGTCGCGATCGACCACGCGGGCATCGCCGTTCCCGATCTGGACACCGCCGTCGCCTGGTACGCCGAGCACCTCGGGATGATCGAGACCCACCGGGAGGTGAACGAGGCGCAGGGCGTGCACGAGGCGATGCTCTCGCTGCCGAACGCACCGGCGGGCGCCACCCTCGTCCAGCTGCTGGCCCCGCTGGACGAGAATTCGACCATCGCGAAGTTCATCGATCGCAGTGGCCCCGGCTTGCAACAGCTCGCCTATCGGGTCACCGACATCGAGGCTGTGTCGACACATCTTCGCGATCGCGGGGTGCGTTTGCTGTACACCGAGCCGCGCCGCGGAACGGCGGATTCCCGCATCAACTTCATCCATCCGAAGGATGCCGGGGGTGTGCTGATCGAGTTGGTGCAGCCGAAGGCAAATGTCACGAATTAGTATCGGAGGCACGACCGGGGAAATCGGCGAAATCTCCTTCCCGGTCGAGTCACCATCAATCCCCAACACGCTGTAGTTTGTGTGCCATGTCGTCACCCGAGTCCGATCGCAATCGCTTCGTTGCGCTCCCCTTCACCGTTGTGCGCAAGGGTTATGCGCAAGACGAGGTGCGTAACTACTTCGACCGTTTCGATGCCGAGCTGCGCGTCACCGCCACCGACCGCGACGCGGCCGCCGCTCAGGCCCGCAACCTCGCAGCCCAGCTGGAGGATGCCAGGGACGAGATCGACGAGCTCCGCAAGGAGGTCGACCGTCTTTCGGTACCGCCGACCACCGCCGAGGGCATGTCCGACCGCATCTCCCGGATGCTGCGGCTCGCCTCCGACGAGGCCTCCGAGGTCCGCGCGCTCGCGCAGGCCGAGGCGGCCGAGATGGTCTCCATCGCCGAGCAGCAGGCGACCGAGATGCGCGGCAAGTACGAGTCGCTGCTCTCCGAGACCAAGGAGAAGCGCGAGGCGCTCGAGATCGAGTACGAGCAGACCCTCGCCAACGCGCGCTCCGAGTCGGGCAAGATCATCGAGGCCGCGCAGGCCGAGTCCGATCGCATCGCCAAGGAGGCGGAGGCCAAGCGCAAGGCCGCGCAGCAGGACTTCGAGGTCACCATGGCGGAGCGGCGCACCAAGCTGACCCGCGCCATGGAGGAGCTCGAGGCCACCTCCCGCGCCGAGGCCGCGCAGCGGATCAAGGACGCCACGGACGAGGCCAACCGCCTCATCTCGTCGGCGACCCAGACCTCCGATCGCAAGATCGCGCACGCCAAGGAACTGGCCGAGGAGATGCGCGTGCTGCGCGGGCGGGTGCTCGCCCAGCTGCTCGGCATCCGCGGCCAGCTCGATTCGGTGCCCGCGATGCTCGCCGCGGTCAACCGGGAGAGCGAACTGCTCGACGGTGCCCCGGAGCAGCAGCGCAAGTCCATCGGCAACGGCGCCAAGCCGGTCGCCGGGACGCGCCCGAAGGCCATCCAGGAAGCCGCCGACGAGGACGACGACGTCGTCGAGGAGCGGGAGAACGCCAACCTCAGCAACTGACGTCGGCTTCGACGTGACGGCGACGATGTAGTACCCACGAAGGCCGTCCCAGCAGGGGCGGCCTTCGTGCTGGTATCGCCGGCACGAGTCTCATGACCATCGGCGGGTGATGCGCCGCGTCCCCCGCCCCGCCCAGCAGCCCCGGTGCCAGTGCCGCCGGTCGTCCTCCCCGCCGTAGGCGGGCCAGGCGACCAGGTGCGCCACGCCCGGGGCTATTTCGTGGTCACACCCCGGGCAGCGGTACGGCTTGAGCGCACGGCTGCCCGGGATGGTCCGCACGGTGTAGACCTCGTCCCCGTCCGGCCCCGGCTCGCTCCGCCCGAACACGTCGCCGAGTGGCCGCGGCGAATCCGTCCGGTGGGCGGCACGCGCTTTTCTGCGTGACATGCCGCCCAGGGTAGCGCTGGTTCTCAGAAGAGCCGGAACTCGTTGCTCTCCGTGCCGCGCAGGGCGTTGTAATCGAGGGTCAGGCAGCGGATCCCGCGGTCCTCGGCGAGCGTCCGCGCCTGCGGCTTGATCTGCTGCGCCGCGAACACCCCGGCGACCGGCGCCAGCAGCGGGTCGCGATTCAGCAATTCGAGGTAGCGGGTGAGTTGCTCGACCCCGTCGATCTCGCCGCGGCGCTTGATCTCCACCGCCACGGTCGACCCCGCGGCATCCCGACAGAGCAGGTCGACCGGCCCGATGGCGGTCATGTACTCCCGCCGCACCAGGGTGTAGCCGGTGCCGAGCGTGTGCACGTGCTCGGCCAGGAGCTCCTGCAGGTGCGCCTCGACGCCGTCCTTCACCAGCCCCGGGTCGATGCCGAGTTCGTGCGAGGAGTCGTGCTCGACCGCCTCGATGGTGATCCGGAGCTGCTCCCCGGCCTTGTTGGTGACCACCCAGAGCGCCGCAGCGCCCTCGGGGAACTCGGGGGAGGCCGGACCACGTTCCTCGACCCAGCAGGGCGGGCTCATCCAATTCAGCGGCTTGTAGGAGCCACCGTCGGAATGGACCAGCACCGAACCGTCGGCTTTCGTCATGAGCAGCCGGCGGGCCATCGGGAGGTGGGCGGTCAGCCGCCCCACGTAGTCGACCTGGCAACGGGCAATCACAAGGCGCACCGGGTCGAGTGTAGATCACGTCCCCGGAAACGACTGAAGGCCCCACCAACGAATTGGTGGGGCCTTCAGTGACAATTTGTTCCGGCGGTGTCCTACTCTCCCACACCCTGTCGAG
>NZ_JBHUXA010000040.1:0-38348 GCF_042669725.1 Nocardia sp. NPDC057227 | reverse complement strand
GGGGGGGGGGGGCGCGGCCGCCCGCGGGGGGGGCGTTGCGGGGGGGGTGTGTGGGGGGCGGGGGGGGGGCCGGGGGGTGCCCGGCCCGCTCCACCTGCCGGTGGTGGCGCCGACAGCGGCAGGTTAAGAAAACGGACCGATCGGGTACTCGGGGAGAATGAGACCGATAGACATCCGCGCACGGGAGGACACGGCGCCGCCCGCGGTGGGCCGGGCCGGCCACCACACCGGCGGGCACCAGTGGCGGCGCATCCGTGACGTGATCGCGTCGCGGACCGTGGCCGACGGTGTGCGACCGGTCTCCATCGAGATCGGGGCGCCGCAGGTCGCCGCCGAGACGCAGGGCGTGGTGTGCGGGTTCCGCATCGCGGGGATCGGCGAGCGCTGGGCCTCCGGCACCGACTCGCTGGCCGCGCTGTACCGCGCGCTGCTCGGCGTCGCCGACGACCTTGCCGAGGCCAATCGCCGCGGCGCCCGCTTCGAACTGCTCGACCCGGCCGACCTCGCCTTCCCGGCGCCTGCGACGGGCAGCACCCAGCGCCCGGCCGACCCGGAGCACACCCCGCAGTCGCTGGTCGCCGCGCGCACCCTGCACGGCGCGGACGGGCCGTACTCGATCATCATCGGCCGCCCGTACCCGTCCGAGGACGGCCGGTACGCGCTCTGCCGCTTCCACATCAGCGAGCACCGGCCCGCCGTCGCCTCCGGGGTGGACGGGATCCAGGCGCTGCTCACCGCGTTCCGGATGATCGCCGGGCTGCGCGACCTGCCCGCCGACTGGCCGGTCAGCCGGCTCGCCTGACCGATCTAGCATGAGCGGGTGACCCGCTTCCGCCAGCCCGCCATCGACCTCGACCTCCCCGACACCTCGGTGCTGCCGCCGCGCCAGCGGCAGATCCTCGGCGCGATCCGGGATTGGGCCGTCGCGCACGGATATTCGCCGTCGACCAGGCAGATCGGCGACGCGGTCGGGCTGCGCTCCACCTCGACCGTCTCCCGGCACCTGCGCGACCTGGAGGAGCGCGGCTTCCTACGCCGCGGCGCCGCCGCCACCCGGCCGATCGATGTCCGGCTGTTCCTCGCCACCGACGGTGCGCGGGCCGGTGCCCCCGATTCGGTGCCGGTGCCGCTGCTCGGCGAGATCGCGGCGGGCGCGCCGATCACCGCCGAGGAGCACCTGGACGAGGTGCTCGACCTGCCGCGCGAACTGGTCGGCCGCGGTGAGGTCTTCGCGCTGCGGGTGCGCGGCGACTCCATGGTCGACGCCGCCATCTGCGACGGCGACACCGTGGTGGTGCGGCGCCAGCCGGACGCGCACTCCGGCGAGATCGTCGCCGCGCTGCTGGACGGCGAGGCGACCGTGAAGGTACTGCGCAGGCGCGGCGGCCACGTTTTCCTCGAGCCGCGCAACCCCGCCTACCCGGTGCTGGACGGCGACGAGGCGGCGGTGCTCGGCAAGGTGGTGTCGGTGCTGCGCCGGGTCTGAGCCCTGGCCCGACGCGCCGCGAATCCGGCCGCACACCCGGCGATTCCCGTCCGAATCCGCCGAAACGATTGCCCCGCACCGCAGCTCACGCGAGAATGAGCAGGCCGAATGCCGCCAGGCATTCCGCACGCAGGGGACGTACCGGCCGCGCGCCGAGTTCGATCCCGCGCCCGCCGACCGGTCGAGACCTCCGGCCGCGCCGCGGACGCGTGCGCCGCGCTCGGCGCGGCCGGATCTCCCGCTCGGGTGCCGCGCGGCCGCATCGAACTCGGCCGCCGTTGCCGAGAGACAGTGGGGAATCATGAGAGTCGATCGAATCGCCGTCACCGCCGTGCTCGCCGCCGCCGCCACCGCGGGCGCCGCGGGGGTGGTGCACGCCGCGCCCGCCCCGGCCGCCGCCGTCGCGGTGCAGGGCAGCGAGCAGGGCATCGCCTTCACCACCGCGCCCGCCGCCGACGGCAGGCTGGTCACCACCGTCGCGGCCGGGAGCTTCGCGGTCACCGGCGGAGCCGTCACGCTCAGCGACGCGGCGGGCACCGTCGTCGCCGCGCTCCCGCTGACCGTGCAGGCCGGGGGCGGGGTGCTCGACCTGCGGCCCGTCGTCGGCGACGCCGGGCGCACGCTCACCCTCGCCCCGGTCTCCGCGACCGGCGAGGTGCAGCCGGTGCAGGACGAGACGACGGCGCGCAAGCAGTACAACGCGGGGGTCGGCGCCATCATCGGGGCCGGGATCGGCGCGGTGCTCGGCTTCTTCCTCGGCGGGGTCGGGGCGCTGGTCACGGTGCCGATCGGGGCCGGGATCGGCGCGCTCATCGGCTTCTCCACCCCGTGAGCGAAGTTCTGTCGCAGTACGCGCGGCGCGTCTGTCCCCCGGGGACGGGCGCGCCGCGCGCGTTGCGGAGCACGGCCGCCGGCACCGCAGGCGGCGCATTCGAGCGAGTCCTCGACCGGGAGGCGGGCGCGTGGTGACGATGCCGGAGCCGGCAGTGCGCACAGACGCGGGCTCCCGGGCCGAGGCCGTGGTGCCGGAGCCGGAGGTGCGCACAGCGGGCTCCCGTGCCGAGGCCATGGTGCCGGAGCCGGAGGTCACGGCACCGGAGGACACCGTGGTGACGGTGCGGATCCCGGCGGCGGCGGAGCGGCTGCCGACGCTGCGGGCGCTCGCGGTCGCGACCGCGGTGGCGGCCGGGCTCGGCGCGCGCGAGTCCGGGGAGGTGCGGGACGCGCTGAGCCGGGTCGCCGAGGCATTGCTGACCCGCACGGTGCCGGGCAGCGCGGTGGACGGCAGGCTGACCGGCCGGGCCGGAACCGTGCTGGTCCGGCTCCAGGCGGTGACCAGGGCAGGCCCCCTGCCGCGGACCGCGCTCGGCGCCGCCACCCCGTCGCTGACGCACAGCGCCGCCGCCTTCCGCGCGCCCTTCGACGGCACCGCGGGCGGGCACCCGACCGTGGTCGACCTCTGCTGGGCCCGCCCGGAGTGAGACCGCGCGCGCCACGCCGCCGATCCGCGCGCGCGGGGGCGCGCCGAATGTGGCACAGTTGCGCGGCGGCACCGGTGACCCTGTCGGTCGCGCGGGACGATCGAGGAGGCGAGGCGCATGCTGTCCGGGCAGCGGGAGTCGGCGGGCGCCGCACGCGCGGAGGCCGAGCGCGTCGCGGCCGGCCTCGTGCACGCCGGTGACTTCCAGGTGCAGGCCGAGCCCGCCGTGCTGCTGGTCGAGGACGACCGGGCGGACGCGCTGCTGGTCGAGGAGCTGGTCGCGGACGGCGCCCCCGGCCTCCGGATGACCTGGGTGCGCACCATGGCCGAGGCCGGGGAGCACCTGGAGCGGCACCGCCCCGACTGCGTCCTGCTCGACCTGCACCTGCCCGATGCCAGCGGCATGGAGGCGGTCGCCCGGATCCGCGGCTTCACCGACCAGGTCGCCATCGTGGTGCTCACCGGCCTGGACGAGGAGCAGACCGGGCTCGCCGCGGTCGCCGCGGGCGCACAGGACTACCTGGTCAAGGGCCGGGTGGAGCCGGAGCTGTTCGGCCGCGCCGTGCGCTACGCCATCCAGCGCAAGCAGACCGAGCGCGCCGCCGTCGCGCTGCGCGCCAGCCAGATGCAGGCGCAGGAGAACTCCCGGCTGGAGCGCGGCCTGCTGCCAACCCCGCTGCTGCGCGGCGAGCGGGTGGCCGACATCTACACCCGGTACCGCCCCGGCCGCGCCTACGCCCTGCTCGGCGGCGACTTCTACGACGTGGTGCAGGACGCCGACGGCACCGTGCACGCGCTGATCGGCGACGTCGCCGGGCACGGCCCGGACGAGGCCGCGATCGGTGTCGCGCTCCGGCTGGCCTGGCGCACCCTGGTCCTGAGCGGCATCAGCGGGTCCAGGCAGCTGGAGCTGCTGGAGGAGGTGCTGCTCGCCGAGCGCGCGGGCAACCACACCTTCGCCACCCTGACCACGCTGGTGCTCGACCCGCGCAAGCGGGTGGCGCGGGTGATCCGCGCCGGGCACCCCGGCATGCTGGCCCGCACCGACTCCGGCACCGACTGGGTGGAGGTGGCCGGTGGCCCCGCGCTCGGGCTGCTGCCCGGCCGCGCGGTCTGGCCGAGCCACCAGTACCCGATGAGCGAGGACACCGGGCTCGTGCTCTTCACCGACGGCCTCTACGAGGGCCACATCGGGCCGGGCAATCAGCGGCTCGGCGAGGACGGGCTCTACGAGCTGGTCTCCTCGGTGCCGCGGATCGACCCGAACGTCTTCATCGACGCGCTGATCGCGAAGGTCGAGGCGATGGCCGACGAGCACGGCGGCCTCGCCGACGACGTCGCGGTCATGTACCTGCGCTGGGCGCGCCCGGAAACGGGCGCATGAACCGCGCGGCGGACGGCGTCTCCGGCCGGTTCACCGTCCAGACCTGGTTCCAGCTGGTGCTCGGGGCCATGGTGCTGATCGTGCTGCTCGGCGGCGCCGCGGGCGCCGAGGTGATCGCCGACACCAACCGCAGCACCGACCGGCTGCTCGACCGCATCCAGCCCGCTGCGGCCGAGGCGTACCTGCTGCAGGGCGCGCTGCTCAACCAGGAGACCGGGGTGCGCGGCTACGCCATCGCCGCCGACCCGCAGTTCCTGCAGCCCTACACCATCGGCAGGCAGGAGGAGGAGCGCGCCGGCGCCCGGATTCGCGAGCTGGCAGGCGACAACCCGGCGCTGATGGCCGATCTGGACACACTGGAGCGGCTGGCCGACGCGTGGCGCGCCTCCTACGCGGCCCCGGTCACCGAGGCAACCACGCCGGCGGCGGCACAGGAGGTCGCCGGGCAGAGCGTGGAGCGGAGCAAGGCGCTCTTCGACCAGCTGCGCGCCCAGTTCACCGCGCAGAACCAGGGTTTCGCGACGGCGCTGGCCGCGGACCGCGCAAATCTGACCCGCACCAGGAACATCCGCAATGCCGTGCTCGGCGGGGTGGTCGGGGTCTTCGTGCTGGCCGCCGTGCTGCTCACCGTCATCGTGCGCAGGCTGGTCGCGCGGCCGCTGGCCGAGCTGGAGCGGGCGTCGCTGCGGGTGGCGGGTGGCGAGTTCGATCACCACATCGAGGCGCGGGGTCCGTCGGATCTGCGGACGGTGGCCGAGGCGGTGGAGGATATGCGGCGGCGGATCGTGGCGGAGTTGCAGTCCTCGCGGGCGCAGGAGGCGAGGCTGGCCGAGCAGACGGCGGATCTGGATGCGCAGACGGTGGAGTTGCGGCGGTCGAATCAGGAGCTGGAGCAGTTCGCGTATGTGGCGTCGCACGATCTGCAGGAGCCGTTGCGGAAGGTGGCGTCGTTCTGTCAGTTGCTGGAGAAGCGGTACGGCGATCAGCTCGATGATCGGGGTAAGCAGTACATCGATTTCGCGGTCGATGGTGCCAAGCGGATGCAGGTGCTGATCAACGACCTGCTCACCTTCTCCCGGGTCGGCAGGCTCACCGACGCCGCCGAGCCGATCCCGCTGGACGACACCCTGGACAAGGCGCTGACCAACCTCGCGTCGATCGTCGAGGAGACCGGCACCGAGGTGCGGCGGCCGGAGCGGCTGCCGGAGATCGTCGGCGACCGCACGCTGCTGACCATGCTGTGGCAGAACCTGATCGGCAACGCGGTGAAGTTCGCGGTGCCCGGCCGCCCGCCGGTGATCGAGGTCGAGGCGGAGGTCGACGGCGCCGAACACCGGTTCCGGGTCACCGACAACGGCATCGGGATCGCGCCGGAGTTCGCGGAGAAGGTCTTCGTGATCTTCCAGCGGCTGCACAACCGGGAGGAGTACTCCGGCACCGGGATCGGGCTGGCGATCTGCAAGAAGATCGTCGAGTTCCACGGCGGCCGGATCTGGATCGACACCGAGTTCACCGGCGGCGCCCGCTTCTGCTTCACTCTTCCACGCACGGCCGACCTCGAATCGTCCACCGGGACCGGGGTCGCCGAGACCAATGAAACCGAGGAGACCTCGTGACGAGTTCCGGCGAGCCCATCGACATCCTGCTGGTGGAGGACGACCCCGGCGACGAGCTGATGACCCGCGAAGCCTTCGAGGACAACAAGATCGGCAACAACCTCTACGTGGCGCACGACGGTGAGGAGGCGCTGGATTTCCTCTACCGGAAGGGCCCGTGGGGCGAGGCGCCGCGGCCGGATCTGATCCTGCTCGACCTGAACCTGCCGAAATACGACGGACGCCAGGTGCTGGAGCGGATCAAGTCCGATCCCGACCTGGCGTCCATCCCGGTTGTCGTGCTCACCACCTCGGCGGCGGAGGAGGACATCCTGCGCAGCTACAAGCTGCACGCCAACGCCTACGTCACGAAACCGGTCGACCTGGACCAGTTCGTCGCGGCGATCAAGCAGATCGACGACTTCTTCGTGCAGGTGGTGCGGCTGCCGCGGCAGCGGTAGGGGTTTTCCCGGGGCTCCGCCCCGCGGACCCGGTGGCCGCGTGCCGCCCCGCGGCCCGATCGGCGCGGGCCGAAGGCGGATCGGAAATCCGGGGCCCTCGCACCGCCACCCCGTCCGATCGGCGCGGGCCGCGGGCGGATCGGGAATCCGGGGCCTCGCACCGCCACCCCGTCCGATCGGCGCGGGCCGCGGGCGGATCGGGAATCCGGGGCCCGCGGACCGCTGCTCGACCTGGTCGCGCCGGAGCTACCGGCGCGCGACCCGTCACTCGGACGGGCGGACCTCCTCCGACGCCAGCGCGTCGTCCCTGGTCGCGAAGACCTGGAGCACCCGGTCCAGCCCGGTGATCTCGATCGGCCTGCGCACCGGCTCGGACGCCACCACCCGGAGCGAGCGCTCCGGCGCCGCCTCGGCGGCCACGAGCAGCACGCTCAACCCGGCGGAGCCGAAGAACCCGACGCCGGATAGATCCACCACCAGCACGGGCGGCTCCGCCCGCAACGCCTCTTCCACCGCCGACTGCAGGTCGGGCGCCGACGCCATGTCGATCTCACCGGCCGCCGTCAGCACGACGGTCGACCCGACCGTCTCGGTACGGACGTCCAATGCCCTGTCCTCAGCGCTCACCGGGCGACCGCTCCGTCAGTGTCCGGGATCATCATCAACAACCTCCGCCAATGTCGAGGCCGCCCACGTGCCCGTGGCTGGACACCGGGTGGCCTTCAGCGGCCAAACTACCCCATCGGCGCGCGCCGATCCGACACACCGACGTGGACGGGCCGTTTCGGTGGCCGCCGATCCGCTACCGGCGCGCGGCCGGGATCAGCCTGGCCCGCGGGGTGAGCCCGGCGAGCACGGTACGCACCGCGATCGCGTGCGCCGCGCTCGCCACCCGATCGCCCGGTCGCAGCGGCACGCCGAGCAGTTCGCGGGTGCGCGGATGCAGCAGTGTGCGCACCGCCGGGTCGGGCAGGGTGCGCGGCCACCAGGCGTCCGGGCGCAGCAGCGCGGGGGTGAGCAGCGCGCTGTCCGGGGTGACCGCGAGCTCGGTGGCGCAGACCCGGTCCAGGTACGCGGTGAAGCCGGCCCAGGTCTCCGGCATGGGCCGGGCGGAGATGCCGTAGCGCAGGTACCAGCGGCGGCAGTCGGCGTAGAGCTCCTCCTTCTCGGCGTCGAGGAGCGGGCGGGCGAAGGTCTCGATGGCGGTCACCAGGGTGTCCACGTAGGTGGCGTGCTGGAAGAAGAACAGCTCGGGGGTGAGGCCGTGGTAGCGGCGGCCCCTGCTGTCCACGCCGTGCACCAGCTCGTGGCCGTAGCGGACGGCCGGGTGCGGGTCGCGCGGGGTGTAGGCCAGGTGCACCAGGTGCGAGACCACCCGTTTCTTGTGGTGCCAGAGCGAGCTCGGCGCGTGCGCCACGATCGCGGCGGCGACCGATGGGTGCAGGATCTGCAGCCCGACCGCGCGCGGCAGCGCCAGCGCGAAGCGGCGGTCGCCGAGGTAGCGGCCGAGCAGCGAATCGGCATCGGGGGCGGTGCGGCGGAGCCGGGACACGTCCATGTGCCACCTCCGAGTAGATGAAACAGATTATCACTCACTCTATCAGCGGATGATCGGCGGAAACCCGCGTGCGCGGGCCGGAGCCGGCCCGATAAATTCGATAGCAAATCGAACGATCCCGAGGAGCGCGCCGTGTCCACCGACACCCCCGTGTCAACGACTCCGGCGGGCGGGGTCGGGTTCCGCTCCGAACGCGGCCCGATCCTGGCCGCCATGATGCTGGCCTCCGGGCTGATCGCGCTGGACTCCACCATCCTGGCCACCGCGGTGCCCGCGATCACCGCGAGCGTCGGCGGCTTCGACCGATTCCCCTGGCTGTTCTCGGTATACCTGCTGGCCCAGGCGGTGACGGTGCCGCTGTACGGCAAGCTCGCCGACGCCGTCGGCCGCAAGCCGGTGCTGCTCGGCGGGATCGCGGTCTTCGCGCTCGGCTCGCTGCTCTGCGGGCTGGCGGGCGGGATGACCTGGCTCATCGTGTTCCGCGCGGTGCAGGGCATCGGCGCGGGCGCCATCATGCCGATGACCATGACCATGGCGAGCGACCTCTACACGCTGCGCGAGCGGGCCACCGTGCAGGGCTACATGGCCAGCGTGTGGGCCGCCGCCTCGGTGCTCGGGCCGCTGCTCGGCGGGCTCTTCGCCGACTACCTGGACTGGCGCTGGATCTTCCTGGTGAACCTGCCGCTCTCCGCGGTCGCCGCGGTGATGCTGGTGCGGCACTTCCACGAGCGGCGGAGCACCGCGCGCGGCCCGATCGACGTGCTCGGCGCGGTGCTGCTCACCCTCGGCGCGGGCGCGCTGATCCTCGGATTGCTGGAGGGCGGCACCAGCTGGGCCTGGACCTCCCCCGCCGGGCTCGGCGTCTTCGCGGGCGGCGGGCTGGCGCTGCTGCTCTTCGTGCTGGTGGAGCGGCGGGTGCGGGATCCGATCCTGCCGCCCGGGCTCTTCACCCGGCGCCCGGTGCTCGCCGCCGCGGCGGTCTCGCTGCTGGTCGGGGCGGTGCTGATGGGCGTGACCTCGTTCGTGCCGACCTTCGCCCAGGGCGTGCTCGGTGTGAGCGCGCTGGCCGCCGGGCTCACCGTCGGGGTGCTCACCCTGGGCTGGCCGGTCACCGCCTCCCAGGCCGGCCGTTTCTACCTGCGCATCGGCTTCCGCCGGACCTCGCTGCTCGGCAGCCTGCTCTGCGCGGCGGGCGCGGGCACCACGCTGCTGATCTCGGCGGCGTCGCCGCTGTGGCAGGTGGCGCTCTCCTGCTTCCTGATCGGCGCCGGGCTCGGCATGGTCTCCACCCCGACGCTCATCGCGGCGCAGTCGCACGCGCCGTGGGGCGGGCGTGGGGTGGTGACCTCGACCGTCATGTTCACCCGCTCGATCGGCAGCGCGGTCGGCGTGGCGATCTT
Organism: Nocardia sp. NPDC057227; assembly: GCF_042669725.1. Taxonomy (NCBI): domain Bacteria; kingdom Bacillati; phylum Actinomycetota; class Actinomycetes; order Mycobacteriales; family Nocardiaceae; genus Nocardia; species Nocardia sp. NPDC057227. Next base: position 28,984 of record NZ_JBHUXA010000040.1, on the reverse strand, counting down.
CGGCGCGCTGGTGAACGCCAGGGTCGGGGACGTCGACCCGCCGCGCCCCGCCGATCTGGCGGCGGGCACGCACCTGGTGTTCATCGCGGTACTGGTGGCCGCGGTGGCGATGATCGCGGCCTGCGCGCTCGTGGTCGAGCCGCCGCCGGAGGGTGCGCCGCGCGCCGAGGCGGACAGCCGGCGCTGATCGGAGCGCGACGCCGGGGGCGTTGGGAGCGCGATCCTCGAGGCCCTTGCGGGGGGCACGCGTGCGCTCAGCGTAAGAGCCGGTGACCCGCGGCGGCCGCCGACGTCGTGAGCGCGGCGGCGAGACCCATCGGCACCGCCGGGTGGACGCGGATCAGGACGGCGCCGGTCATGGCGCCGAGGAAGATGGCGGCGATGGCCCCGAGCCGGCGGTTCCACACCGCCTCCGCGCCGCCGCGCACCAGCGACTCACCGGCCAGCGCGGTGAGCGTGGAGGTGACGACGACGGTGGTCATCTCGCGCACCGCGAGGGTACGGGCCACCATGGCCTGCTGCCCCATGACCGCGGCGGTCGCCGCCGCCACCGGCACCTGCACCGCCGGGGTGTCGTGCTCGCCGGCGAGCACCAGCGCGGCGGTGAGCGCGGCCAGGACGAGCGCGCCGGTGCCGAGCAGCGCGGTGATCCGGGAACTCCAGCGCTCCGGCGGCTCGCGGAGCACGAAACCGGCGGCGCAGGCGCCGACCGCGAAGGCCGCCAGCGCGACCAGCGGGCCGAGCACCGGGAGTTCGTCCGCCCCGGCCAGCCCCATGGCGAGGATGACGATATTGCCGGTCATGTTGCCGGTGAAGACGCGGTCGAGGCCGAGGTAGCCGACGGCGTCGACGACGCCGGTCACGAAGGTGAGGACGGCGGTGACGGCGAGTGCCGTGTCCGGGAGATGGGGGCGGGTCACGGTGTCCTCTCTCGCGGTTCACTCGGCGAGGAGGATCGTCGCACGGGATCAGTTCGCGACCGGCTCCCGGTCCACGGGGTCGTATCCGCCGATTCCGGAGCGCAGTTCGCGCCAGCGCCAGCGCCCGCCCGCGTCGGTGGCCAGCGCGGGGGTCGGCCCGCCCGCACCGTCGCGCAGCCCGTCGATCAGCTCGCGCAGCGCCTCGACCGCGGTGTAGCGCGGTCGCCAGCGCAGCTCGGCGGCGGCCCGGCCGCTGTCGAGCACCGGCAACCGGAGGAAGGCGGCGAAGAGCTCGGGGGCGGCGGGGGCGAGCCGGAGCCCCCACGCCGCGGCGACCGCGCCCCGGAAGACGCGGTCCGGCACCGTGATCGGGCGGGCGCCGAAGATCTGGGCGAGCCGGTCGCGGTCAAGCACCGGCGCGGCGGCCAGGTTGAACGGCCCGCCCACCTCGCGGGTGAGCGCGGCCCGGACGGCGGCGGCCACGTCGGTGGCGTGCACCGCCTGCATGGTCAGCCGGGCGGGCAGCGGCAGCACCGGGATCGCCCCGGTGCGCAGCAGCCGGTTCGGGAAGAACGGGCCGAGGAAGAGCCTGCGCTGCTCGGCGGCGGCCGCGCGCTGGAAGACGAAGGCGGGCCGCAGCCGGACCACCCGGCAGCCGGGGTGCTCCCACTCGAAGGTGTCGAGCAGCCGCTCCACGTACGCCTTCTCCCTGGTGTAGGCGGCGGTCGGCCTGCCGTCGGTGGGCCAGCTCTCGGTCACCGGGCGCAGGTCGGCGCGGGGCGAGTAGGCGCCGACCGAGGAGGTGTAGACCAGCGAGGTCACCGAGGAGGCGGCGACCGCGCGCAGCACCCGCTCGGTGCCGGTGACATTGCCGCGCCAGGTGTCCAGCGGGGCGTGCATGGGCTGCATCATCCAGGCCAGGTGCACCACGGCGTCGGCGCCCGCGCAGATCGGGGCCAGGTCGTCGGTGCGGATGTCGGCGCGCACCCACTCCACGCCCGGCGCCGGTTCGTCCGGGATGCGGCGCGCCACCGCCCTGATCTTGTCGACGGCGGGGTCCCCGATCAGTGCGGCGAGCACGGCGGTGCCCACATTGCCCGACGCGCCGAGCACAACGACTCGCATTCCGGCCTCCTCGTTCGGTTCTCCTCCCCGCGCCCTACCCCGGCCGCCGCGCGGCACACCGGGGGTTCGCCGCCCGCCGCGATCCGGCGTAGCGTAGTAAGGCAACCCTTATTGCCGATATCGGAGGTAGCCACGTGGCCCGACCCCGCACCACCCTCACCGTGTTGCGCACCGAACAGCTCACCCCGCACCTGATCCGGGTGCACTTCGGCGGCCCCGGCTTCGCGGCGTTCCGGCCGAGCGAGCACAGCGACTCCTACATCAAGCTGCTCTTCCCGCAGGAGGACGGCACCGAGGTGCAGCGCACGTACACCGTGCGCAGCGTCGACGTCGAGGCAGGCACGCTGGCCGCCGACTTCGTCTACCACGGGGCCGAGGGCATCGCCGGGCCGTGGGCGGCCTCGGTCCAGCCGGGCACCACCATCGACGTCTACGGCCCCGGCGGCGCCTACAGTCCGCGCGCGGATGCCGACTGGCACCTGCTCGCCGGGGACGAGGCGGCGCTGCCCGCCATCGCGGCCGGGCTGGAGGCGATGCCCGCCGACGCCGTCGGGGTGGCCTTCGTCGAGGTGGCGGGGCCGGAGGAGGAGCTCAAGCTCGATCATCCGGACGGGATCGAGCTCACCTGGCTGCACCGCGGCGACCGGCCGCCGGGTGAGCTGCTCGCCGAGACGGTGCGGGTCGCCGAGTGGCGCGAGGGGCAGGTGCAGGTGTTCGTGCACGGCGAGGCGCAGGCCGTCATGCACGACATCCGGCGGTACGTGCGCCGGGAGCGCAACGTGCCCGCCGAGTGGGCGGCCTCCATCTCCGGGTACTGGCGGCGGGGGCGCACCGAGGAGGGTTTCCGGGAGTGGAAATCCGATCTCAAGAAGACCGAGGGCGCCTGACCTTCGGGACCGGCTCGCGCAGGTAGCGTCGAGAGCATGAGCGCTCTCGATGTCGCGATCATCGGCTACGGCCTCGCCGGCTCCGTCTTCCACGCCCCGCTGATCGCGGCCGACCCGCGCCTGCGCGTCGCCACCGTGATCACCGGCTCGGCCGAGCGCGCCGAGCAGGCCCGGCGAGAGCACCCCGGCGTCCGGGTCCTGGCGACCCCCGACGCCCTCTTCGCCGACCCGGCGGGCACGGCCCTGATCGTCGTCGCCTCGCCGAACCGGACGCACGCCCCGCTGGCCGCGCAGGCACTCGACGCGGGCATCCCGGTGGTCGTCGACAAACCGTTCACGGTGACCGCCACCGAGGCGGAAGCCCTGGTGAGCCGCGCGGAAGAGCGGTCCCTGCTGCTCACCGTGTTCCAGAACCGCCGCTGGGACGGCGACTTCCGCACCGTCCGCCGCCTGGTCGAGGAGGGCGTGCTGGGCCGGGTGCACCGCTTCGAGAGCCGCTTCGAGCGCTGGCGCCCGACCCCGAAGGGCGGCTGGCGCGAGGTCGGCGGCCCGGCGGACGCCGCGGGCATCCTCTACGACCTGGGCCCGCACCTGGTCGACCAGGCCATCGTGCTGAACGGCCAGGTCACCGAGGTCTACTGCGAACTCGACCGGCTGCGCCCCGGCATCAGCACCGACGACGACGCTTTCGTCGCCCTGCGGCACACCTCCGGCGCCCGCTCCCACCTCTGGGCGAGCGCGCTCGCTCCCCGCCTCGGCCCCCGCTTCCGCGTCCTCGGCGACCACGCCGGCTACCAGGTCGACGGCCTCGACCCGCAGGAGGCCGCGCTCCGCGACGGCCGCCGCCCGGACGACGGGAAGCCATGGGGCACGGTCGATTCCGCGCACTGGGGCACCGTCGGCGCGGAGCCGGACGCCGAGCCGGTCCCCACCCTCCCCGGCGACTACCCGGCCTTCTACGCGGGCGTCGCCGCCGCGCTCATCGACGGCGCCCCCGCCCCGGTCGACCCCCGCGACGCCGTCACCGGCCTGCGCGTCCTCGAGGCCGCCCGCAGCTCGGCCGAGTCCGGCGGCGTCCAGCGGCTGTAGCCCGCGCCCAACCCGCTTGCCGGGCACCGCGATCGGGCCCGGCCCGGTAGGGTGCGGCGGTGGACTCCGCCGAGTTGATCGACCGGGGCAGGTCGCTCGCCGACAACCTGACCTCGACCCAGCTGCCGCCGCCGTGGTGGCTGGTGCTCGCCACCGGTGCGGTGGCCTTCCTGCTCGTGGCCTACACGCCGGTCTGGCGGGTCACCCGCGCCGCGGTGACGATCGCGCACGAGGGCGGGCACGCCGGGGTCGCGCTGCTCTCCGGCCGCAGGCTGAGCGCCATCACGCTGCACTCGGACACCTCCGGGCTGACGGTCTCCAGCGGCAAGCCGTACGGCATCGGCATGATCCTCACCGCCTTCGCGGGTTACCCGGCGCCGCCGCTGGTGGGGCTGGGCTTCGCGGCGCTGCTCGGCGCCGACCGGATCACCCTGGTGCTGTGGACCACGATCGTGCTGCTGGCCGCCATGCTGATCAAGATCCGCAACCTGTACGGCGCGCTCACCGTCTTCGTTGTCGGCGGGGCGGTGTTCGCGGTCTCCTGGTTCGGCAGCGACCTGCTGCAGGCCGGGTTCGCCTACCTGACCACCTGGTTCCTGCTGATCGCCGGGATCAGGCCGGTGGTGGAGCTGCAGCGCACCCGCAGCCGGGACGGCTCCCGGGATTCCGACGCCGATCAGCTGGCCGGGCTGACCCGGCTCCCCGCCGTGTTCTGGGTGCTCGTCTTCGCCGCGCTCGCCATGTTCGCGCTGCTCATCGGGGGTCGCATGCTGCTCGCCGACGCTACCGGGGTGTGCGTGCCCTACCTCTCCGACGCCCGCTGCCCCGGGCCGGAGGTCACCGCTCCGTAACCGCGCCGGGGTTTGCGCCGGCCCGCTCGCGGCACGACTACCGCGAAGGCACGAATCCGGCGAACGGAAGGAGCGACCCCACCATGACCGCGAATCTCGACGGCGTGCGGGCCCTGATCATCACCGCGCAGACCGGGGTGGAGCACGACGAGCTCGTCGCCCCCAGGCAGTGGCTGCTGGACAAGAACGCCACCGTCGTGCACGCCGCCCCGGAGCGCGGCGATGTGCAGACCTTCCGGCACGACACCGAGAAGGACGAGGTGGCGACCGCCGACACCACGCTGGCCGACGTCTCCGCCGCCGACTTCGACATCCTGGTCGTCCCCGGCGGCACGGTGAACGCCGACAAGCTGCGCACCGAGCCCAAGGCGGTCGAGCTGGCCACCGAGTTCGCCAGGGCGGGCAAGCCGATCGCGGCCATCTGCCACGGCCCGTGGCTGCTGGTCGAGGCGGGGCTGGTGCGCGGCAAGACGCTCACCTCCTACCCCTCGCTGCGCACCGATATCGGCAATGCGGGTGGCGCCTGGGTGGACGAGGCGGTGGTGCGCTCCACCGACGACGGCTGGACCCTCATCACCTCGCGCAACCCCGACGACCTGCCCGACTTCGAGACCGCCATCGGCTCCCAGCTGGCGAAAGCGGGCTGACACCCGCCCGCGGGCGCGCGACGCGTAGGCGCCGCCCGCCTCCAGCACCGCGTACACGGCGACCACCAGGTCGATCGAGCGGGCCGCCCGATCAGTCCTCCCCTGCGAGCAACTCCGCGATGCGCGCGGCCACTTCGTCGGGCGTGCCCGCCGCGGGAATCGTCCAGCCGGGCTCGTCGGCGCGCAGCGGCTCCAGCGCCGCCAGCTGACTCTCCAGCAGGCTCGCGGGCATGAAGTGCCCGCGCCGGGCGGCGAGCCTGCGCGCCAGCTCGGCGCGCGGGACGTCGAGGTGCGCGAACCGGACCCCGGCGACCAGCTCCCGCAACCGATCCCGGTAGCGCAGGGCCAGCGCCGAGCAGCTCAGCACCCCGCCGACGGCGGCCAGCCGGGCACCCGCGGCATCCAGCCACGGCCACCGGTCGGCGTCGGTGAGCGGAACCCCCGCGCGCATCTTCGCGCGATTGGCGGCCGGGTGCAGCTCGTCCCCCTCGGTGAACGGCACCCCGAGCCGGGCCGCGAGCAGCACACCGACCGTGCTCTTCCCACTGCCGGAGACCCCCATCAGCACCAGCCCCATGCGCGACGGCTACCCCCCGCCGCACGCCGCCACACACCGCCGCCACCTGCGGCAGGATGGGCCGCATGGAACTGCGTATCTTCACCGAACCGCAGCAGGGCGCGGACTACGACACCCTGCTGACCGTCGCGCGCACCGCCGAGGATCTGGGGTACGACGCGTTCTTCCGCTCCGACCACTACCTCGCCATGGGCGGCGCCGACGGCCTGCCCGGCCCCACCGACGCCTGGATCACGCTGGCCGGGCTGGCCCGCGACACCAGCCGCATCCGGCTCGGCACCCTGGTCACCGCCGCCACCTTCCGGCTGCCTGGCCCGCTCGCCATCCAGGTGGCGCAGGTGGACCGGATGTCCGGCGGGCGGGTCGAATTCGGCCTGGGCTCCGGCTGGTACGCCGACGAGCACACCGCCTACGGCATCCCCTTCCCGGACCGGCGGCTGGCCCGGCTGGAGGAGCAGCTGGCCATCGTCACCGGGCTCTGGTCGACCAAGCCCGGCGACACCTTCGACTACGCGGGCGAGTTCTACACCCTCACCGACTCCCCCGCACTGCCCAAGCCGGTGCAGGACCCGATCCCGGTGCTCGTCGGCGGCGCGGGCCCGAGCCGGACCCCGCGGCTCGCCGCCCGCTACGCGAGCGAGTTCAACATGCCGTTCGCCTCGATCGCGGACTCCGCCGCGCAGTTCGACCGGGTGCGCACCGCGGTCGCCGAGCACGGCCGCCGGGACGACCTGGTCTACTCCAACGCGCTCGTCGCCTGCGTCGGCGGCAGTGACGCGGAGGTCGCCCGCCGGGCCGCCGTCATCGGCCGCGAGGTCGACGAGCTGAAGCAGAACGGCCTGGCGGGCTCGCCCGCGGAGGTCGTGGACAAGCTCGGCCGCTACGCCGAGATCGGCACCAGCCGGGTCTACCTGCAGATTCTCGACCTCGGCGACCTCGACCACCTGGCGCTGGTGGCCGAGCAGGTACTGCCGCACCTGTGACCCCGGACTCATAGCCGAGAATTAGCCGCCTTCACCCGATTCGAGTTGTGACTCACGGGTAAGCCTCCGATGTCAGCACTGAACGCAACTTTCGGAGGACATCGTGGCCGAGAACACCAGTGGACCCCGCGAGGGAATCAAGGGCGTTGTCGAGGACGTGAAGGGCAAGGTCAAGGAGGCCGCCGGGATCGTCACCGGCAGCAACCGCCTGGAGGGCGAGGGCCGGGCCCAGCAGGACAAGGCGGAATCCCAGCGCGAGGTCGCGCAGAAGGAAGCCGAGGCCGAGAAGGCCAGGGCCGAGGCGAAGGTGGACGAGGCGCGCCAGCGCGGGTACCAGAACTAGGAAGTGCGCGCGGCCCCGAGAGGGGAACGCCGCGGGTGGGCTGTCCGGACGGGCAGCCCACCTTCCGTCGGTTCGGGCAGGGAACCGGCGACCGTATCCACCCCGAGTTCGAACGCGAGGATGCCCCGATGACGCGCGAGACCACGGCGGCCCGCTCCGGCACAACCGCCGGTTCGACCGACAGCTACGAGAACATCGAACCCTGGTTCGAGAAGCTGGCCGCGCTCGCGCCGGGCGACCCGAGCCGGGAGGCCGTGCGCGGCGAGATCATCGCCCGCTGCCTCCCGCTGGCATCGCACATCGCGCGCAGGTTCTCCGGGCGCGGCGAGTCCTTCGACGACCTGCTGCAGATCGCCCGGCTCGGCCTGGTGCTCGCGGTCGACCGCTTCGACGTCGAGCGCGGCTCGTCCTTCCTCTCCTTCGCGGTGCCGACCGTGATGGGTGAGGTCCGCCGGCACTTCCGGGACCACACCTGGTCGCTGCGGGTACCGCGCAGACTCAAGGAGATCCAGCTGCGGATCGGCCCGGCCGTCGAGGCGCTCTCGCACTCGCTCGGCCGGCTGCCGACCGCCCGCGAGATCGCCGCCGACCTGGAGCTCGACCTCGCCGAGGTGACCCAGGCGATGGTGGCGAGCAACGCCTACCAGACCAACTCGATCGACGCCGCGAGCAACGACGACGGCGAGAACACCCCGCTCGCGCTGCGCGACACCCTCGGCCGCGAGGAGCCCTCCTACCAGCTGCTGGAGGACGCCATCGCGGTGCGCCCGCTGCTGGCGGCGCTGCCCGAGCGGGAGCGCGAGGTGCTGGTCATGCGCTTCTTCGAGAACCGGACGCAGACCCAGATCGCCGCCCACCTCGGGGTGTCGCAGATGCAGGTCTCGCGCATCCTCACCAGGACCCTCGCCGCGCTGCGCGCGCAGGCACTCGGCGATGAGGCGGCCGGCCGGGTCGCCTGACGCGGAGCTCGGCGACCCCGTGTCCGAATAATCCGGATACTGGCGGTATGCGCCTTCGCCGACCCGCCCGTGCCCTGATCGCCGCCTGCGTCGTCGCCACGGCCGTCGCCTGCGGCGCGGAGGATCCGGACGACTTCCCGCCGCCACCGAGCGGCTTCTCGACCGCGCCGGTCGCGACCTCGGCCGCGCCGAGCGACCCGGGTGGAATCCCCGACCTGGACACCCCGGCCGAGATCAGCACCGGCATCGACGTGCCGTGGGGGCTCGCCTTCCGCCCGGACGGCTCCGCCTTCGTCGCCGAGCGGGACACCGGCCGCATCCTGCGGATCCCGCCCGGCGGCGGCCCCGCCGAGCCCGTCCACCAGGTCCCCGGCGTGGTGGCGCGCGGCGAGGGCGGGCTGCTCGGCCTCGCCGTCTCGCCCACCGACCCGGAGCTGCTCTATGCCTACTTCACCGCGGAGTCGGACAACCGCATCGTGCGGTTCCGGCTCGGTGAGCAGCCGCAGGTGGTGTTCCAGGGGCTGGCGAAGGCAGGGAACCACAACGGCGGGCGGATCGCCTTCGGCCCGGACGGGATGCTCTACGTCGGCACCGGCGACGCCGGGGAGCCGCGCCGCTCCCCTGACCCCGCCGACCCGAGCGGCAAGATCCTGCGGCTCACCCCGGACGGGCAGGCGGCGCCGGGCAACCCGCAGCCCGGCTCGCCGGTCTACAGCCGCGGGCACCGCAATGTGCAGGGGCTGGCCTGGGATTCCAGGGGCAGGCTCTTCGCAGCCGAGTTCGGCCAGAACCGGCTGGACGAGATCAACCTGATCGAGCCGGGCCGCGACTACGGCTGGCCCGCGGTGGAGGGCGCGGGCGGGGCCGATCGCGGTTACGCCGACCCGCTCGTCACCTGGGGCACCGACGAGGCGTCGCCCTCCGGCATCGCCGTCGCGGGCAGCACGCTCTACGTCGCCGCGCTGCGCGGGGAGCGGCTGTGGACGGTCCCGATCGGCCCGGACGGGCTCGGCACGCCGAGCGCCGAGCTGGACGGCCGCTACGGCCGACTGCGCACGGTGGCCGTGGCGCCGGACGGGTCGCTCTGGCTCACCACATCGAACACCGACGGCCGCGGCGACCTCAGGGACGGCGACGACCGGATCATCCGCTTTCCCGCGCGCTGATCCGGCCGTCGAAGGTCTCGGGTCAGGAGCGCCCGCGCGCCGATCCGGCCGCCGGAGCTCTCGGGTCAGGAGCGCCCCCGCGCCGATCCGGCCGCCGGAGCTCTCGGGTCAGGAGCGCCCGCGCGCCGATCCGGCCGTCGAAGGTCTCGGGTCAGGAGCGCCCCCGCGCTGATCCGGCCGCCGGAGCTCTCGGGTCAGGAGCGCCCGCGCGCTGATCCGGCCGCCGGACGTCTCGGGTCAGGGGCGCCGGCCGCGAACCGGCCGCGCCCCCCGCTCCTGGCGGGTCAGAGGTACTGACCGCAGACCGGCCACGCCCCGGCGCCCTGGGTGGCGAGCACGTTCTCGGCCACCCGGATCTGCTCCGCGCGGCTGGCGTTGTGCGGCATGCCGCTGCCGCCGTTGGCGGACCAGGTGCTCGGGGTGAACTGCAGCCCGCCGTAGTAGCCGTTGCCGGTGTTGGTCGACCAGTTGCCGCCGCTCTCGCACTGCGCCACCTGGTCCCAGTTGTTACCCGCGGCCGATGCGGTCGCGGCCATCCCGAACGGCACCGCCGCGAGTGCGCCGGTGACCGCCGCGACGCCGAGGGCGCGGCCGATGGTCCGGGTCTGCTTGGTCTTCCGCTGCTGGGACATGCGTTTCCTTCCCTGCGCCCGCCGGTCCGCAGAGCGAACCCCCGCCCCCGGGACGAATTCGGGGTCCGCCGGACCGCGGGGCGGGGTCGCCGGCTTACGCCGGTCCGGCTCGGGCCGCGCTCCGAAGCGCAACCGCAGGCGACGATAACGAACCAATCTCGGCAGATCACGCACCGGTAACTACTTCGCCATTCGAATTGTTTCCCGCAATTCAGCGATCATTCCCAGGTGGAAAGCATCTTCCGGTGCCGACCAAAACGGCGATGCGCCGGGTCAAACAGTGACGATTGTCACGAATTTCCGGTGCTTTCGAGCACGGCCATGGCCGCGTTGTGCCCGCCGATTCCGCTCACCCCGCCGCCGCGCACCGCGCCCGCACCGCAGCAGAGGACCCCCGGCTGCCCGGTCGCGACGCCCCAGCGGCCGGCCGGGTCGTCGTCCGTCCCGGCCTCCCGGAAGGGAAAGGCCAGGTCACCGTGGAAGATGTGGCCGCCGGGGAGCCCGACCTCGCGCTCCAGGTCGAGCGGTGACTTGGCCTCGAGGCACGGCCTTCCCTCGGCGTCGCGCGCCAGGCAGCCTGCGATGGGCTCGGCCAGTACCGCGTCGAGCCGGGCCAGCGCGGCCGCCACCGCACGCTCCCGCGCATCGTCCGGATCGGCCGCGAACAATCGCGCGGGGGTGTGCAGCCCGAAAAGCGTGAGGGTGTGCATTCCACGCTCGGCGGAATTCCGATCGAGAATCGAGCGGTCGGTCACGGTATGGCAATAGATCTCCGACGGCAGCGCGGCCGGGAGCTCGCCCGCCTCGGCTTCTCGATAGGCCGCAGCCAGTTGCGAATACGTCTCGGCGATATGGAAGGTGCCCGAGAACGCCTCCCGCGGCGACACTTCCGGGTCGCGCAGCCGGGGCAGCCGGTCCAGCACCATATTGATCTTGAGCTGCGCGCCCTCCGGTTTCGGCCCCGGCGCGCGGCCGAGCAGCCGATCCAGTTCGTAGGGCGCGGCATTCACCAGCACGTGCCCGGCGGTCGCCGCCCCGGCGGCACCGGTCGCGCTGTCGGCGTAGGCCACCGCGCCGGTCTCGATCCGGGTGACCGCGCAGTCGGTGACGATCTCGGCCCCGGCCCGCACCGCGGCCGCGGCGAGTTCGGCGGTGAGCGCGCCCATGCCGCCGATCGGGACGTCCCAGTCGCCGGTGCCGCCGCCGATCACGTGGTAGAGGAAGCAGCGGTTCTGCCGCAGCGACGGGTCGTGCGCGTGCGTGAAGGTGCCGATCAGGGCGTCGGTGCAGGCGACGCCGCGCACCACGTCGTCGGCGAAGGTGCGCTCGAGCAGCGCGCCGAGCGGCTCCTCGACGACAGCGGCCCAGAGTTCGTCGTCGCCGAGCCGCGCCCGCAGCTCGGCGCGGGTCGGCAGCGGCTCGGTGAGCGTCGGGAAGACGGCCCGCGCGAGCGCGCCGGTGCGGGCGCCGAACTCGGTCCAGGCGCGGTGCTCGCGGTCCGCGCCGGTGATCCGCCGGAAGCTCGCCGCGGTGCGCGCCGGGTCACCGGTGTCGATCAGCAGCCCGGTGTCGCCGACCGGCGTGTACGAGGAGATCCGGCGGCGCGCGGTGCGGAAGTTCAGCCCGAGGTCGGCGACGATCCGCGCGGGCAGCAGGCTCACCAGGTACGAGTAGCGGGAGAGCCGGGCGCCGACCCCGGGGAAGGTCTGCGCCGAGACGGCGGCGCCGCCGGTGTGCGCGGAGCGCTCCAGCACCGCGACCCGGCGGCCCGCCCGCGCCAGGTAGGCCGCCGCGACCAGGCCGTTGTGCCCGCCGCCGACGACGATCACGTCGTAGTTCTCGTGCTGGGGTCGCATGTCACCTCGTTACCACCCCGCACCGGCGATTCCCGGCGGGCGACACGCGCCGATCCAGCACAACGGCCGGGCTCCGCCGCTGTGAGTGTCCCCGACTACCGCTTGACCGGCAGCTTTCCAGCGATCCCGCTCCTACCGTGAGGTGGACCACACTTCCCACGTCCCGAGAGCAGCCCATGACTTCCACTGACAGCCCCCCGGTGGTCTACTCGCGCGAGAGCGAGATCCTCGACTATTTCGGCAAATGCGAGGCGTGCGGCTACCCGGCCCGCGCCACGGCCACCACCGAGATGCTGGCGGGCGGCGGCGTGCAGACCGCCGTCGTCGCCGCCTGCTCGCTGCCCTGCGGCTGGACCGGCCGGGTCCCGCTCACCACCATGACCGGGCGGGTGCGCCGCTGACGCTCAGCCGCCGTTGACCACGCAGGCGTAGCCGAGGTGCGTTCCGGTGCCGACCCGCACCTCGCCCGCCACGGTCGGCTCCCGGTCGGGCGCCTGGACGGCCTCGAGCCGGTGCGGGCCCGGCACCGCCGGGATCCAGGTGAACAGCGCGTTGCCGCTCTGCGGCACCCGCACCGCGATCGGGATGCCGTTGTCCAGCAGCGTGACCGGCTCCACCGCGTTCGTCACCAGCACCTGCACGGTGTAGGTGCAGCCGGTGCCGTAGGTCGTGGACGAGCCGAAGTTGATATCGCCGAGCACCCGCATCTGGGTGGCGGTGGCGGTGGCCTGCGGCGCGGCAGCCGCACCCGGCGCCACGGCGAGTGCCAGTGCCGCGGCCACCCGCAGCACGCCGCCTCGGCGCGAGCCGTGGGCGTGATCGCCCGCGCGCGACCCGCGATCGCGACGCACTGCGCGCGCACCGGGCGCCTCCGTCGTGGCGGACCACGGTCCCGGGCGGCGGGGTCGCCCGCCGTCCGAGGGCGGGCGGTCCGGGGCTTTCCGGCTGGCACGGGGCACGGCGCGATCCATGGCGGTCCCTTCGACGTCGGAGGGCGAGCGGACCTCGATCCTCGCCCGCCCACCGGGTGGCTGTGACCGGAATCGCCGAGCACGCTGCCCGGCAACGGCGTTCGCGCTCAGCCCGCGGCGCGCACCACCACGATCGGGATGTCCACCGAGTGCAGCAGCCCGTTGCTGGTGGAGCCGAGCAGCATCCCGGTGAAACCACCGCGCCCCCGGCTGCCGACCACCACGAGCTGGGCGTTCGCCGATTCGTCGAGCAGCGAGCGCACCGGCCGGTCGGCCACGACGATCCGGCGCACCGGCACGTCCGGGTACTGCTCGGCGTAGCCGGCCAGGCTCTCGGCGAGCGCCGCCTCCTCGCCGTCGCGCACCCCGGCCCAGTCGCCGATCGGCAGGTCGAGCCCGCTGGTGTCGCGCCAGGCGTGCAGCGCGGTCAGCCCGACGCCGCGGAAAGCGGCCTCGGCGAAGGCCACCTCGAGCGCGCCGACGCTGTTCTCGGTGCCGTCCACCCCGACCAGCACGGGTTTGCTCGCGGCCACCGGGTCGGTCGCGGCCGGGGTGCGCACCACCGCGACCGGGCAGTGCGCGTGCCCGGCCACCGCGGTGCTCACCGAGCCGAGCAGCCCGCGCCGGAAGGCGCCGAGCCCGCGGCTGCCGAGCACGAGCCGGTGTGCGGTGCGCGAGCGGTCGAGCAGGGTGGGCACGATGAAGTCGAAGGTCAGCTCGGCGGTCACGGTGACAGGCCCGCCCGCCGCTGCCTCGGCGATCCGCGCCGCCTCGCGCAGCGCCGCCTCGCCCTCGTCCCGCAGCCAGTCGCGCTCGCCCGCGGGCAGCGTCGGCTGGTCGCCGTAGCCGAACGGGACGGCCATCGAGCAGAGCAGGTGCAGCGGGCGGCCGTGCAGCCGCGCGTCGACCGCGGCCCAGGCGGCGGCGTGGTAGGCCGTCTCCGAGCCGTCCACCGCGGCGACGATCGGGGCGTTCGGGGCGGGTGTCGGTTCCGGCACGATACTTCCTCTCCGTCGGGGAAATCCCCCTCCATCATTCCCCGCGCGCCGCCCGGCGCGGGGAGGTGTCGCCGTGGTGTTGCGCACCGTAGCGTTCACCTCGATAACCAGGCGGAAGGGAGCCGAACGATGACGGATTCCACGGCCGCTCCGCTGCCGTACGCCGGAGTTGCCGAGACCGCGGCCGAGGTGCGCGCGGGCAAGACCACCGCCGCGGAGGCCGTGGACCAGGCACTGGAGCGGATCGAGCGCGCCGAGCCGCGGCTGCGCGCCTTTCCCCTCGTCCTGGCCGAGCGGGCGCGGGCCGAGGCCGCCGAGCGGGACGCGCGGCAGGCCGCGGGCGCACCGCTCGGGCCGCTGCACGGCGTGCCGATCGCGGTCAAGGACGAGCTCGACGTCGCCGGGGCGCCGACCGGCTACGGCGGCGTCGCCGCCGGGAGCGGGCCCGCCGACGCCGACGCCGAGGTGGTGCGCCGGTTGCGCGCGGCCGGCGCGGTGATCGTCGGCAAGACGGCCATGCCGGAGTTCGGCATCTGGCCCTACACCGAGAGCGCCGCGGTCGGCCACACCCGCAATCCGTGGTCTGCCCGGCACACCCCGGGCGGCTCCAGCGGCGGCTCCGCCGCGGCGGTGGCGGCCGGGCTGGTGCCCGCGGCCACCGGCGCCGACAGCGGCGGCTCGATCCGCATCCCGGCCGCCTGCTGCGGGGTGTTCGGGCTGAAACCGCAGCGCGGCCGGGTCAGCAGCGCCCCGCGCCCGGACCTGTGGGGCGCGCTCGGCACGATCGGCGTGCTCACCAGGACGGTGGCGGACAGCGCGCTGCTCTACGACGTGCTCGCGGGCACCGTCGCCGCCGACCGCTGGCACGCGCCGGCGCCCACCTCCTCCTACACCGACCTGGAGCCGGGGCCGCGGCTGCGGATCGGGCTGCTGCTGCGCACCGGCGCCCCCGGCATCACCGCGGCCCCCTCCTGCGTGGCCGCGGTGCGGGAGACCGCCGAGGCGCTCGCGCGGCTCGGCCACGAGATCGTCGAGGACCGCTACCGGCTCCCCGACCCCACCGACGCCTTCCTCCCGCAGGTGATCAACGGCGTGCGGGCGGATGCCGGGCGGATGCCACACCCGGAGCTGCTGGAGCCGCGCACCCGCGCGGTCATCCGGCTGGGCCGGGTGACGGTGCCGCAGGCGGTGCTGCGCTGGTCCGAGCGGCGCGGCGAGCGGCTCACGGCCCGGGTCAACCGGCTCTTCGACCGCTACGACCTGCTGCTCACCCCGACCCTGGCCGGGCCGCCGCCGCCGATCGGCAGGCTGGACGGCACCGGCATGGTGCGCGCCACCCTGCGCACGGTGCCGATGATCGCCTACACCGCGCTCTGGAACGTCTGCGGCAACCCGGCCGCCGCCGTCCCCTCCGGGTTCGCCGACGGGTTGCCGCGCAGCGTCCAGCTGGTCGGGCCGCCGAACGGCGAGCACACCGTGCTGCGCGTGGCCGCGGAGCTGGAGCGGGTCCGGCCGTGGACGGCGGTGCCGCCGGGCTAGACCGGTTTCGCTCCGCGCCGCCAGGGCACTTCGCCCGCACCCGGACGGCCCACCGAGGAGGAACCCCATGTCCAGCGACGCCATCGTGCTGCTGCGCGAGGACCACGAACAGCTCCGCGAGTTCGCGAAGGCAGGTGACGACGAGGCGCCGCGGAAGCAGCCGTCGGCGCCGAAGCAGGCCGTCCACGCGGTCACGGCCCGATGACCGAGCTCACCATGGGCGTCGAGGAGGAGTTCCTCCTGGTCGACCCGGAGACCGGCGCCCCCGCCGCCGCCAACCGCGCGGTCGCCGAGACCGCCGCGGCGGCGGGCGTCGAGCTCCAGCTGGAACTCACCCGCTGCCAGGTCGAGACCAGCTCCGCCGTGCACACCGACGCCGCCGCGCTCGACCGCCAGCTGCACGAACTGCGCGGCGCGGTCGCGCACTGCGCCGCGCGCAACCGGGTCCGGCTGCTCGCGGTGGCCGCGCCGCCGACCGTTCCGCACGAGTTCCCGCTCACCGACACCCCGCGCTACCGCGCCATCGGCGACGCCTTCGGCATGATCGCGCACGAGCAGGGGCTCTCCGGCTGCCACGTGCACGTGGCCGTGCCGGATCGGGAGATCGCGGTGCGCGTGAGCAACCACCTGCGGCCGTGGCTGCCCGCGCTGCTCGCGCTCAGCGCCAACTCCGCGATCTACCGCGGCTCGGACACCGGCTACGCGAGCTGGCGCAGCATCCTGTGGCGGCGCTGGCCGAGCGCGGGCCCGCCGCCCTACTTCCGCTCGGTGCGCGACTACGAGGCGGTGGTCGACACCATGCTCGCCTGCGGCAGCATCCTGGACCGCAAGATGGTCTATTGGGACGTCCGCCCCTCGCTCTCCTTCCCCACCATCGAGGTCAGGGTCGGCGACGTGCCCGCCACCGCGCGGGAGAGCACGCTGCTCGCCCTGCTGGTCCGCGGCCTCGTGCTGCACGCGCGGAAAGCGCTGGCGCGCAACGAGGAAGCCCCCGACATCCCGCACGAGATCCTGCGCGCCGCCTACTGGACCGCGGCCCGCTCCGGCCTCGACGGCGCGGCGCTGGAGCCGGTCTCCGGCCGGGTGCTCCCGGTCCCCGCGCTGCTCGACGAGCTGGTCCGGCGGATCGGCCCGGAACTGGACGAGCTCGGCGACCGCGCCTTCGTCACCGACACCGTTGCCGAGGTGCTGAGCCGCGGCAACGGAGCGCGCAGGCAGCGCCGCGCCTACGCCCGGCGGCACGACGCCGCCGACGTGATCGCCGAACTGGCCGGCGCGACGCTGGAAGGTTGCGAGTTTTCCGCCGCGCACCTCGGGTAGCCGCCCGCTGACGACGAGGAGGACCCATGAAGGCGGTTACCTGGCAGGGCAAGCGCAAGGTCTCGGTGGACACCGTCCCCGACCCGAGGATCGAGGACCCCACCGACATGGTGATCCGGGTGACCTCGACCGCGATCTGCGGCTCGGACCTGCACCTCTACGAGGTACTGGGCCCGTTCATGAGCCCCGGCGACATCCTCGGCCAC
Source organism: Nocardia sp. NPDC057227 (assembly GCF_042669725.1). NCBI lineage: Bacteria > Bacillati > Actinomycetota > Actinomycetes > Mycobacteriales > Nocardiaceae > Nocardia > Nocardia sp. NPDC057227. Next base: position 11,915 of record NZ_JBHUXA010000040.1, on the reverse strand, counting down.
GAGCCGATGGGGATCGTCGAGGAGGTGGGCAGCGAGGTCGGCTCGGTGCAGGTCGGCGACCGGGTGGTGATCCCCTTCCAGATCAGCTGCGGCCACTGCTTCATGTGCGATCGAGGCCTCTCCACCCAGTGCGAGACCACCCAGGTGCGCGACCAGGGCTCCGGCGCCGCGCTCTTCGGCTACTCGAAGCTCTACGGCCAGGTGCCCGGCGGGCAGGCGCAGTACCTGCGGGTGCCGCACGCCGACCACACCCACGTCCAGGTGCCGCCCGGCCCGCCCGACGACCGGTTCCTCTACCTGTCGGACGTGCTGCCCACCGCCTGGCAGGCCGTGCGGTACGCGGGGATCCCCGACGGCGGTTCGGTGACCGTGCTCGGGCTCGGGCCGATCGGCGACATGGCCTGCCGGGTCGCCGCGCACCTCGGATATCGAGTGATCGGCGTCGACCTGGTGCCGGAGCGGCTCGCCCGGGTCGCCGCCCGCGGCATCGAGACCATCGACCTCGCCGAAGCCGGGGCTTCCCTCGGTGAGGTGATCCGCGACCGCACCCGGGGTCGTGGCACCGACACCGTGATCGACGCCGTCGGCATGGAGGCGCACGGGTCGCCCGTCGCCTCGTTCGCGCAGAAGACCACCGGTTTCCTGCCCGACTCGGTCGCGGAGAAGCTCATGAACACCGCCGGTGTCGACCGGCTCGCTGCCCTCGAGTCGGCGATCGACATCGTCCGCCGCGGCGGCACCATCTCGCTCGTCGGCGTCTACGGGGGCATGGCCGATCCGCTTCCGCTGCGGGTCCTCTTCGACAAGCAGATCCAGTTGCGCATGGGGCAGGCGAACGTCAAGCGGTGGGCGCCCGAGATCCTGCCCCTGCTCACTGACTCGGATCCGCTCGGCGTGGATTCCTTCGCCACACATCGGCTGCCGCTGCTCGGGGCGCCGCAGGCGTACGAGAAGTTCCAGCAGAAGAAGGACGGCGTGATCAAGGTGGTGCTCGACCCGGCGGCGTGAGCCGGCCTCGCTACGGTGGGCCGGTGACCATTCGCGCGAAGATCTGCGGAATTCGTTCCGAGCGGGACCTCCGCATCGCGGTCGATGCCGGGGCGGACGCGATCGGCTTCATCTGCGGGGTCACGCACGTCAGCGAGGATGCCCTTGACCCCGATCGCGCCGCCGCACTCTCCCGGCTGGTCCCGCCTTTCGTGACCCGTGTGCTGGTCACCCACCTGGAAGAGGCAGCGGCGATCATCGCACTCGCGGATCAGGTCGGCGTCGACGTCATCCAGGTGCACGGATTGGTCACCGACGAGACCGCCCGAGAGGTCCATGCGCTGGCTCGCGGCCGGAAAGTGGTGCGCGCCGTCCACGTCACCGGACCCGACGCGGTCGATGCCGCTCGTCGTGCAGCGGCGACTTGCGATGCCGTACTTCTCGATTCGCGCACCACCGACCGGCTCGGCGGCACCGGCGCGACGCACGACTGGTCGATCAGCGCGGAGATCGTGCGCACGGTGCGCGAGATCGGCCGCCCGGTAATCCTGGCGGGCGGTCTGCACCCCGGCAATCTCGCCGAGGCCATCGAGGTGGTTCGGCCCGATGCCGTCGACGTGAACAGCGGAGTCGAGACGCCCGCCGGGGACAAGGATGCCGGCTCCTGCGCGGCCTTCGTCCGCGCTGCACACGACGGCGACCCCGGGTGAGTCGGCTTTACGAGAGCGACGCCAAGAACTCCCGCACCTCCGGTGCCCGCGAGTGGGGTCGCACAGCGGCAGCCACCAGCTCCAACTTCTGTCGAACCCTGGTCGAGGCGATTTGATCGATCGCCTCTCGGTGGTCGGTCAGAACCTGGCAGCCCTCAGCGATTTCTCCTGCCTGGACCAGGTTCCGCCCGAGCTGAACGCACCACTCCGCCTGCTCCCGGGGCCAGGCTGTCGATCCCTTGACAGCCGCTCGAATCTGCTTCGACGCAGCAGCATGTTCACCGAGGTACATGTGCATGATGCCGGTCATTCCGCAGAGGAGCGCCTCGGGGAGGTAGACCCAGTCCGGGTCGAATCCGCGCGACGATTCGTACGCACGGTGAGCCCGGCTCAGTGCATCCGTGACGGCCGCCTTGTTCTGCGTCGGATTCTGCATGCCCAGTGCGTCGGCTTCCCGGATGGCCAGCAGGGCCCGCAACTTCGGCCCACCCCTGCCGAGGGCCGCACGCGATGCCGCCTGGGCGTATTGCACTGCTTGACGCATGGCCGCCGGGGTCCCGCCGTTCCACTCGGTCAGCAGCGAGCTGGCATTGCCGAGCGCATGGGCGACTGCGATCCCGTCTTCGACCGCGGCCCCGGCCTGGGCGGCGCCGGCGTAGTAGCGACGCGCTTCGTCGAGGCGGCCCGCGTCGTAGTGCACCCACCCCGCCGCCGTCATCATCTCGGCCGCGGCGCTGGTGAGCGACTTGCCCACCGACTCGGTATAGCTGGCACCATCGAGCAACTGCTCGACATAGCGCACACCGTGGGTTGCCACGCGGCACAGGCGATCACCGCCGACCAGGAGATCCAGCTCGTGCAGCTCGTTGGTGTTAGCGGCGATCTCGGCCACTTCCTCTGGGCCGATGCGCACAGCGCCGGTCGATGTAGCCGCGGTTCTGTTATCGACCGGTGACCGGGCACCGGAGGGCAGCGCAGTTGTTCCGGCGCCGAGCGCGCCGGTTCGCAGGAAGTTGCGACGATTCACGTTCGCCTCCTCGTCCGACTCCACTGCCAGTATGGCAAGCGGGACCCGGAGTGCACGGGCCACTCGACGGAGGACGCGGAGATCGTGGACAGCCGGACCGCCGCGTTCGAGCTGTGAGATGGCGGGTTGCGTGAGGCCGACGAGAGCACCCAGCTCGCGCTGAGTCATGCCGGTGCTCAGCCGAATACGCCGAATCACCTCACCGGTCGTGACACGCATGCACCACCCCTGCCGATCACTGTTGCGCAACCCCCTGCGCACGACCCTATACAGCATTCGCGATGCCGCAGAAGCTTCGCGGATTCTTGCAGCGAGATCGCCGCGCTCGAAGCCTACGGTCGGGCCGTACGCGGTACCGGGGTGACGCCGCACCCCTTGCGCGGCGCACCGGCGGCCGATGGACCGGACCGCCCGGTGGCCCGAGAAGGCCCCCGGTACCGGGTACACCGTCTCGGCCTCACCGGCCGGGCGCTACCTCCGGAGGACGTCATACGCCGAGCTCATGCTCCGACACCGCAGATTCCGGCTCTACTGCATCTGCACATCGAGTTCGGCGTTCTCACCCTCGACTACCAGGGGTCGGCTGCGCAGGCGCAGAGCGTGGCCGAACAACTCTCCCCGAGTCTTCCCGGCGCGGTTGTCCTGCTGGACGAGGATGTACACCCCGACATGCCCCACCTCCCCTGTGCCGAGCTATGGACGTGAAACAGCGATGTTCAGTCCTACGTCAGCGCCTCGAGTAATGGGCGATGATGACGCCGGTGCCGGTGGTGACGCTGCGGGTGAGCTCGAATTCGGTGAGCGGGGCGGGGCCGTCGAAGAGGCGGGTGCCGGTGCCGAGGGTGAGGGGGTGGATCAGCAGGGAGTACCGGTCGATCAGCGACGCCGCGTGCAGGGAGCGGACGAGTGCGGCGCTGCCGATGATGGACAGGTCGGGGCCGGGAGTGGCCTTCAACTCGGCGACGGTCTCGACGGCGTCACCGGAGAGCAGGGTGGAGTTCTGCCAGATGCCGGCATCCGGCAGAGTCGTGGAGGCGACGAATTTGGTAGCGGCGTTCATGTGCGTGCTGAAGGGATTGCCGTCGGTGGCGCTGCCCCAGGCGCGGTGGAAGTCCTCCCAGGTGCGGCGGCCGAAGAGCATGTCACCGGCCTCGGCCATGCCGCGCGCCATCTCCGCGCCCATGATCTCGTCGTTGTACCGGAGCCCCCACCCCCCGTGGGAAAACCCGCCGCGGGTGTCCTCATCGGGGCGGCCGAGCCCCTGCACGACCCCGTCGAGGGTGATGGACATGGTGACCGAGATCGAGCGCATACATCGTCCTTCCACTGCCTGACATCGACAAGGGTGCAGACGGCGAACGCGAACGGAATTCATCGGCCGATCAGAGCGGGTGGAACCCGGCCCCGACCGAACCGCGCGCGTCCAGATCGTTCACGATGGCGGCCATGGTGGTCCCGACCTCGGGGCCGATGCACCCGAGCCCCAGGTACGCGTTGACCATGCCGACCAGCGTGCTGCCGACCATGACCGGCGCCCCGGAGTCCCCCTCCAGCACGCACAGCTGGGTCCAGGTCTCCTGGGCGGTGTTCAGCACATCGCCCCAGGCGACGCCGCAGGTCTCGCCGCTGGTACGGCCCTTCTTGCAGACCACCGCGGGGAACTGGGCAGGCGCGCCGATGCCGGTTATGGTGGCGTTGCCGACCCGGTTCACCGGCGTCACCTTGGTGGGGTCGAACTGGATGACGGCGTAGTCCAGGTTCGGGTCGGAGTGCACGAAGCGGCCGACGACGCCGAGGTCGTGGTCGCGCTCGGCGACCACGGTGGCCCCGGCGTCGCCGCAGTGCCCGGCGGTCAGCCCGACCAACCGGCCAGCGGCGTCGTAGCCGATGGTGGTGACGGTGCACTGCGCAGTGTTGTCGACGACGATCCCGGAGCCACCGCCCAGCGGGACCGGGGCGTCCTGGGCGGCGGCCGCGCCCGCCCCGAGCGGGACGAGGGCGAGCGCGGCGCCCGCGGTGACGGCGCGGGCGAGGCTGCGGTTCATGTCGGTCTCCCGTCGTACCGCGGGGCGCGCGTCGTCCCCGTCGTAACCCTCGTCTACCCGGGCCGCCCCCGGCGGAAACTGCTCAGTGGCCGGGCTGCACCCCGCTCAGCTCGTTCGGCGCGCCGGGCAGCGTGACACTGGCGGTGCGCTCGCCGGTAGCCAGGTCGATGCGGTGCACCTGGCCGGTGGCGGGGTCGGAGACGTAGGCGATACCACCGCGGACGAAGAGCGCGGGGCGCGGCTGCTGCCACTCCAGCGGCTCCTGCCAGGGCGCGAGCACCGGGATGCTGCGGGTGACGGCGGCGCGCACCGGGTCGATGACGTGCAGCGCGCCGTCGGTGCCGAGAACCAGCGCCTCGCCTGCCGGGCCGCGGCCGAGCGAGCGGAAGGTGTAGCTGGTGCCGAGGTCGACGAGGCGCAGCCCGCCGGTGGCGGTGTCGATCAGCGAGACCTGCTGCGGGCGTTCGAGTTCCGCGTCCTTGTCCTGCTTGTAGTCGCCGAGCACGACGGGCGAGCCGTCGCTGCCCGCCTGGTTGCCGATGCGGCCGTACGGGGTCGGGCTGGTGACCTTGGTGAGCACGCCGTTCCGGTAGACCAGCGCACCGTTCTGGCAGCCGATCACCACGGCCTCGCCCTGCGCGGTGGCCTCGCCGTGCACGCCGGGGCAGTCCTCGCTGCGGGCGATCTCGCGGCCGTCGGGGTCGAGCACGAGCATGCCGGTGCGGCGCTCCTCGGTACCGAGCGAGACCACCAGCCGGCCGTCCGCGAGCTCGATGGCGACGCCGTGGTGCGGGGCGGCGGTGGTGTAGACGTCGGTCTTCGGGGTGCCCTCGGCCAGTGCGGCGGTGTCGAAGGCGGTGACCTCGCCGCTGCCGTCGGCGAAGAGCACCGTGCGCCCGGCGTGCCGCACCACGTGGCCCGGCTTCTCGGCCGGGAACTCGGTGCCGGTGAACTGGCCGGTGGTGGCGTCCAGCACCCGGAAGGCCGAGCCGCTGGTGACCACGACGTGCCGGTCGTCGCCCGCGGGGTTGAGCCGGGTGAAGCCGTCCAGGGCGACGGTGTGCCCGACCTCGAGCGTGCTGCCGTCGAGCACCGCGATGCCGCCGTCGTAGGTCACCGTCACCGGGTCGGCGACGGTGGCGGGCTCGTCGCTGCCGCCGCAGGCGGTCGCGGTGAGCGCCACCGCGCAGGCTCCCACGGCGAGAGAACGGAACTTCATGTGCTACCTCATCTTTCGGATCACCCGGCGATGATGGCGTCGGTGTTGGCGCGCATCATGTCCAGGTAGGTGGGGGCGCCGCCGTCCGGCGGGGTGAGCGATTCGGTGTGCAGGGCGGTGACCCGCACCCGCACGCCCGCCTGTTCGGCGAGGACGCGGGCGAGCCGGTCGGGCTGCGAGGAGTCGGCGAAGATCGTGGTCACCCCGGCCGCGCGCACCGCGCCCGCCAGCCCGGCCAGGTCGGCGGCGCTGGGCGAGGCGAGTGCGCTGCCGCTGGGCAGGACGACGCCGATCACGTCGAGCCCGAAGCGCGCGGCGAGGTAGCCGAAGACGTGGTGGTTGGTGACCAACCTGCGCCGCTCGGCGGGGAGCGCGGCGAAGCGCTCGGTCATCCAGCGGTCCAGCTCGTCCAGCCGGGTGAGGTAGCCGTCGGTGCGGGCGCGCACGGCCGCGGCGTCGATGCCGGGGACGTCGGCGAGCACCCGGTCCCGGATGGCCTCGACCGCGGTGCGCACCCGGGCCGGGTCGGTCCAGAAGTGCGGGTCCGGGTTGGCGCTGTCGCGGTACGGCAGCGGGTTCACCCGGTCGCCGACCAGCAGCGTCGGCGTGCCCGCCGCGGCGGCGGACTCGACGTGGCGCAGCACGCCCTCCTCCAGGCCGAGGCCGTTGGCGACGACCAGCGCGGCCCGCTCCAGCCCGGCCGCCTGCTTGGCGGAGACGCCGAACGAGTGCGGGTCGCCGCCGGTCGGCATGAGCACGGTGACCGGGGCGGCGTCGCCGACAACGGCGCGGGTGAGGTCGCCGAGCAGGTCGGTGGTCACCACGATCTCGGTGCGCTCGGCGGTACTGCCGCAGGCCGCGGCGGTGAGCACGGTCAGCCCGGCGAGCACCGCCGTGAACAGGCGCTTCATCGGCCCGCCTGGGCGAGGTACGCGGGGGTGATGTCGAGCGGGAACTCGCGGGCGACGCGCAGGGCGTCCAGGTAGTCGATCTCGTACACGATGCGGCGCTCCGGGTCGGTGAGGTAGGCGCGGGTGGTGTCGACGGCGATCCGCGCGGGTGCGCCGGGGGTGGTCAGGGGGCGGCTTGCCAGTTCGGCTCCCGTCGCGGGGTCGAGGGCGCGGAGCACGCCGTCCGGGGCGAGCACGAGGACCGGGGTTCCCTCGCCCGCCGTCGCGGCGGCAAGGACCGGGCCGGTGTCGAAGCGGGTCCAGGTGGCGCGGGCGACGTCGAGCAGCCAGAGCCCGCGCCGGCCCGCCGGGGCGGTGAGCGCGCTCGCGCCGGGGCGCTGGGTGAAGGCGGTGGCGCGGTCTTCCGGGGCGGTGCCAGGGGGGTACGGGACCGTGCGGGCGTTCTCGCCGGAGACCACGAGCGCGCCTGTCGCGCAGCCGAATACGGCGCCACGCCTGGTCACGGCCGCTGCGCGTGGTTCGGGGCAGGTCTCGGCGAGGGTGCGGCGGACGGCGCCGTCGCGTTCGCGCAGGTGCACCTGCCCGCTCGCGGGGTCGACGCTCACCAGGGCGCCGTCGATCGGGAGGGCGGCGCCGGGCACGGTCACCGGATCGGGGATGCGGCCCGCGTCCAGCGCGGTGCGGTCGAGGACGGTGGCGGAATCGCCCGAGTTCAGCACGGCGACGGCGCGATCGGCCGCCGCCGTGGTGCCGGAGGGCGCGGTCACGGTAGGCGCGATCACGGAGGGCGCGGTCACGGAGGGCGCGGTATCGGAGGGCGCGGCTCCGGTAGGCGTGGTGACAGCGGGCTCGGCGACCGTGGGTACGGCGAACTCGCCGCGGACGCCGGGGGGCGTGCGGTAGTAGTGCACGTGGTCGTCGTGGTCGACCATCCAGGCGCCGGCGTCGGCGACCCGCACGGTGCCGCCGGCGGAGAGGTACACGTAGCGCCCGTCGCTCGTGGCGTCGGTGACGCCGGGGAGCGGGTCGAGCTCGGTGATCTCCTCCGTGATCAGGTCGAGCACCCGGACAGCGCCGGTTTCGGCATCGGCCAGCACCAGCCGGGTCTGCGCCTCGGCGGCCTCCTCCGCACCCTCGACGTAACCGTGTGGCACATCCATCTCGGGAGCAGGCCCGGGATCGGCGGCGCAGCCGGTCAGGACCGCGGCGGCCGCCGCCACCGCCACCGCAGGGCGGGCACCGCGACGCAGCCGCTCGCGCAGCGCGGCAACCAGGGCGGAGCCGAAGAACAGCGCGACCGCGCAGGCCGCGATGGTCGCCCCGGCCGCGGTGCCCGCATGCCAGGAGACCAGCAGCCCGGCCACGGTCGCCACCGAGCCGAAGACCGCGGCCAGCAGCATGGTGGTCGGAATCCGGTGCGCCCAGTAGGTGGCGGCGGCAGGCGGCGCGATCAGCAGCCCGAACACGAGCAGCGTCCCGGCCAGGTGGAATGAGCCGACCACGGCCAGCGTCACCAGGGCAAGCAGCCCGACCCTGGCGAGCCGCGGCCGCAGCCCGAGCGCCTCGGCGATCCGCGGCTCGAAGGTGAGCGCGGTGAACCCGCGATGCCCGGCAGCGGCGAGCACCGCGGCGAGCAGGACAGCGCAGGCCAGCAACCGGAGATCGCCCACACCGATGGCGAGCACGTCGCCGAACAGGTAGCCGGTCAGGTCGACCGCGAAGCTCTCCGAGCGGGACACGATCACCACGCCGAGCGAGAGCATGGCGACGAAGAGCAGCCCGATCGCCACGTCCGGGGTGAACCGGCGATTCCGCCCGAGCACCGAGACCCCGGCGGCCATCGCCACCGCGCTCACCGCCGCCCCGGCGAGCAGATTGCCGCCGAGCAGCGCGGCAACGGCGACACCGGGGAGCATCCCGTGCGCCATCGCCTCGCCCAGAAAGGCCATGCCGCGCACGACGACCCACGTTCCGGCGATGGCACAGAGGCAGGAGACGAGCACCCCGCCCCAGAGCGCCCGCTGCACGAAGGTCACCGCGAAGGGGTCGAAGAGCCAGTCCATGAAGCGACACCCTAGAATGAACATGATTTTCATTTCAACTGTAGTGACAGGGGACACAGATGGCCACCGAGGTGCGGCTGACCGGGATCGTCGCCGGCTACGAGGCCGGGCCGGTGCTGCACGGCGTGCACGCGGTGCTGCCGGCCGGGCGGGTGACGGCGCTGGTGGGGCCGAACGGGTCGGGGAAGTCGACGCTGCTCGCGGTGCTCGCCGGCGTGCTCGCGCCGACGGCGGGGTCGGTGCTGCAACCGCTGGGCAGGCCCGCGCTCGTACTCCAGCACAGCGCGGTTCCGCCGACGCTGCCGATCACCGTCCGGGAGACGGTGGCGATGGGGCGCTGGGGGGAGCGCGGGTGGTGGCGCAGGCTCACGCGGGCGGATCGCGCCCTGGTCGACGAATCGCTCGAGGCGCTCGGGCTCGCCGCGCTGGCCGGGCGCCGGCTGGACACGCTCTCCGGGGGGCAGCGGCAGCGGGCGCTGCTCGCTCAGGCGCTGGCAGCGCGCTCCCAGCTGCTGCTGCTCGACGAGCCGGGTACCGCGCTGGACGCCGAGGCCCGTTCCGCCGTGCACACGGCGCTCGACCTGGCCGGGGAGCGCGGGGTGACCGTCGTGCACGCCACCCACGACCGCGCGGACGCGCTCCGCGCCGACCACTGCGTCGCGCTGGCCGCGGGCCGGGTGACGGATGAGGGCCCGCCGGATCGCGTCTTGACGCCCGCCGTGGCCTCGGCCACACTTCCTACCAGCCGGTAGCCGGACGCTGGTGTCCGGCGGTCATCCGTGTTCCGGCACAGGCGAGGATCCGAATCATGCAGCAGTCCCGTCAGTTTCCCGCGCTGCGCGCCGTCGGCGCCGCGCTGGGTGCGTGCGCGATCGCGGTGGCCGGTGCCGGTGCCGCACCGGCGGCGCCGCAGCCCGAGGTGTACGTCGCGCTGGGCGATTCGTTCTCGGCCGGCTCCGGGATCGCGCCGAGCGCGCCGGCCAGCGGCATTCCCGGCGACTGCACCCGCTCCGCGCTGAACTACCCCAAGCTGGTGGCGCAGGCGCTGCGCCCGAGCGAATTCCGCGACGTCACCTGCGGTGCGGCGGTGAGCGCCGATCTGGCGGGCAGGCAGTTCGGGCTGAGCGGGCTCGCCGCGCCGCAGTACGACGCGCTGACCCCGGACACCACGCTGGTGACGCTCGGCATGGGCGGCAACGATATCGGGCTGGTCCAGCTCGGGGTGAGCTGTATCAACCCGCTGCCGGAGCCGAACGGCGTCTCCTGCGCGGCGACGCAGACCGCGGGCGGCCGGGATCGGGTGGGCGAGCAGATCGAGCGCTTCGCCCCGACCTACGGGGTCATGATCGAGGAGATCCGCCGCCGCTCCCCCGCCGCCACCATCGTGCTGGTCGGCTACCCGATCGGCATCCGCGACGGCGGCTGCCCGGAGACCCAGCCCGCCTGGGCCGCGGACGCCACCTACCTGCAGGGCAAGATCAATCAGCTGAACGACGTCATCCGGCGCGAGGCGGCCGCACACGGAGCCGGGTACGTGGATCTGGAGCCCTCGACGCAGGGGCACGACGTGTGCGCGGAGCCGGGCGAGAGCTGGATGGTCGGCGCGCTGCCGACCTCGGCCGATGCCATCGTCCCGCTGCACCCGAATGCCGCCGGGCATCGCAATACCGCGAAGCAGGTACTGGCCGCCCTCGACCGCTGAGCGGTGCCGTCGATCAGGCCCACTCCACCGTGGGTTCGGATTCGCCCACCGCGGCGGCCACGGCGACGGCCTCCCGCTCGACCCCCGCGCGGAGCGCCCGCCCGACCTGCTCGAACGCCGTCACGGTGACGACTCGCTCGCGGCGTCGGTACCGCCAGACCCCGGCCACCTCCCCGTCGGCGAGCACCGCCCCGGGCGGGGAGACGGCCCGCCGGAGCTGCTGCCGCCAGGTCTTCTCCGGCAGGAGTAGCCCCGAGTTGGTGTCGGCCGGATAGGGATCACCGGGCGGCACGAGCGCGACACCTTCGGCCGGAGCCGCCTCGTGCACCGCGTCGACCAGCGACTCCGGCAGGTCCGAGCGAACCCCGTCGACGGAAACCGGCACCAGCGGCTCCCCGAGCTCGGGCACCGCGTCGAGCCCGAGCCGCTCCCGCACGAACGCAGCGCTCGCGGGGCCATTGGCCCGGAAGAAGGCGCGGACCAGCTCCGCCCGCGGCTCCGCGCGGCAAGCGGGCACGTCGAGACCGGGTAGCAGCACGGTCCCCGCGGCAGCGGTGTCGAGCACCAGCCCGGCCAGGCACCCGGCCCACCGGAAGACCCCGTCGGGCACATGCGCCGCCTTACACGACGCACACCAGCTCACCGCGGACTCCGGCAACCGCCGGGTCACGGCGGCACTCGCCTCCCCCTTGCCCATCGGCCGGTCGACAACGGCCCGCAGCGCCGACGCCACCGCCTCCACCTCGGGCGATCCGGGCACCACGGCCGCACGCAGGTCGGCGAGATCCTCCCGCGCGTGCACATGCGGCGCCCCTCGCACGGACCAGAGCGCCACCAGCTCCCGATCCGGCCCGACCGCGCCGGAAATCCCGCGCCGCCGCAATCCCTGCGCGGCCGTACCGAGCCGCGTCTCCTGGACCCCGAGGAACAGTAGGTCAGCGCGCGCAGCACCGTCGAGCGACCCGCTCAACCCATGCCGCCCCCACCGATACCCGAGCCAGGAACCCCGGCTCACCGCGACCGCCTTGTTCACATCCGCGATTCGAGCCGATGGAAGAGGAACTCCACCAGGGTGATCAGCGAGCGCAGGCAGGTGCTGCGGTTGCGTGCGTCGAGCCGGACCAGCGGCGTCTCCGGGGCGAGGTCGAGCGCGTCCCGGACCTCCTCCAACGGATACGTCCGCGACCCGTCGAACTCGTTGATCCCCACCGCATACGGAACCCCACGCTCCTCCAACACCGACAACACCTC
>NZ_JBHUXA010000039.1:0-40657 GCF_042669725.1 Nocardia sp. NPDC057227 | reverse complement strand
GTGCCGGGCCGCCCTCGCCGGTCTTCCCCCGTCCACCCTCGATCGCAAGGGACGCGCGCTCGTGTTCGATCTGATCTCGCGGTACGACGACCAGATACTCGACGCCTTCTGGGTGACCATCCAGCTGACGCTGCTCTCCTCCGTCGGCGCGCTGGTGCTCGGCACGATCGTGGCCGGGCTGCGGGTGTCGCCGGTACCGATCGCGCGCGGTGTCGGGACCGCCTACGTCACGCTGATCCGCAACACCCCGCTCACGCTGATCATCGTCTTCTGCTCGCTCGGGCTGTACTCCACCATGGGGCTCACGCTCGGCGGCGAGACGCTGAACGCCATCAACTTCCGCTGGGCCATCGTCGGCCTGAGCGTGTACACCGCCGCGTTCGTCTGCGAATCGCTGCGCTCCGGCATCAACACGGTGCCGCTCGGGCAGTCCGAGGCCGGCCGCTCGCTCGGGCTCGGGTTCAGCCAGAACCTGCGGCTGATCGTGCTGCCGCAGGCCTTCCGCGCGGTGGTCGCGCCGCTGGGCAGCGTGCTGATCGCGCTCACCAAGAACTCCACCATCGCCTCCGCCATCGGCGTCGCCGAGGCGGCCGCGCTGATGGCGACCATGAACGAGACGGAGGCCGACCTGCTGGCGATCGGCGCGATCTTCGCGCTCGGCTTCGTGATCCTGACCCTGCCCACCGGCCTCTTCTTCGGCTGGCTGGCCAAACGATTCGAGGTGGCCCGATGAGCGCCGCGCCGTCGGTCCTGTTCGACGCACCCGGCCCGAGGGCCAGGCTGCGCAATCACTTCTTCACCGCGATCGTGGTGGTGCTCGTCGCCGCCGGGCTGTGGCTGACCATCTCCGCCTTCGCGGACAAGGGGCAGTTCGCGGCGGACAAGTGGACGCCGTTCCTGGAGGCCTCGGTCTGGGAGACGTACCTGCTGCCCGGCCTGCGCGGCACCATCGTGGCCGCGCTGCTCTCCATCGTGCTCGCGCTGGTGCTCGGCATGATCTTCGGTGTCCTGCGGCTCTCCGAGCACCGGCCGGTGCGCTGGTTCGCGAGCGTGGTGGTGGAGCTGTCGCGCGCCATCCCGGTGCTGATCCTGATGATCTTCCTGTTCGCGGTCTTCGCCGAGTACGACCTGTTCAAGTCGGATGATCTGGCGCTCGCCGCGGTGGTCACCGCGCTCACCATCTACAACGGGTCGGTGATCGCGGAGATCGTGCGAGCGGGTATCCGCTCGCTGCCGCGCGGGCAGACCGAGGCCGCGGTGGCGCTCGGGCTGCGCAAGAACCAGCTCATGCGGCTGATCCTGCTGCCGCAGGCGATCACCGCCATGCTGCCCGCACTGATCTCGCAGATGGTGGTGGCGCTCAAGGACTCCGCGCTCGGCTACCAGATCACCTACGTCGAGATCGTGCGCTCCGGGCAGCAGCTCGGGTCGTCGGAGAGCAACACCATTCCCGCGCTCATGGTGGTCGCGCTCGTCATGATCCTGCTGAACAGCCTGCTCACCTTTGTCGCCACCCAGGTGGAGCGGCGGTTGCGCACCCGCAAGAAGAAGGGCACCGCGGTGCTCGCGGCCGACTCGGTGGTCACCGACGCCGCGCCGGGTGTGGACATCGCCAAGCGGTAGGACCGACTACGCAGGTGGCACAATCATGGTGTGCCACTTCTGGATTCGTCTCCGGTCGACGTGACGCTCTTCGACGGCCCGCAGCCGGTGCTGCGCGACGGCGGGCTGGTGCTGCGGCCGTGGGCGGCGGCCGACGCCGAGGCCGTGTACGCGGCGTTCACCGACCCGGCGGTGATGCGGTGGCATCGCAGGCGGGCCGATTCGATGGCCGAAGTCGAGGGCTGGATCCGTGACTGGCAGGCGACCTGGCCTGCGCGTACCGCCGCGAACTGGGCCGCTGTCGCCGACGGGGCGGTGACCGGCCGGATCTCGCTCACCGGGTTCGACCTCCGCTCCGGCAATGCGCAGGTCGCGTACTGGACGCTGCCGGCCGCGCGCGGCCGCGGGCTCGCTCCGCGCGGAGTGCGCGCTGCGGTCGCGTTGGCCTTCGCCGTCGGCTTCCACCGCCTGGAACTCACCCACTCCGTCCACAACCCGGCCTCCTGCCGGACCGCGGAGAAGTCCGGCTTCCCCCTGGAAAGCACGCAGCGCGAGGCCGGATTGCACGCCGACGGCTGGCACGACATGCACCTCCATGCGCTGGTCACGCCTGCGGGCGCGTCCGGCTGAGCCCTGATCCCGCGGCTCCCGCGAATGCGTCCGGCCGAGCCCTGGCGAACCAGGGTCGCCGCAGGCGCGTCCGGCAGGGTCAGTCGTCTGTCGGCTCGGTGCCGCCGCCGTACCCGGCGGCGTCGAGTTCGGCGCGAACCACGGGGAAGACGACCGACGCGGGATAGCCGCGGCGGGCGAGCATGGCGGAGAGCCGACGGAGTGCGGTGTCGCGGTCGACGCTCGCGGGCAGGCTGCGCAGCTTGCGGCGCACCAGTTCGGCGGCGCGCTCCTGTTCGTCGTCGCCGCTGATGCCGTCCAGCGCGGCCGCCGCCGTCTCCGGCGCGACCCCCTTGCGGCGTAGTTCCTGGGCGAGCGCGGCCCGCCCCCGCCCGGAGAAGGTGTGCCTGGCCTGCACCCACTGCTCGGCGAAGGCGGCGTCGTCGACCAGCCCGACCTCGGCGAGCCGGTCGACCGCGGCCGCCGTCACCTCGGCGTCGAATCCCTTGGCGGACAGCCGCTGCACGAGTTCTGCGCGGCTGCGAGCGCGGACGGCGAGCAGGCGAAGACAGGCTTCCTTCGCCTGCTCGACCGTCCCACCCTGCGGGGCACCCCCCTGCGCCGCGCGGCCGGAGCCGGACGGCGCGGGTTCCTCCCGCCCGGGCCCGGCCGCCACCGGACCCGCCCGCCGACGGCCGGCACCACCGCGGCCGTCCGGCGGAAGATCACTTCCCCCCGGCTTGCTCTCCAGTTCCCGCAACCGCCGCCGGACCTCGTCCACCGGATCGGGTCGAGCGCGGCGGTTGCGGACGGGCTCAGAAATCGGCGGGCACCTCGGCGCCCTCGGCCGCGGTCACGTCGGCACCGATGCCGAGCTTCTCCTTGATCTTCTTCTCGACCTCGTCGCGCACGTCGATGTTCTCCAGCAGGAACTTCCTGGCGTTCTCCTTGCCCTGGCCCAGCTGGTCGCCCTCGTAGGTGTACCAGGAGCCGGACTTGCGGATGAAGCCGTGCTCGACGCCCATGTCGATGAGCGAGCCCTCCTTGGAGATGCCGTGGCCGTAGAGGATGTCGAACTCGGCCTGCTTGAACGGCGGCGAGACCTTGTTCTTCACGACCTTGACCCGGGTGCGGTTGCCCACCGCGTCGCTGCCGTCCTTGAGCGTCTCGATGCGGCGCACGTCGAGCCGGACCGAGGCGTAGAACTTGAGCGCCTTGCCGCCGGTGGTGGTCTCCGGCGAGCCGAACATGACGCCGATCTTCTCGCGCAGCTGGTTGATGAAGATGGCGGTGGTGCCGGAGTTGTTGAGCGCGCCGGTCATCTTGCGCAGCGCCTGGCTCATCAGCCTGGCCTGCAGGCCGACGTGGCTGTCACCCATCTCGCCCTCGATCTCGGCGCGCGGGACGAGGGCGGCCACCGAGTCGATGACGATGATGTCGATGGCGCCGGAGCGCACCAGCATGTCCGCGATCTCCAGCGCCTGCTCACCGGTGTCCGGCTGGGAGACGAGCAGCGCGTCGGTGTCGACGCCGAGCTTCTTCGCGTACTCCGGATCCAGCGCGTGCTCCGCGTCGATGAACGCGGCGACGCCGCCTGCGGCCTGGGCATTGGCCACCGCGTGCAGCGCGACGGTCGTCTTACCCGAGGACTCCGGGCCGTAGATCTCGACGACCCGGCCACGCGGCAGCCCGCCGATGCCGAGCGCGACGTCGAGGGCGATGGAGCCGGTCGGGATCACCGAGATGGGCTGCCGCGCCTCCTCGCCGAGCCGCATGACCGCGCCCTTGCCGAAGCTCTTCTCGACCTGGGCGAGCGCCAGTTCCAGTGCCTTGTCGCGGTCGTAAGCCTGTGGTGCCATGTCGATCCCCTTCGCTCGGGAAGCTGATGTGGTAGGCGCTCCGGCTCAGGGGAGAGAAGCGCTTCCTCGTGGTTGGCGCCCACACTAGAGCGCGGCACCGACAAGTTCTGGGCTCAGCCTAGACGAACAAGTGTTCGAGTCAAGCCGCCCCGCCGCGCGGCCGTCACCACCGGACGCGGGGCACGTCGAACTCGGCGCAGAGTGCGCGCCAGACCTCGCGGGGATCGACCCCCGCCTCGATGGCCTGCGCGCCGGTGCGCCCGCCGAGCGCGAGGATCACGTGGTCGGCGAGCAGTGTGTCGCCCCTGGCCACACCGAATTCGGTGTGCAGGAGTTCGGAGAATTCGGTCAACCGCACCGTGCCGAAGATACCGGGCCCGGTGCGCACCCGCGCCGCGCCCGCCCGCCATGCCCGGCGCACCGGCGGATCAGCGCACCGCGGACCGCTCCAGCACCTTGTGGCAGAGCGCGACCGGGTCGGCGACCTCGGCGGCGCTCGCCGCCGCGGCGCCCGCCGCGGCGGTGTATCCGGGCTGCTCCAGCACCCGCAGGACCGCGGCCCGGACGGCGGCGGCGGTCAGCGGCCGGATCAGCAGCGAGCCGCCCTGGCGGGCGGCGCGGTTGGCGAGCTCCCACTGGTCGCCGCCGCCGGGAACGGTGACCACCGGCACCCCGGCGAGCAGGCTCTTGGCCAGCAGCCCGTGCCCGCCGCCGCCGACCACCACCGCGGCCTCCCGGAGCAGCACGTCCTGCCTGCCGAGCCCGGCGCGCACCCAGCCGGGCAGCCCGGGCGGCGGGGCGTCCAGCATCGAGACGGCCACCCGGACACCGGCGCCGTCCAGCGCCTCGACCACGGTCTCCACCATCCCGGCGACCCCGGTGTGCGCGGTGGACGGCGCCACCATGACCAGCGGTTCGGTGCCGGGCGGCGGTGCCAGCACGGCGTCGGTCGGCTCCCAGAGCAACGGCCCGACCACGTGCGTGCGCGCGGGCCAGTCCGGGCGCGGCACCTCCAGCGCGGGCAGGGTGGCGATCAGCCGGGCGGCGGGGCCGGGATCGGCGCCGGGCAGCCCGACCCCCTCGCGGGCCGCGGCGCGCTGCCGGTGCCCGGCCCTGACATCGCGCGCGGTGAGCGCGCGCAGCACGGTGTCCCTGGCCCGCCCGCGCACCCCGGTGCCGGGGGCGAGCCCGCTGCCGATCGGCGGCAGCCCCTTCGACGGCAGGTAGAGCGGGTGCGGCGAGAGCTCGACCCAGGGCACGCCGAGCCGCTCGGCGGCCATCCCGCCACCGGCGGTGAGCACGTCGGAGACGACCAGCTCGGGGCCGATGGCGTCGAGGTCGGGCAGGATCTCGGTGGAGATGTGCGCGGCGCGCTCGTGGATCCGCCTGCCCGCGTCGGCGTCGTCGTCGACGGCGCGCGGCGCCAGCCCCTTGAGCCTGCGCACCGCGATCCCCGCGGCCGCGGCGGTCGCGAACCAGCGCGGGCCGGTGAAGAGCACCGCTTCGTCCCCGGCGGCGCGGAAGCGCTCGCACAGGGCCAGCGCGGGGAAGGCATGTCCTGGGTCGGGTCCGGCCACCACGGCTACGCGCATCCGCCCACCCTGCCACACCGCCGCTGCGGGGTCAGTCGCGGAAGTGGTACAGCGTGAAGCCGACCGCCCGCGCGGCCGGGAAGTCGGCGCGCGGCCCCGTGCCCTGCTCGACGATCTCGGCGACCTGCTCCTCGACCGGTCGCCCCGGCGCGAGTACCTCCAGGTAGCGGCGGTGCGCGGCGAGCGAGGCGTGCGCAAGCGGGATGACCTCCGTGACGTCGACGGCGTGGTCGCCGCCCGGCTCGAAGACGGCGGCCCAGCGCGCGGTCCACGGCGGCAGCTCGGCGAGCTCGGGGAAGATCCACTCGTTGCCCGCGTCGGCGACGGCGTCCAGCGCCGCCCGGCCGGTGGCCCTGTGGTCGGCGCTGTTCGGGTAGCCGGGCGCCCAGACCGGGCCGAAGTGCATGAGCACCACCAGCTCGGGGCGGTGCCGCCGGATGGCGGCGGCCAGATCGCGGCGCAGCGCGAGGCTCTCCTCGATCCGGCCGTCCGGGTAGCCGAGGAACTCCACCGCGCGCACCCCGACCTCGGCGGCCGCGGCCCGCTCCTCGCGCTCGCGCAGCGGCCCCGCCTCGGCGGGCGGCACCCCGGCCATCCCGGCCTCGCCGCTGGTGACCAGCAGGTACCCGATGTCCTTCCCCTGCCCGGTCCACCGGGCGACCGCGGCGGCGGCCCCGTACTCGATGTCGTCGGGGTGGGCCGCGATCACCAGCCCGCGCTGCCAGTCCTCCGGAAGCTGCCGCATACGGGCGAAGTTACCGCGTGCTCGCCGTGGCGGAGCTACAACTTCGATACCGTGTTGTCTCCGCTCCCGGCCACCGCCTTGTAGAGCAGGTACAGCCCGCCGACGATCACGGCAAGCACCAGGAGCGGGAACAGCCCCTTCAGCAGCGCCCCGATGATCGCCACCGCGATCCACACCAGCGCGACCACTCCGATGATCTTCCACACCATTGCCATCTCTCCTTCGGTTCGTCCCGGTTTCCAGCATGGCAGCCGAACGGCGGTGAAACAGCAGGTGAAGGCTGATATCAGGGTAGATTTCGGGGTTGCCACCGACCCGGCCTCCCGCGCTATCCGCACGTACCCTGACGGTGTGGCCATCTCGCGTCGGCAGTTCGGGCGGTTCGGCGGCGCTGCCCTGGCGGTGCTCGCCGGTACGGCCGCGGCGAGCAGCGCCCGGTTCCCGGCGCCGCGCCGGCTCGGTGACCCGTTCGCGCTCGGTGTCGCCTCCGGCGACCCGACGCCGGACGGCTTCGTGCTCTGGACCCGGCTCGCCCCCGACCCCACCGCCCCGGACGGCCTCGCGGGCACCCCGCTGGCACCGGTCAGCGTGGACTACGAGGTGGCGCACGACGAGCAGTTCCGCGCGGTGGTCGCCCGCGGCACCGCCGTCGCGACCCGCGACCTCGGGCACAGCGTGCACCCGGAGATCAGCGGGCTGGAGCCGGACCGCTGGTACTACTACCGCTTCCGCGCCGGCTCGGCGATCTCCCCGGTCGGGCGCACCCGCACCGCGCCCGCGCTCGGGCAGCGGCTGGCGCGGATGCGCTTCGCCTTCGCCTCCTGCCAGTCCTGGACCTCCGGCTACTTCACCGCCTACGACCACCTGAGCCGGGAGGACCTGGACCTGGTGGTGCACCTCGGCGACTACATCTACGAGATGGGCTGGCTCCGCGGCCGCGCGGGCCAGGAGGTCTGGGAGCCGCAGTTCGACGGCGAGGCGGTCGACCTGCGCGGCTACCGGCTGCGCTACGCGCAGGCCAAGGCGGAGGCGCCGCTGCGGGCCGCGCACGCCGCCTTCCCGTGGCTGGTCACCATGGACGACCACGAGGTGGACAACAACTGGGCCGCGGACGCGCCCGGGCTCGGCGTCACCGTGCAGCGGCTCCGGCCGCTCTTCCTGAAGCGGCGCGCCGCCGCCTTCCAGGCCATGTACGAGCACCAGCCGCTGCGGCTGGCGCAGCTGCCGCGGGGGCCGTCCATGCTGCTGCACCGGCGCTACCGCTTCGGCGACCTCGCCGACTTCACCATGCTCGACACCAGGCAGTACCGCACCGCGCAGGCCTGCGGCGACGGCAACGTGGTGACCGGCTGCGCCGAGCGCGCGAACCCGGAGCGCACCATGCTCGGCGCCGGGCAGCGGGAGTGGCTGCTGGACGGGCTGGCGAACTCGACCGCGCGCTGGCAGGTGCTCGGCAACCAGGTGGGGATGAGCCGCACCGACATGGACACCGGCCCCGAGGTGGCGCTGCCCACCGACCCGTGGGACGGCTACCTCGCCGACCGGGCCGCCGTGCTCGGCGCCGCTACCCGGCTCGGCGGCCGGAACATGGTGGTGATCACCGGCGACCGGCACGAGAACCACGCCGCCGACCTGCGCCGCGACCACGCCGACCTCGACTCGCCGGTGGTCTCGGCCGAGTTCACCGGCACCTCGATCACCAGCGGTGGCGATGGCGCCGACATGACGCCGCGCGGGCGCACGATGCTGGACGCCAACCCGGACATCAAGTTCTTCAACGGGCAGCGCGGCTACGTCCGGGTCGAGCTCGACCACGAGCTGTGGCGCACCGATTTCCGGGTGCTGCCGTACGTGCGCAGGCAGGGAGCGCCGATCGAGACCAGGGCGGCGTACGTGGTCGAGGACGGGGTGCCCGGGGTGCGGGAGGCGTGGCGGCCGGAGCCGCCGCGCGGGGCAGGGGGCGCGGGCGAGCGGCCGGACAGCGCGGAGGCGGCGCCGACCCGCTGATCAGAGCGGGAGCTCCGGCCACCACCGCCGGTACAGGTCGTCGCCGGTGTGGAAGTCCCAGTTCGCGTCGATGACCACCCAGGCGCGGTCCGGGTCGTCGAACTTGACCGTCAGCATGCCGGTGTTCGCGCCCGGGTAGTGGCTCCAGCGGACCCGGCCGGTGCCGGAGGGGCGGGTCCACGGTTCTTCGCGGGTGGTGGCGTTCTCGATATTGGTGGTGAAGTCGCTGTCCCGGCGCGGGTCGCCGCGGCGGTAGGACCAGACGTAGTACTTCACGCCGTCGTCCTGGGTGCACTCCAGGGCGGGGGCGCCACCGTTGTTCAGCACGTTCATGCTGGTACAGCGGGCGCCGCGGTAGCCGGTGGCGGCGGGGTCCGGCGGGAGGAGGCCGGGGAAGAGGGTGACGAGGTCGGCGTCGCGGCCCCAGGCGGGGTTCGCCGGGCGCGGCGTCGTGGTGGGGGTCGTCGTGGGCGGGGCGGTGGTGGCCGTCGCGGTCGGTTCGGCCGGGGTGCCGGTGCCGGTGACGGTCGACGGGCTGGCGGCGAGGGTGACGGCGGTGCCGACGACGAGCACCGCCGCGAGCGCCGCTGCCGCGCGGAACCAGGTGCTGGACAGGACGCTTCGCCGCTGGTTCGGCGCGGGCACGGGGTATGCGACCTGCTGCGGTGCGCGCGGAACGGGATTCGAGCCGTCCGGCGGCAGCGGGGGTGGTCCAGGTGCGGGCGGGTCCAGGTGCGGGCGGATCAGGGTGCGGTCGCCCGGGGCGGGCAGGTCCGGATGCGGGCGGATCAGGGTGCGGTCGCTCGGGGCGGGGACACGCGGGGCGGGGACGCTCGCCGGGGAGCCGGGCGGAATCGGCACGCCGGCCAGCGGCGAGACCGCCTGCGAGACCACGGCGTCGAGGGCGGCGCGGGCGGCGGCGGCGAAGGAGCGGCAGTCCGGGAACCGCTGCTCCCGATCCTTCGCCATGGCGGTCGCGATCACCGCGTCCAGCCCGACCGGCAGCCCGGGCACCACGGCGGACGGTCGTGGCGGCGGCTCCATGAGGTGCGCGCCGAGCACCGCGGCGGGCGTGCTGCGGGTGAACGGCAGCGCGCCGGTGAGCATCTGGAACAGCGTGGCGCCGAGCGCGTAGATGTCGGCGCGATGGTCGAGCGGGTCGCCCCGGATCTGTTCCGGCGCCACGTACCCGAGCGTGGCGATCAAGGCTCCCGCCCCGGTGAGCCCGCTGTCGTCGGTGCGGCTGCGCGCGATCCCGAAGTCGGTGACGAAGACGTGGTCCGCCCCGTCGTCGTCGGCGACGAGCAGGTTGGCCGGTTTGACGTCGCGGTGCAGCAGCCCGCGCCGGTGCGCCGAATCCAACCCCGCGGCTGCCTGGGTGAGGATCTGTACCGCGCGCCGCGGGTCCAGCCTGCCGCCGTCGGCGCGGATCAGCTCGGCGACGTCCGGCCCGGCGACGTAGCGCATCGACATCCAGAGCAGGTCGTCCTCGGCGCCACGGTCGTAGATCTCCACGATGTTCGGGTGGTCGAGCTGCACCGCCAGCTCGGCCTCGCGCCGGAACCTGGCGCGGAACTCCGGGTCGGCGCCGGCCACCGGGTCGAGCACCTTGAACGCCACCGAGCGCGGCAGCCGCGGGTGCCGCGCCAGGTAGACGGTGCCCATGCCGCCCGCGCCGAGGGTGCGTTCGATGCGGTGCCCGGCGAACACCGTGCCCGGGGTCAGGGTCATGGGGCGGGCCTCCTCAGAGCGGGGCGCCGGCGAACCAGCGGTCGTAGACGTCCCGGCCGCCGCGGCCGCCGGAGGCGCCGACCGTGCAGAAGCTGCGGGCGGGGTCGTCGAAGGCGATGTCGAGCAGGCCGTAGCCGCCGGTGTCGTCGGTGGCGTAGCGGAGGGTGCCGGTGCCGCTCGGCCTGGTCCAGCGCTCCTCGTGCAGGGCGGCGTAGCCGCTCCCCGCCCGGGTGTAGGTGACCGGGCGGCGGGTCGGGTCGCAGTGGATATTGACATCGAAGCCGTCGTCGGACTCCGCCGGGCAGTGCAGCCAGGCGCCGCGGTCGTCGTTCAGCGCGCAGCGCATGCCGAGGTAGCCGGTGCCCTCCGGGTCGGCCGGGACCAGGCCGGGGAAGGCGTCGGCGATGTAGGCGGCATCGCCCCACGCGGATGTGGGCGGTGCCGAGGTCGTCGGCGGGCGGGTGGTCGGCGGTGCGGTGACGGTCGTCGGTGTCGCGGGGGTGGCGGTGCCGGTCGGGTCGGGTCGGGTCAGGACCACGAACGTGGCCGCGGCCAGGACGCCGAGCACCACGAGCGCGCCCGCGACGACGGGCCTGCGGCTCCGCCTGCCCGGCGCGGGAGCGCTCACGAAGCCGGGCGAGACCCCCGCACCGCCGGGAGGCGGGCCGGTGGGGGCGGCCGGGGCTCCGGGAGCGGGACGCCCCGGTACAACGCAGGACCCGGCCACACTCGTCGCGCCGCCTGCAAGCGGTGAACCGGTCCTGCCCCCGGAAGCGGACACGCCACCGGCCCCGGCGGGGCCGAGCGCGGCCACCGCCGCCTCCGCCAGCGCCCCGCAGCTCGCGAACCGCTCCCTCGGCTCCTTCGCCATGGCCTTCGCGATCACCGCGTCCAGCGCGGGCGGCAGCGCGGGGTTCAGCGCGGAGGCGCGGGGCGGGGGCTCGAAGAGGTGCGCCGCCATGGCGGCGGCCGGTTGCCGCGAACCGAACGGCTTTCCGCCGGTGAGCAGCTCGAAGAGGGTGCAGCCGAGCGAGTACACGTCGGCGCGCCGGTCCACCGGGCAGCCGGTGAGCAGCTCCGGCGCGGCGTAGGCGAAGGTGGCGAGCACCGAGCCGGTGACGGTGAGCGAGGTGGGCGCGTCGAGCGGCCTGGCGATGCCGAAGTCGGTGAGCCGGACGACGTCGTTCCCCTCGTCGTCGACGGCGACCATGATGTTGGCCGGTTTGACGTCGCGGTGCAGCAGGTCGCTGCGGTGCGCGGCGTCCAGCCCGCGCGCGGCGGCCGCGACGATCCGCACGGCGCGCGCGGGCGGCAGCTCGGCGGGCCCGCGCCGGATCAGCTCGGCGGCGTCCACCCCGTCCACGTACCGCATGGCGATCCAGAGCGTCTCGCCCTCGGCGCCGCGGTCGTAGACGGCGACCACGTTGGGGTGTTCCAGGCGGGCGGCCAGATCGGCCTCGCGTTCGAACCTGGCACGGAACTCCGGGTCGGCCCCGAGCCCGGGGTCGAGTATCTTCAGCGCGTCCCGCCGCGGCAGCCGCGGATGCTGGGCGAGGTACACCGCACCCATCCCACCGGCCCCCAGCGGGCGCAGGACGCGGTAACCGGCGAATATCTCGCCAGGGCGCAGCACCACGAAACGACCTCCTCCCAGACTGGAGGATACCTACTCCGCGGCGTTGTCAGGAGTGCGCGGGATGCGCCGTCCGGTAGGCCGCGACCACCTCGTCCGGCACCCGGCCGCGCGAGGAGATGTCGAAGCCGTTCTCCCTGGCCCAGCGCCGGATGGCGGTGGCGTCCTCGCCCGCGCGCCCGGCAGTGGGCTGCTCGCCCGCCCGCCTGCGGCGGCCGCCGACCCGGCGGGCGTGCCGCACCCACTCCCCGAGTTCGGCGCGCAGGCGCTCGGCGTTCGCCGACGACAGGTCGATCTCGTAGGTGACGCCGTCGAGGCCGAACACGATGGTCTCGTCGGCCGCCGATTCCCCGTCGAAATCGTCGACCGTCGTCACGACCACCCGCTGCGCCATAGTTTCCCTGTCCTTCTGCCGAAACCGTTCGGAGACAGGACATTACACACCCCCGCCGCCCGATGCCCGGTAGCCGCGCCGGAAAACGCTACCGGCCGTGCGGCGGAAGGTGGGCGCGGCCGTCGTCGGCGAGCTCGGTGAGCGCCTGCGCCCAGCCGTCGAGGCGGTCCGCGGCGTGCCTGAGGTCGGCGACGATGAGATCGAAATTGTAGTGCACCACACCGGTTTCCGGCACCGCGAGCAACCCGCCCGCGGCGGCGACCAGCTGCTCGTACTCCGCCACCCCGGCATCCAGCCTGGTGACCGCGGCGCGGACGGTGTCGCGCAGCGAACCCGCGGTCGCGGGGTTGGCCTGGCCGATGGCGTCGGCGGCCTGCTCCATGGCCTGCACGTCGGTGATCAGCGCGGCGAGCGCCGCGGCGCCGGAGCCCGCGGTCTCGCGCAGGTCGGCGAGCTCGTCCAGCGGGAGCCTTCCGGTGCGCGCGATCTGGGTGATCAGTGCGTGCAGGGCCCGCTCGGCCCGGTCCAGCCTGCCCGCGGCGGTGCGGGCGGCGGAGCGCAGCGGCGGCAGTTTGCGCGGCCGGTAGGCGGCCTGCGGTAGCGGGAGCTGCCGCAGCTGCAGGTAGCGCCGCGCGCTGATCGCGCCGCCGGTGACCAGCGCCACCGCGCCGCCGCCGAGCACGACGACGGCCCAGACCGGCGCGGAGAGCACGACCAGCCCGACCGCGCCGACGGTGGTGAGCCCGCCCGCGGTGCCGAGCCGCAGGCTGGTGCGCCGGGCCCGGCGCCGCCTGCGCAGCTCGCGCTCCCTCGGGTCGGCCCAGCGCCGCACCGCCACCAGGGCGTTCTCCCCGATGTCCCGCAGCGTCGCCGTCGCGGGCGCCGGGACCTGCTGCACGGCGGTGGTTTTCACGCGGCCGAGCCACGTCGGTCCCGGCTCGGGCTGCTGGCGGCTCATCGGGCTGGCCTCCCCTTCTCGATCGAACCGCACCGGCCGGGCCGGTGCGCGCTCACTGCTGGGCGGTCTGCCCCTTGTTCAGGTCGGCCTGCTGCACGGCCGGGCTCGGCTGCGGCTGGGCCTGGCCGACGGCCGGGTTGGCGCCGCCCGCGGGCAGCGACTCGCCGCGCATGGAGGCGCGGATCTGCTCCAGCTTGCTGTGCCCGGCCATCTGGACGCTGGCCTGCTGCACCTCGAGCATCCGGCCCTGCACCGTGTTCTGCGCGAGCTCGGCGGCGCCGAGCGCGTTGGCGTAGCGGCGCTCGATCTTCTCCCGCACGGCGTCCAGACTCGGGGTGCTGCCCGGCGCGGAGAGCGTGGAGTCCATCTGCTGCAGCGAGGCCGAGACCTGCTCCTGCATCTTGGCCTGCTCCAGCTGGCTGAGCAGCTTGGTGCGCTCGGCGACCTTCTGCTGCAGCAGCATGGCGTTCTGCTCGACCGCCTTCTTGGCCTGCGCGGCCGCCTGCAGCGACTGGTCGTGCAGCACCTTGAGGTCCTCCACCGACTGCTCGGCGGTGACCAGCTGGGCGGCGAACGCCTCGGCGGCGTTGGTGTACTGCACGCCCTTCTCGGTGTCGCCCGCGGCGATGGCCTGGTCGGCGAGCAGCACGGCCTGCCGGGCGTTGGCGTTCAGCTTCTCGACCTCGTCGAGCTGCCGGTTCAGCTTCATCTCCAGCTGGCGCTGGTTGCCGATCACCGATGCGGCCTGCTGCGAGAGCGCCTGGTGCTGCCGCTGGGCCTCCTCGATCGCCTGCTGAATCTGGACCTTGGGGTCGGCGTGCTCCTCGATCTTGGAGTCGAAGAGGGCCATCAGGTACTTCCAGGCCTTCGCGAACGGATTAGCCATCGGTTGATCCCGCCTCCATCTGACGCGCCACGTCGCGACGCGGCTGCGGTGCGCGACCGTCACGCACTCGTTGTCGGTTCCTATCCTCCACCATGTGGAGCCCGGATCCACCGCGACCGGGCACCCCGAATCTAGTCGCAGACAGCGGCCGCGCGCAGCGTGCGGCGCCGGTCACCAGCTGTTCACCAGGGCGAGGGTCTCGCCGCGCGGGGCCGGGATCACGATCCTGGTCTCCACCGGGAGCGGGCGGCCCGCGCCCGGCGTCATCACCACGCTGCCCGGCACGATCGCGTCCGCGCCGGGGAGGTCGGCGGCGTCCGGTGCGCCGACCGCGTCCGGGCCGGTGCCGATCCCGGCCGGAACCGGGACCGCCTCGGCGCCCGCGCCCGCCGTTCCGGTCACGTTCCGCGGGCCCGGCGCCGCCCGCGTCGGCGCGTCGAGCGGCGCGGCCGACATGGTGGCGCCCGCCGGGGCGGCCGCTGCCTCCGAGCCGGCGCCGTGCTCGGCGGCGGAATCGGTGAAACCGGCCGGGTCGGTGAAGCCGCCCGGTTCGGAGCTGCGCTCGGGCGCGGCCTCGCGGCCGGGCTCGGCCCGCTCCGGCGGCGCGCCGGCCAGCACCGGCTCCAGCTCGCCGAGCGGCCCGAACCCGTCGGCGTCGGCCATGATCGTGCTCACGTCCCAGAGCACCCGGGAGAGCGGCACGTCGAGCGCCGAGCAGATGGCGGCCAGCAGTTCACTGGATGCCTCCTTGCGCCCGCGCTCGACCTCGGAGAGGTAGCCGAGGCTGACCCGGGCCGAGGTGGACACTTCGCGCAGGGTGCGGTGCTGCGCGAGACGCGCACGCCGCAGACTGTCCCCGATCGCCTCTCGCAGCAGCGTCATGTCGTACTCCTCTTCCTCGCACACCGACCGCCACCTCCCCGCGCGGCTCGCGGAGCCGGTGGCGGCGCGGCCGGACCTCCGGCGCACACCGTTCTCTGGCACAACGCGCCGCGGCGCCGATCGGTTCCCGCTCCTCCTCCGGGTTCACCCGGATTTCACGGCGCGAATCCGCCCGGCGCGGCTCCGGGTTCTCCCGGGTCACCATTGGTTTCCCGGACCCGGCGTCAGGACCGCTCGGCGGCCTGCACCGTGCGCAGCAACTCCTCGACCGCCGCGCGCGTCGCACCGATTCTGATGGTCCACCGGTCACCGGCGAGTTTCAACCGCTGGGTGGTGATGTGTCCGGCGCCGGCGACCGCGAGGAAGACGGTGCCGACCGGCTGCCCGCCCTGCGGGTCCGGCCCGGCGACCCCGGTGAGGCCGACGCCCCAGTCCGCGCCGCAGCGGGTGCGGGCGCCGACCGCGAGCTGTTCGGCGGTGCCCGCGGCGACCGGGCCGAGCCCGGCCAGCAGCTCGGCGTCGACGCCGGCCAGGGTGTGCTTGAGGTCGGTGGCATAGACCACGAGCCCGCCGCGCAGGACGGTGCTCGCGCCGGGAACGCCTGCCAGGGCGGCGGTGAAGAGCCCGGCGGTCAGCGATTCGGCGGCGGCGACGGTCTGCCCGGCGCCGCGCAGCGCGGCGACCAGCTCGGCGGCGCCGACCACGGCCAGCGGATCGGCCGTCACGATTCCTTGGCCCGCCCCGGCCCGGCCAGCCAGACCCGGACCGCCTGGCCGACGTAGTCGAGCCCGGTGGCGACGGTGAGCACCAGCGCCAGGTACATCAGCGCCATGCCCGCGGTCTCGAAGGCACCGCTGAGCGGGAGCAGCAGCACGCCGATCGCCAGCGTCTGCACCAGCGTCTTGAGCTTGCCGCCGCGCCCGGCCGGGATCACCCCGCGCCGGACCACGACCAGCCGGAGCAGCGTGATGCCGATCTCCCGCGCGCAGATCACGATGGTGATCCACCAGGCCAGGTCGCCGAGCACGGAGAGGCCGATGAGCGCGGCGCCGACCAGCGCCTTGTCCGCGATCGGGTCGGCGAGCTTGCCGAAATCGGTGACCAGGCCGTATTTACGGGCCAGCTGCCCGTCGAAGCGGTCGGTGATGGCGGCGACCGCGAACAGGACGGTGGCGCCGATCCGCCAGCCGGTGTCGTGGCCGTCCGCGGTGAAGAGCGCGAGCACGAACAGCGGGACGATCGCGATCCGCAGCATGGTGAGCATGTTCGCGATGTTCATCAGCGGCACGGCGGGCTCGTGCGGCACGTGGCCCTCCTGCGGCGCGCGCTGATAGCCGGGGCCGACGACGGGGGTGCTCCACCCCCGATCGATCTCCTCGGGCTGCGCGCTCACGACGGCCCCCGGCCCGCGGATCGCACGCGGCGATACCGGGAGCGGACGGGTCGGATGCGCGGCACAGGATCAGCCTATCGGTAACCGCCCCCGCTACTGTTCACCCCATGACTTCTCGGGCACCGACCGGTGCTTCCACCAGCGACGCGAACTCCGTCGCGCCTCCCGGCGCGCCCGCTTCCGCCGTGGTGGTGCGCCGAGCCCGCACCGCGGACGTGCCGGGGATCAAGGGGCTCATCGATGTCTACGCGGGCCGCATCCTGCTGGAGAAGAACCTGGTGACGCTGTACGAGGCGGTCCAGGAGTTCTGGGTGGCGGAGCTGGACGGCCGGCTCGTCGGCTGCGGCGCGCTGCACGTGCTCTGGGCGGACCTGGGCGAGGTGCGCACGGTGGCGGTGCACCCGAGCGTGAAGGGCCACGGTGTGGGAAAGCTCATCGTGCGCAGGCTGGTCGAGGTGGCGCGGGAACTGGGGCTGCACCGGGTGTTCGTGCTCACCTTCGAGGTGCCGTTCTTCGCCGGGCACGGGTTCGTGGAGATCCACGGCACGCCGGTGACCGCCGAGGTGTACGCGGAGATGTGCCGCTCGTACGACACCGGCGTGGCCGAATTCCTCGACCTCAGCTACGTGAAGCCGAACACGCTCGGCAATACTCGGATGCTGCTGACCCTGGATTGAGGAGATCGCCCGTGCCCACCTTCGCCGTGCACTACACCTACTCCGACGGCACCGTGCCGGGGCGCGATGTCCATCGCGCGGAGCATCGGAACTGGCTGGGGTCGCTCGTCGACGCCGGGAGTCTGCTCACCAGCGGGCCGTATCCCGACGGGTCCGGGGCCCTGCTCATCTTCCGCACCGACTCCGAATCGGAGCTGGGTGAGCTGCTCGAGCGGGATCCGTTCGCCCGCGAGGAGCTGATCGACGCGGTGCGCGTCGCGGAGTGGTTGCCGGTGCTCGGCGCGTTCTCGGACTGAGTCTCGCGTCCGACGCCTCGCGGGTCTTCGACCCGCCCTGGCGTCTCGAGGGATGAGGCAGGGGCGGCACACCTGAGGTGTGCCGCCCCTGCACCCCTGACGGGGCTGTTTCGGCCCGCTTCAGCGGCTACTTCGGTTCCACCGACTCCGGTTCCTCCGCGCGCGGCTTCGCGGTGCCGCGGGTGCGGAGGAGGCTGGCGACGGTGGCGACCACGAGGATGCCGATGATCACCGAGAGCGAGAGCGGGGTGGAGATCTCGGGGACGGCGACGTGCTCGCCGCCGTTGATGAAGCCGAGCGTGTTCTCGTGCAGCGCGTGCAGCACCAGCTTGACGCCGATGAACGCCAGGATGGCGGCGAGGCCGTAGGAGAGGTAGACGAGGCGGTCCAGCAGCCCGCCGATCAGGAAGTACAGCTGGCGCAGCCCCATGAGGGCGAAGGCGTTGGCGGTGAAGACCAGGTAGGGCTGCTCGGTGAGGCCGTAGATCGCCGGGATGGAGTCGAGCGCGAAGAGCAGGTCGGCGAAGCCGATGGCGAGCAGCGCCAGCAGCATCGGGGTGACCACGCGCTTGCCGTCGATCCGGGCGAGCAGTTTGTCGCCGTGGTAGTAGTCGGTGGTCGGGACCAGCTTCTTGGTGATCCGGACGATCGCGGAGTCCCGCTTCTCCTCGGTCTCCACCTCGTGCCCGCTGTCCTTGAGCAGCTTCGCGGCGGTATAGATCAGGAAGGCGCCGAACAGGTAGAACACCCAGCTGAAGGCGCTGATCGCGGCGGCGCCGACGGCGATGAAGCCGCCGCGCATCGCCAGCGCAAGCACGATGCCGATGAGCAGCACCTTCTGCTGGTACTTCCGCGGCACCGCGAAGGTGCTCATGATGATCAGGAAGACGAACAGGTTGTCGACCGAGAGCGCCTTCTCGGTGACGAAGCCCGCGTAGTACTCACCGGCGTAGGTGCCGCCCCACTGCCAGGCGACGAAGCCGCCGAAGAGCAGCGCGATCCCGATGTAGACGGCGGACCACGAGCCGGATTCCTTGAAGGTCGGCTCGTGCGGTGTGCGCACGTGCGCGAAGAAGTCGAAGACGAACAATCCCAGGATCACCACGATGGTGATCACCCATACGAGTCCGGTCACCTGCATGCGCGGGTCCTGTCGACGGCTGCGGCGGTCATGGCACCCAGCATGCCCGAATTGTCCGAGGTTTGCCGCAAGGGAGCGGAACCGGGTGCTTCGTCACATCGGACGGTACACCTCAGTCCGCGTCGGCCGACTCCGGATCGCCGCCGCCGCGGATGGCGAACAGCACGCCGTCCAGCTCGTCCGGCTTGACCAGCACGTCCCTGGCCTTCGAGCCCTCGCTCGGCCCGACCACGCCCCTGGTCTCCATGAGGTCCATCAGCCTGCCCGCCTTGGCGAAGCCGACCCGCAGCTTGCGCTGCAGCATCGAGGTGGAGCCGAACTGCGAGGTCACCACCAGCTCCACCGCCTGCAGCAGCACGTCGAGGTCGTCGCCGATATCGGCGTCGACCTCCTTCTTCTCGCCCGCCTTCGCCGCGGTGACGCCCTCGGTGTACTCCGGCTCGGCCTGGTTCTTGGCGAACTCGACGACGGCGTAGATCTCCTCGTCGGAGATGTAGGCGCCCTGCAGCCGGGTCGGCTTGCCCGCGCCCATCGGCAGGAAGAGCCCGTCGCCCATGCCGATCAGCTTCTCCGCGCCGGGCTGGTCGAGGATGACGCGCGAGTCGGTGAGCGAGGAGGTCGCGAAGGCGAGCCGGGAGGGAACGTTGGTCTTGATCAGGCCGGTGACCACGTCCACCGAGGGCCGCTGGGTGGCGAGCACCAGGTGGATGCCTGCCGCGCGGGCCTTCTGGGTGATCCGGACGATCGCCTCCTCGACGTCGCGCGGGGCGGTCATCATGAGGTCGGCGAGCTCGTCCACGATGGCCAGGATGTACGGGTACGGCCGGTACACCCGCTCGCTGCCGAGCGGGGTGGTGATCGCGCCGGACTTCACCTTGCGGTTGAAGTCGTCGATGTGCCGAACCTTGCTGGCCTGCATGTCCTGGTAGCGCTGCTCCATCTCCTCGACCAGCCAGGCCAGCGCGGCGGCGGCTTTCTTGGGCTGGGTGATGATCGGCGTGATCAGGTGCGGGATGCCCTCGTAGGGGGTGAGCTCGACCATCTTCGGGTCGATCAGGATGAGCCGCACCTCCTCCGGCGTCGCCCGCTGCAGCAGCGAGACCAGCATGGAGTTCACGAAGCTCGACTTGCCGGAGCCGGTGGAGCCCGCCACGAGCAGGTGCGGCATCTTGGCCAGGTTCGCCGAGACGAACTCGCCCTCGATGTTCTTGCCGAGCCCGATCACCAGCGGGTGGTGGTCACTGCGGGTGGAGCCGGCCTTGAGCACGTCGGCCAGCCGGACCAGCTCGCGGTCGGAGTTCGGCACCTCGATGCCGACCGCGGACTTGCCCGGGATCGGCGCGAGCAGCCGGACGTTCTCGGTCGCCACCGCGTAGGCGATGTTCCTGGCCAGCGCGGTGATCTTCTCGACCTTCACGCCGGGGCCGAGCTCCACCTCGTACCGGGTGACCGTCGGGCCGCGGACGAAGCCGGTGACGGCCGCGTCGATCTTGAACTGCACCAGCACCTCGGTGATCGCCTCGATCATCGATTCGTTGGCGGCGCTGCGCTTCTTGGGCGGGTCGCCGTCGGTGAGCAGCGAGAGCGGCGGCAGCGTGTAATCGCCCTCGATCACCCGGTCGGCGACGAACTCCGGCTCGGCGGGCGGCGGCGGGGTCTGGTCGACCGGCTTGGGAGCGGCGCGCCTGCGGGCGGGCCGCGGGGCGGGCTCGGGCTCGGGGTCGAGCGGCGGCTCGATCGGCTTGGCGTCGCGCAGCGGCGGTTCGCCGAGCAGCTCGGTGGGCGCGGCGGAGCCGGGGAACTCGTCGGTCGGGTAGTTCTCGGCCGGGGTGCGGCCGCGGCGGCGGCGCGGGCGCGCGGGCGGGTCGTCGTAGCCGGGCGGGTCGAGCGTGCCGTAGCCGGTGTCGAAGGGGTGCGCGGCGTCGTAGTCGGTGTACTCGTCGCCGCCGGACTGGGTGCCGAAGTAGCGGCGCAGCACGTCGGGCACCTCGCGCACGGTGATGCCGGTGAGCAGCAGCACGCCGAAGGCGATGCAGAGCACCAGGATCGGGGCGGCGAGCCACGGGGTGAGCCCCTGGCCGAGCGGGCCGCCCGTGACGAAGCCGAGGAAGCCCGCGGCCCTGGAGCGGCCGTGCGCGTCGGTGGGGGCGCCCGCCGCGAGGTGCCAGAGGCCGAGGAAGGGCAGCCCGACCAGCAGCCCGCCGAGGACCAGGCGGGGCCGGATCTCCGGGCGCGCCTCGGTGCGCATGAGGATCACCGCGACGGCGGCCGCGCCGAACGGGACCGCGGCCGAGGCGGAGCCGCCGACCGCGCGGATCACCGTCTCCACCCAGCGGCCGACCGGGCCACCCGCGGAGAGCCAGACGGCGGCGGCGACCACGGCCGCGAAGGCGAGCAGCCCCAGCGCGATGCCGTCGCGCCGGTGGCCGTGGTCGATGTCGCCCGCCTTGCTCACCGTGCGGGTGGCGGCCCCGACGCCGCGCGCCAGCATCGACCAGCCGCCGGTGACGGCGCGGGTGAGGACGGCGAGCGGGGCGGTGTTCGAACGGGCCCCGGCCGGACGCCGGGCGGGGCGGCGGACGGCGCCGGACCGCGCGGTCGCGCCCGCCCGAGCGGTGGCGCCCGCGCGCGGCGTGCTGCGTGCCCTCGGGGCGGGCGCCGCTGCCCGCGGCACCCCGGAAGCGGCGGGCGCGGAACCGGTCCGGGGAGCCCGCCCCCGCGCCGATCCCGCGCGCGGCCGAGCCGACGTGGTGCTGCGGGGCTTACCTGCCATGGCCCCAGGCTAGCCCCAAATGCCCCGCGGAAACCATCCGCAACACTGTTCCCGCGCGTCTCGCGCGCCGGTCACGAGGTGGTTCGCCGCCTAGAGGGAGCGGTCGAGGGCGAGGACCGCGCGGACCGAGTCCTCGGGACCGGAGGTCTCGATCCGTACCTTGTCGCGCCCGAAGGCGTGCAGCAGCAGCTCGGCGGGCGCGCCGAGCAGGACCACCGGCTCACCGGAGCCCGAGCCGATCCGCGCCTCGTCCCCCTCCGGGGTGCGCAGCACGATCGGCGCGGGCGACTTCCGGTAGGCCATCTTCCCCATGCGCCGCAGGGTCTTCCAGAGCTGCCGCTGCTCGTCGCCGGGAAGTTCGCGCGGCTCCCACGTCTCGCCCCCGCGGCGCACGTCCTCGTGGTGCACGAAGTACTCGGCGAGGTTGGCGACGGCGTCGATCGGCTTGAGCGGCGACCACCACGGCGGGCCGGTGCGCACCTCCTCCAGCAGCTCGGGGAACGGCCGCGCGGCGGCACGCGCCTGCACCCGCTCCAGCCGCGGCGCCAGCGCCTTGATCATGATGCCGGGCGCGGCGTCCGGTCTGCGCTCCCGCACCACCAGGTGCGCGGCGAGATCACGAACGCTCCAGCTGCCGCAGAGCGTCGGTGCGTCCGGACCGGCGGCCGTCATCGTCGCCACCAGTTCGCGGCGTTCCTTCTGTGCCATGCTCATCCTGCCGAAGATACCCAGCGCGCGCCGCACTGTGTATTTTGTTGCTTCGGTCCATCGGGTCGTGGATCTTCCGGACAGAAGGGCAACTCCCCCGTGAAAAAATTCGTCTCCGGCGTCGCCGTCGCCGCCGCGGTCGGTTCCGCGCTGACGCTCGGCGCTCCCTCCGCACACGCGGTGCGGTCCTACTACGGCGCGATCGCGCTCTCCCCCTCCACCGGACTGATCGGCTACTCGTACGACTACGCCGACGTCGATCAGGCCACCGCGAAGGCGCTGAGCAGCTGCGGCGCCGCGGACTGCGAGTCGCTGGTGTGGTTCGCCAACGGCTGCGGCGCCGTCGCCTACTCGGATCGCACCGCCACCTGGAGCTGGGCCTACGGCGCCTCGCGCCGCTCCGCGCAGTCGCTGGCGCTCAACGAGAACTACTCCGACGCCACCATCGTGCACTGGAACTGCACCTCCAACCACAGCAACTGACGGGGAACACCGTGAAGCACCCTTTCCGCACCGCCGTTGCGGTGCTCATGACCACGGCCGCCTGCACCCTCGCGGTCGGCTGCAGCAGCTCCTCGGACGACAAGGCGTCGGACAGCACCGTCGCCACCGCCACCCGCGACGCCGATGCCGGCCAGGCGCAGGGCGGCAGCGACAACGGCACCAAGGTGACCGGCGCCGCGCCGACCACAGCGGCCGCGCCTGCGCTGGCCAAGCCGACGGTGGCCGAGCTGAACGACCGGCTCACCAAGGCCTTCGATCCCGCGGTGCCGAACGCCGAGAAGACCAGCTGGATCCAGAACGCCGAGCAGGATCCCTACCTGGTGCAGAACCTGGTGGCCGCGGCCGAGCGGGAGAACGTCACCGTGAAGGTGACCAACGTGCAGGAGCCGGCCGGCGGCAAGGTCAAGGCCGACGCCGACGTCTCGATCGGCGGCACCCCGGTGCAGAACGCCTTCATCGAGTTCGTCTCCGAGGGTGGGCAATGGAAGGTCTCGAACACCTTCGCCTGCAACGTCGTCAAGAGCGCGAAGATCGAATCGGCCGCCTGCGAGGGCTGAGCCGGAGTACGCGAAGAGCCCGCCGGAGATCTCCTCCGGCGGGCTCTGTCGTCTCGGTGGGTCAGACGCCGATGACGGTGGGGATGATCATCGGGCGGCGGCGGTAGACGTCGGCCACCCAGCGCCCGACCACCCGGCGCACGCTCTGCGCGATCCGGTGCGTGTCGGTGACGCCCTCGCCTGCCAGCCGCTGCAGCTCCGCCTCGACCAGCTCGGCCGCCTGGGCGAGCGCGCCCGGGTCGTCGGAGAAGCCGCGGCCGCTGAGCTCCGGCGGACTGACCGTCTTGCCGGTGTCCTGGTCGATGGCGACGGTGATCGAGATGAAGCCGCCCTCGCCGAGCACCAGCCGGTCCGACAGGGTGGATTCGCCGACGTCGCCGACGGAGAGGCCGTCCACGTAGACGTGGCCGACCGGCACCCGGCCGACGATGGAGGCGATGCCGTCGACCAGGTCGACGACGACGCCGTCCTCGGCCAGCACCACCCGCTCCTCCGGCACGCCGGTCGCCACCGCAAGCGCGGCGTTGGCGCGCAGGTGCCGCCACTCGCCGTGCACCGGCATGGCGTTGGTCGGCCGCACCGCGTTGTACAGGTAGAGCAGCTCGCCCGCGGAGGCGTGGCCGGAGACGTGCACCTTGGCGTTCTGCTGGGTGATCACCTTCGCGCCGAGCCGGGCGAGGCCGTTCACCACGGTGAAGACCGAGTTCTCGTTGCCCGGGATGAGCGAGGAGGCCAGCACCACCAGGTCGTCGGCGCGCACGTTGATCTGCCGGTGGTCGCCGCGGGCCATCCGGGAGAGCGCCGAGAGCGGCTCGCCCTGGGACCCGGTGGAGATCAGCACCAGGCGGTCGCCGGGCAGGCTCGCGGCGCCGTCCATGGTGACCTCGACGCCGGCGGGGACGGTCAGGTAGCCGAGGTCCTGGGCGATCTGCATGTTGCGGACCATCGAGCGGCCGACGAAGCAGATGCGGCGACCGTAGCGCTGGGCCACGTCGACGACCTGCTGGATCCGGTGCACGTGGCTGGCGAAGGAGGCGACGATCACTCGGCCGCGCGCCTTGCCGATGACGGTGTCGAGCACGCCGCCGATCTCGCGCTCCGGGGTGACGAAGCCGGGCACCTCGGCGTTGGTGGAGTCGACGAGGAAGAGGTCGACGCCCTCGTCGCCGAGCCGGGAGAAGCCGGCCAGGTCGGTGAGCCGGTTGTCCAGCGGGAGCTGGTCCAGCTTGATGTCGCCGGTGTGCAGCACGACGCCCGCCGGGGTGCGGATGGCGACGGCGAGCGCGTCCGGGATCGAGTGGTTGACGGCGAAGTACTCGCAGCCGAACGGGCCGTGCGTGGTGTGCTGGCCCTCGGTGACCTCGACCAGCTTCGGGTGCAGCCGGTGCTCGCGGCACTTCGCCGCGACCAGCGCGAGGGTGAAGCGGGAGCCGATCACCGGGATGTCCTGGCGCAGCCGGAGCAGGAAGGGCACCGCACCGATGTGGTCCTCGTGGCCGTGCGTGAGCACCACCGCGACAACGTCGTCCATCCGGTCCTCGATGGGCCGGAAGTCCGGCAGGATCAGGTCGACGCCGGGCTGCTGGTCCTCCGGGAAGAGCACGCCGCAGTCGACGATCAGCAGCTTGCCGCCGAACTCGAAGACGGTCATGTTGCGGCCGATCTCGCCGATGCCGCCGAGCGCGAAGACGCGCAGGCCGTTGCGCGGGGCCTTCGGCGGCGTGCCGAGCCGGTCCTGCGCGGCCACGACCGGCTGCTCCTGCGCCTGCTCCGAGCGGCGCCCGGCCGGCTTGCCGCGCGTGTTGCGGCGGTTGCCCTGCCGGTCGTTGCGGCCGCTGTCGCGCGCGGCGGATTCGGCGGCGGGCGCGGCGCTCTCCCGGCTCGCGGAGCCGCCCGAACGGTCTGTCCGCTCGACGGCGGCCGCGCCGGTGTCGGCGGCGACCTCGCCGGTCTCGCCGGCGCGGCCGGTCGCGTTTCCTTCGGCGACCACCGCCGCGGCATCGGCGGCGGCGATCTCCGGAGCGGCGCTCTCGGTGACCGGCCGCTCACTCACCGGGAGCGGCGGGCCCGCGGTGCGGCTGGCGGAACGTCTCCGTGGTCGGCTCATACAAGTACCCCCGCGGCCCGCAGATCGCCGGCCAGCTCGTCGAGTTGGGCGGTGGATGGCATGAGCTGCGGCAACCGCGGCTCACCCACGTCCACGCCGAGCAAGCGCAGCCCGCCCTTGGTCATCGCCACGCC
The DNA here is from genome assembly GCF_042669725.1 of Nocardia sp. NPDC057227. Classification (NCBI taxonomy): domain Bacteria; kingdom Bacillati; phylum Actinomycetota; class Actinomycetes; order Mycobacteriales; family Nocardiaceae; genus Nocardia; species Nocardia sp. NPDC057227. The sequence continues at coordinate 15,469 of NZ_JBHUXA010000039.1, read as the reverse complement.
GCCGAGGCGCGCCATGGCATTGTTCAGCCCGATCAGATCGGCATTGAGCTGCCGGGCCCGCACCACGTCACCGGCCGTGTAGGCGGTGAGCAGGTCGCGCAGCCGCTCCGGCACCAGGTGCCCGATAACGCTGATGAATCCGGCCGCGCCGACCGACAGCCAGGGCAGGTTGAGCGCGTCGTCACCGGAGTACCAGGCCAGCCCGGTCTCCGCGATCAGCCCGGCGCCCATGTTCAGGTCGCCCTTGGCGTCCTTCAGCGCGACGATCCGCGGGTGCTCGGCGAGCACCCGGATGGTGTCCGAGGCGATCGGCACCACCGAGCGCGGCGGGATGTCGTACAGCGTGACCGGGAGGTCGGTGGCGTCGGCGACCGCGGTGAAGTGCGCGACCAGCCCCTCCTGGGACGGCCGCGAGTAGTAGGGCGTGACGACCAGCAACCCGTGGGCGCCCGCGCGCTGCGCGTTGCGCGCCAGGTGGATCGAGTGCGCGGTGTCGTAGGTACCCGCACCCGCGATCACGGTGGCGCGCTCGCCGACGGCGTCGACGACGGCACGCAGCAGATCGGCCTTCTCGGACTCGGTGGTCGTCGGCGACTCGCCGGTGGTGCCGGAGACGGCGAGCAGGTCGACGCCGCGGTCGACCAGGTGTGCCGCCAGCGCGACGCCCGCCTCGACGTCCAGCTTCCCCTCGGGTGTGAAAGGGGTCACCATGGCGACGCCGACCGAGCCGGACGCCCGGAGCGGGGTGGGCGTCGTTTCACCGTTCCTCATGGTGAGAAAGGCTACCCGGTCGCGCTTGCGCGCTCGACACCCTCGTCCGGCCACCGGTGTGCCGCGCCGCCGCCGGACGCGCGAACCGGCCGCACACCCGCTCGCCGACATCATGGCGACGCCGAGTGATGTCACTGATTCCTTGCCACGACACCCATTAAGACGCCATGCTGGTGTCATGGATCTCGACAGCTATACCGCCCGCCTCCGCGCCGACCTGGTCGCCGCGGCCGCGCTCGGCGACGAGAAGACCCGCGCCACCGCCGAGGCGCTGGCCACCGCCGTGGAGAGCTCGGCCCGGCTGATGCTGCTGGCCGCGCTCTCCGACCTGGCCGCCGAGGTGAGCACGGCGCTCGGCGACCGCACGGTGCACGTCTCGGTGCGCGGCGCGGACGCCGCGGTCGACGTGCGCCCGGTCGCCAAGGACGGAACCGACACCCCGCCCACCTTCGAGGAGATGACCGGCGATATCAGCCGGGTGACGCTGCGCCTGGTCGAGCAGCTGAAGTCGCGCGCCGAGGAGGCCGCGGCGCAGAGCGGTCAGTCGCTCAACTCCTGGCTCTCGCACGCGGTCAGCAACACCCTGCGCGACCAGATGCGCGGCTACGGCGGGGGCTACGGCACCAGGCCGAGCGCCGGGCCGGAGCCGCGCGCCGACAGCTGAGCCAGCTCCGGCATCAGGTCGCCGCGGTCGCCGAGCACCACGTCGTCCAGCTCCAGCCAGTCGGCCATCGCGCGCAGCGCCCCGGCCAGCGCGGCCGCGGTGTAGGGGGTGGCGTGGCCGGGCTCGGCGAAGGCGGCGGGGACAAGCAGCCGCCCGTTGCCGCGCTCGGCGCGCAGGTCGACCCGGCCGACCAGCTGTCCGTCCAGCAGGAACGGGAAGACGTAGTAGCCGTGCACCCGCTTCGCCTCGGGGGTGTAGATCTCGATCCGGTAGTGGAAGCCGAACATCCGCTCGGTGCGCGGGCGGCAGAAGACCAGCGGGTCGAACGGGCAGAGCAGCGCGGCGCCCTCGATCCGGCGCGGGGCGGGGGCGCCCGCGCGCAGGTAGCCGGGGCGGTCCCAGCCCTCGACGGCGACCGGGATCAGCTCCCCGGCGTCGACCAGCTCGGCGATGGCCGGTTCGGTCTGCTTGCGCTGCATGCGGTAGTAGTCGCGCAGGTCGGTTTCGGTGCCGACGCCGAGCGCGGTGGCGGCCCGGCGCACCAGCTCACGCACCGCTTCCTCGCGCGGCACCGCGCGGGCGTGCAGCTCCGGCGGGATCACCCGCTCGGCCAGGTCGTAGTACCTGGTGAAGCCGGAGCGGTGGCTCACCGAGACGGTGCCCGCCGCGAAGAGCTGCTCGCAGATGGTCTTGGTGTCGGTGAGATCCCACCAGGAGCCGCGCGGGCGCGGCTTGTCCAGTTCCAGGTGCTTCTCGATCTGGGTGGCGGTGGCGGCGCCGATCTCGGTGAGCACGTCGACGATGTCGGCGCCGAGGGTCGGGTTGCGCTCCAGCACCCGGCGCATCCCGGCCCAGCGGCCGTGCTGGTACTCCGCCATCCGCCAGCGGAAGAGCGGCCAGTCCTCGACCGGGATCAGCGCGGCCTCGTGCGCCCAGTACTCGACCAGCCTGCGCGGGGTGCGCGCCCGGTGCCGCCAGACCGCGTCGTCCAGCACCGCGCGGTCGTAGCCGCCGATCCGGCTGAACACCGGCGCGTAGTGCGCGCGGACCACCGCCGAGACCGAATCGATCTGCAGCAGCTGGGTTCTGGCGAGGACGTCGAGGACCGTCCTGCGGGTGGTGACGGCGGGCTTGCGCCGCCCGAACCCCTGGGCCGCCAGCGCCGTCCGGCGCGCGACGGCCGCACTCATCGTCCGCATGCTGCGCAGGATGCCACGGGGGTCCGACAGGTCAGGTGGAGACCCGGACGGCACCGGCGGCGTCGATCTCGATCCGCCGGTCCCCCGCGCCCGCCGCGGCCAGCACGGTGGCCAGCACCCGGCGGCCCATCGGCAGCACCCGCACGGTGACGGTGCCGTCGGTGGCGGCGTCCAGCTCGCCCGCGGCGGCGTCGACCACCCGCTCGCGCACCCATCGCGGCACCCCGGCGAAGCCGCCGTCGTCCAGCAGCACCACCTCGACCCCGCGCGCCCGCGCGCCGCGGGCGGCGGCGCTCAGCTCGTCGGTGACCAGCTGCGGGGCGCGCAGCCCGTCCCTGAGCTCGGCCTCCAGCAGCCTGCACTCCTCGCGGTCCCGCCCGTTCAGGTCGGCGCCCGCGGCGATCCGCTCCAGCATGGGCCTGGCCAGCCGGTCCAGCCGGGCGAGCTGCCGGTCGCGTTCGCCGTTCTCGGCGGCGAGGGTGGCCTCGGCGGCGGCCCGCAGCGTCGCCTCCTCGCGCAGGGTGCGCAGCGAGCGCTGGGTCGGGCGCATGACGGCGGCGAAGAGCGAGACCCCGGCCACGGTGCCGATCGGCACGATGGTGCCGACGAAGGCGCCGCCGGTCATCCCCTCGGCCGCGGCCAGCACCGCGATCACCCCCGCGGTGGCGGCCACCCCGATCCAGGCGGCGCCGAGCCTGCCGCGCAGGACCAGCAGGGCGAGCACGTAGGAGGCGGCGAAGGCGGTCGAGACCTGCGGGGTGTCGCCGCGGTTCGGCAACCCGGTCATGGTGAGCACGGCAGCGAGCGGAGCGGCGAGCACCACCAGCGCGGTCGCGCTGGCAGGCAGCGGGTCGACCGGGATGACCAGCACCAGCAGCCCGGCGGCGGCCAGCGCGAGCAGGGCGAGCAGCGCGGGCACCGGCGGCGACCCGGCGAAGTTGCGCACCATGTAGAGCACGATGATGGCCTCGAAGCCGACCAGGAAGAGCCAGGCGGCGCCGTCGCGCAGGCCGAGCAGGTCGCGCAGCGCGAAATCGGTGTCCCGGTCAGCCATCGTTGCCCCACACCAGCGTGACGGTGGTGCCGTCGCCGCGGTGTGATTCCACGAAACCGGCGCCGCCGGGGAGTCTGCTCATCCGGCCGAGGATGCTGACCGCGACGCCGAGCCGGTCCGGGGGTACGGCGGCGGGGTCGAAACCGGCGCCGTCGTCGCGCAGTACCACGCGGATCCCGCCCGCGCCGATCGTCACGGTGACGGTGCGGCACACGGCGCGGCCGGGCACGGTGGCGTGCCGCAGGCTGTTCCGCGCCGCCTCGGTGAGCGCGGCGGCCAGCGTCACCGCGGCCTCCAGCGGCATGTCGAGGGCGCCGCCGACGCCGGGGCGCTGCGCGCCGAACTCGATCTCCGGGTTCACCTCGTGCACCGCCGAGCGCAGGAAGCCGATGGCGGACTGCGCGTCCAGCCGGTCCGGCGCGATCCCGCCGCCGCGCACCGCGTCCAGCTGCGCGATCGTGCGCTGGGCCTGCTTGTGCAGCACGCTCGGCTCGGTGCAGCCGCCGCGCGAGGCGTCGAGCAGCGTGGAGAGCACGGCATCGTGGATGAGCGCGGCGAAGCGGGCGCGCTCCCGCTCCCGTGCCGCCGCCCCGGCCACCGCGGCCGCGCGCCTGCCCTCCAGCGCGGACTCCCGGTCCACCCTGGCCGCCGCCGCCCGCGCGTAGATGACGCACCAGGCGAAGAGCGCGGCCAGCCCGCCCGACCTGGCCACCGCGTTGACGAAGGCCGCCGGGGTGACCTCGGGCAGCACCGCGGCATTGGCCGCCGAGATCAGCACGCAGCCGAGCACCAGGTACCCGACGGCGAGCGAGAGCCGCCAGGAGAGCGCCGCCGCCAGCACACCGAGCACGAGCACCCGGTACAGCCAGATCTGCTCCGCCCCGGTGGCCAGCACCGGGTAGGTGCTCGGCACCATCAGCGCGGCCGCGAGGAAGCTCACCGCCGCCACGGCGGCCGTGCGCTGGATCGCCCTGCGGTTCATCGCCACCGACACCACCGCGAGCACCGGGAACAGCCCGAACGCGAGCACCACCGTGACCAGCACCCGGCCGGGGTCGGCGCCGCGGCTCTGCTCCGCGATCTCCGGCAGCTCGATCAGCCCGACGATCACCCCGGCGATGCCGACGCTCAGCCCGAGCCTGCGCAGGATGCGGTCGGCGGCGGGCTCGGCGGCCGGGCCCGCCGCGAGGGAGAGCAGCCCGCGGACCCAGCGGCCCGCAGGCACCCGGACGGAATCGACGGCGGCGATGACGCCCGCGGTCATGCCCTGCTGTTGCGCTCGGGCATCGGGAGCCAACCGTCCTCCACCGCGCGCTTGTACAGGTCGGTCTTGGTCGGCGCGGGGCGCCCGGCGTCGGCGTACTTCTGCCGGATCCGGCCCAGGTAGTCGTTGACGGTCTGCTCGGAGAGGCCGGCCAGCCGGGCCACCCGGGATGCCTTCTCGCCGGAGGCGTAGAGCATCAGCACCTCCTCCTGGCGCGGGCTCAGCCCGACGTCGGAGAGCTGCGGGTCGCCGTCGATGGCGGCGGCCCAGTCGGTGGTCACCACCTGTTCGCCGGAGGCCGCGCGGCGCACCGCGGCCACCACGGTCGGCACGTCCTCGGACTTGCGCACCACCCCGAGCACCCCGGCCCGCGCCGCGGAGCGCACCAGGAACGCGTTGTCGGCGCCGGTGAAGACCAGCACCTCGATCCCCCGGCCGCGCAGCGCGCGCACGTTGTCCTCCGGCACGGAGCCGTCGGCGAGCCGCAGATCCAGCACGGCGAGGTCGAGCTCCGCTGTCGCGGAGAGCAGTTCACCCACGGTGCCCGCGGTGTGCACCAGATCGAGGTCGGGTTCGGGGGCCAGCATCGCCGCCAGGCCGATCGCCACCGATTCGTGGTCCTCCACCAGCCCGATCCGCCGGGCCGGCGCGCCGTCCTCGCCCCAGGTCACCTCGGTACTCCCATCCCGGCCGTCGTGTACAGCACGTTCAGGAAGTATGCCGGGTCGGGGGTGCGCAGTCAGCCCACCAGAATCGGGGGCGCGGTCATCCCATCAGTTGCGCGGCGATGGTGCCGCCGAGTTCCCAGCACTGCTCGAGATCGGCCTTGGCCGGCTTGCCGGAGACGACGACGTGCTCGGCGGCCTTGACCCAGCCGAGACCGGTGGTGATGGAGTCGATCGCGCGGACCGCGCCCTCGGTGCCCTCGTTGCCGTGCAGGTAGAGGCCGAAGGGGCGGCCGCGAGTGGTGTCGAGGGCCTGGTAGTAGACGGTGTCGAAGGCGTGTTTGAGGGCGCCGCTCATGTAGCCGAGGTTGGCGGGGGTGCCGAGGAGGTAGCCGTCGGCCTCCAGCACGTCGATCGGCGCGACGGTGAGCGCGGGGCGGCGGACGACCTCGACGCCCTCGATCTCGGGATCGGTGGCACCGCGCAGCACCGCCTCGAACATCTCGTGCGTGTGCGGCGACGGCGTGTGGTGCACGATCAGCAGGCGGGGCACGGGCTCACCGGTCCAGGCGTTCCAGGGCGACGGCGCGGCGCATGGCCTCGCGGGCGCGGGAGCGGTCGCCGGCCAGGTCGTAGGCGCGGGCCAGGCGGTAGGAGGAGCGCCAGTTGTCCGGGTCGGCTTCCCATTCGGCCTTGACCCGGGCGAAGAGCGCGTCGGCGGCGGGCCGCTCGACCCGGCCGGAGGGGCGGCGCGGGAGCTCGGCGGTGTCGAGTTCGCGGCCCTCGGCGTGCATGCGGCGGGCCAGGTGCTGGTGCGCCAGCGCGGCGCGCAGGGTGGCGACCACGATCCAGACGCCGAGCAGCGGCAGGATCAGCACGCCGACGCCGATCGCGACGGCCGCCGCCTCGCCGGAGGTGAGCAGCTCGATCGCGATCCGGCCGAGCAGCAGGAAGTAGAAGCCGAGCGCCAGCACCAGGGCGGCGATGAAGGCGACCCGCTTCAGCACTTCGCCCGCGGGCGCGGATTCGGTCACAGATCCAGGAACGGGTCGAGCCCGACGGTGAGGCCGGGGCGGGCGGCGATGCTCCGGACGCCGAGCAGCACGCCGGGGGCGAAGGAGTTCCGGTCGATGGAGTCGTGCCGGATGGTCAGCGTCTCGCCCTGGGTGCCGAAGAGCACCTCCTGGTGCGCGACCAGCCCGGCGAGCCGCACCGAGTGCACCCGCACCCCGTCGACGTCGGCGCCGCGCGCGCCGTCCAGCTCGGTGCTGGTGGCGTCCGGGCTGCGGCCGACCCCGGCCTTCGCCCTCGCCTCGGCGATCAGCCCGGCGGTGCGGTAGGCGGTGCCGGACGGCGCGTCCGCCTTGTTCGGGTGGTGCAATTCCACCACCTCGACCGACTCGAAGAAGCGCGCCGCCTGCTCGGCGAAGCGCATGGAGAGCACCGCGCCGATGGCGAAGTTCGGCGCGATCAGCACACCGGTCCCTGGGCTCTCCGCCAGCCGGGCGCGCACCTCGGCGAGCCTGCCGTCGTCGAAGCCGGTCGTCCCGACCACGGCGTGGATTCCGTGCTCGATCAGGAACTTCAGGTTGCCCAGCACCACGTCGGGGTGCGTGAAGTCGACGACGACCTCGGTGTTCGCGTCGGTGAAGGCGGTCAGCGCGTCGTCCTTGTCGACGGTGGCGACGAGCTCCAGGTCGTCCGCCGCCGTCACCGCGGCGCAGATGGCCCGGCCGACCTTTCCCTGCGCGCCGAGTACTCCGACCCGAATCGTCACCGCTGCTCCTCTCGTCCCGAACTCCGGTGAGCCTATCGTCAGAACAGGATCACCTGGCGCAGCGCGTTCCCCGCGGCCAGCTCGTCCATGGCGGCGTTGATCTGCTCCAGGCCGATCCGGGCGGAGACCAGCCGCTCCACCGGCAGCCTGCCCGCGCGCCACAGCCGCACGTACTCCGGGATGTCCCTGGCGGGCACCGCGGAGCCGAGGTAGCTGCCGACGATCGAGCGCCCCTGCGCCACCAGCGCCAGCGGCGAGATGCTCGCGCGGGCGTCCGGGGCGGGCAGCCCGACGGTGACCGTGGTGCCGCCGGGCGCGGTCGCGGCCACCGCGGTCTCGAAGGCGCGGATATTGCCCGCGGCCTCCACCACCACCTCGGCCTGCACACCCCGCTCGGCCACCTCGGCGGGGGTGAGCGCGGCGGTGGCGCCGAGTTCGCGGGCCAGCGCCAGCTTCTCCGGCACGGTGTCGACGGCGATCACCTCGCCGACCCCGAGCGAGGCCGCGACCAGCAGCGCCGCCATCCCGACGCCGCCGAGCCCGACCACCATGATCCGGTCGCCCGGCGCGGGCGGCGCCGAGTTGAGCAGCGCGCCGCCGCCGGTGAGCACCGCGCAGCCGAGCACCGCGGCGACCTCGGGCGGGACATCGTCGTCGACCGGGACCACCGAGCGGCGGTCGACGACGGCGTGCGTGGCGAAGGCGGAGACGCCGAGGTGGTGGTGCACCTCCGCGCCGTCGCGGCGCAGCCTGCGGCCGCCGCCGAGCAGCTCGCCCGCGTTGTTCGCGGCGCTGCCCGGGATGCACGGCGTCCGGCCCTCGCTCGCACAGCCGGCGCAGTCGCCGCAGCGCGGCAGGAAGGTCATGACGACGCGCTGCCCGACGGCGATGTCCGGCTCGCCCGCGCCGACGGCCTCGACCCGGCCGGCCGCCTCGTGCCCGAGCAGCATCGGCACCGGGCGCACCCGGTTGCCGTCGACCACGGAGAGATCCGAGTGGCACAGCCCGGCCGCCTCGATCCGCACCAGCAGCTCGCCCGGCCCCGGCTCGGCCAGCTCCAGCTCGGAGATGGTGAGCGGCGCCGACTCGGCGAACGGGGCGGGCGCGGCGATGCGCTCCAGGACGGCTCCACGGATCCTCATGGCGCCGACGCTACCCGGCGGTGCGGCGGCGCAGGCCGAGCCCGGCGGCGACGAGGCAGGCCACGGCGGCGGCGGAGACGAACCACGGGAAGACCGTGCTCAGCCCCCAGGTGTTGGCGGCCCACCCGGCGAGCACCGTCGGCAGCGCCATGGCGGTGTAGGCGAGCAGGTAGTAGGCCGACATGGTCTCGCCGCGCCGGTGCTGCGGCACCACGTCCGAGAGGTGCCGCAGCGACCCACCGAAGCCGAGCCCGAAGGTAGCGCCGAGGAACACCCCGGCCAGCAGCACCGCGACCCAGCTGTGCGTCGCCAGCGCCGGAATCAGCGCGAGCAGCGCGAAGGCCATCCCGATATCGCCGACGACGGCGGCCCGCCGCGCCGGAACGCGGGTGGCGACGAGCTGCACCAGCGCGGCGGAGAGCGCGGTCGCGGCCACCACCGCGCCGCCGAAGACCAGGTTGTGGATGCCGGTCTGGCGCGCGGCCAGCGACGGGTAGAGCGAGAGCAGCACGCCGAGCACCGACCACGCCGCCATCACGCCGATCGCGGAGAACCAGAAGTCGCCGCGGATCTCGGCGGGCACCGACGGCCTGGCGATCCGGATCCGCCCGGCCACCCGGGCCGCGTGCGGCTCGCGCAGCGCGATCACCCCGGCCGCGATGGCCAGGCAGACCACGCTGATCACCACGTACGGCGTGCGCAGCGGGTACGGCGCGTACTGGGCGAGCAGCGCCGAGCCGAGGATCGTCACCGCCATCCCGACGTTGAACGCCACCCCGCTGAGCTGCCCGGAGCGTGCGCCGCGGTGCGGCCGCAGGTCGAGCAGCGCGGCCGCGCCCGCCACCACGGTGGCGCCGACCGCCATGCCGTGCAGCGCGCGGGCGAGCACCAGCATGGGCACCGAGTCGGCGGCCACGAAGACCACCAGCCCGGCGATCATGGTGCCGAAGGCGCCGAGCAGCACCGGCTTGCGGCCGAGCACGTCGGAGATCCGGCCGGTGACCAGCACCGCGGCCAGCGCCGCGACCGCGTACACCGCGAAGATGACCGTGGTGGTGAGCGGCGACAGGTTCCACTCGGATTCGTAGAGCCCGTAGAGCGGGGCGGGCGCGCCGGAGACCCCGAGCGCGACCCCGGTCGCCACCAGGACCAGGGGATAGGCCCAGCGCTGCACCGCCGGCTGGGCGATGGTCGCGGTCATCGCGGCTCCTGTCCGATAGGTTTGATGGTTGTCGAACCGCACTCGACCATACGACCCGGGTACGATAACCATCAAACCTGAGTGAGGTAGATCATGAGCGAAGTGTCCGCGCCGGTGGCGCCGCTGTCCGCCGTGCTCGGCGCGCTGCAGGACCCGGTCCGGCTGGAGATGGTGCGGCGGCTGGCCAACGCCGATGGCCCGGTGCGGTGTGCGGCGCTCTACGACGCGATCAACAAGTCCACCGCGACGCACCACTTCAAGATCCTGCGCGAGGCGGGGGTGATCGAGCGGCTCACCGTCGCGGGGAACACCTGCCAGCGGCTGCGCCGCGCCGAACTCGACAGCGCGCTGCCCGGGCTGCTGCCCGCGGTCGTCGAGGCCGCCAACCTCGATGCTCGGTGACCCTGCCCGATCTGGACCTGGCCGCGGTGCGTGGCTTCCTCGCGGTGGCCGAGCACGGGCAGCTCACGCTCGCCGCGGCCGAGCTCGGCATCAGCCAGCAGGCGGTCTCCAAGCGGATCGCGAAACTGGAGGTGGTGCTGGGGGTTTCGCTCTTCGAGCGGGTCCGTACCGGGGTGCTGCCGACGGCGGCGGGCGCCCGCTTCCTGCCGCGGGCGCGGGCGCTGCTCGCCCTGGCCGACGAGACGGTGGCGGCGGTGCGCGCCTTCCCGCGGCCGTTGCGGGTGGCGGTGCTCGGCGAGCGTCAGGCGGCTGTTCGGTCGCTGCGCTTCTTCCTGGATCGGCATCCAGGCGCGGACGCCGAGATCCTGGTCTGCGATGCCGTCGCGACCGCGCGGGACGCGCTGCTCGGCGAGCGCGCGGACGCCGCCTTCGCCAGGGCGCACGGCGGGCCGCGCCCGCTGCCCGCGCACATCGCGGCGGCGCCCGCGCTGCTCGAGCCGCTGCACCTGCTGGTCGGGCGGCACCATCCGCTGGCGGGCCTGGACTCGGTGCCGCTGGCCGAGCTGGCGGGCAGCTCGGTGTGGGTGCCGGGCGCGGCGGTGCCGTCCGAGTGGGCGGACTTTTATCGTGACCTGGGCGAGTTCGCGGGTATCGAGATCGATACCGCGCGCCCGGAGCCGGGCTCGGGGATCGGGCGCATGGTCGAGCGGATCGCCGCCTCGGACGTGCTCTGCACCTTCAACGGCGACGACTTCGACACGCCCTACCACCCGGAGCTGCGGCGGGTCCGGGTGGTCGACCCGGCCCCCGCCTACCCGCACGCCCTGCTCTGGGACGCCGCCGACCCGCACCCCGACCTCACCGAGCTGCTCGCCCACTGCCGCGCGCACTACAACGCCGACACCGCGGCCTCCTGCTGGCTCCCCGAACCCGACCGCCCGCTCTTCGCGGGCTGACAACGCCCGCGAGCACGACGGCGACACGTCCCTAGTTCTCCACCAACCTCCGCACCGCGACCGGAAGATCGCGGGTCCGGCGATACGGCCCGGCGACGGCGGCGGCCATGGGCCGGGCGAGCAGGGTGCGGGCGACGGCGTCGACCTGCTCGGTGGTGACCGCGTCGATCCGCGCCAGCGTCTCGGAGACGCTGCGGTGGTTGCCGTAGTTGAGTTCGCTGCGCCCGATCCGGTTCATCCGGGAGCCGGAGTCCTCCAGGCCGAGGACGAGCCCGCCGCGCAGCGACCCCTTGGCCCGCGCGCACTCGGCGTCGGTGATGCCGTTCGCCGCCACGTCCTCGAGCACGCCCCGGGCCAGCGCGGCGACGGTGCCGAGGTTCTCCGGCTGGCAGCCGAGCGCGACCGAGAAGGCGCCGGTGTCGGCGAAGGTGTCGACCCCGGAGTAGACCGAGTAGGCCAGCCCGCGCTCCTCCCGGATGGCCTGGAAGAGCCGCGAGCTGAGCCCGCCGCCGACCACGGTGTTGAGCACCGAGAGCGGCCAGCGCTTGTCCCCCTCGTGCCTGCCGTAGGCGCGCACGCCGAAGGCCAGGTGCGACTGCTCGCTGTCCCGGTTGCTCCAGTGCAGGGTGGGCGTGGTGCGGGTGCGGAAGCGGCCCTCGCGCCGGGGCGCGGGTGCGGCGGCCGGGTCGAGCCGGTGCGCGAAGGCCCGCTGCACCAGCTCGACGGTGTGCTCGTGCTCGATGTTGCCGGCGACCGCGACGACCATCCGCTCCGGCCGGTAGCGGCGCTGGTGGAAGGAGCGCAGCTGGGTGGAGCGCATGGCCTCGATGGATTCCACCGAGCCGATGACCGGGCGCCCGATCGGGTGGTCGCCGAAGAGCGCGGTGAGGAAGGCGTCGCCGACCAGGTCTTCCGGGTCGTCGTCGCGCATGGCGATCTCCTCGAGCACCACCTGCCGCTCGACCTCGACGTCGGCGGCCCGGCACAGCCCGTTCAGCACCACGTCGGAGACGAGTTCGACCGCGAGCGGCAGGTCCTCGTCGATCACGTGCGCGTAGTAGCAGGTCTGTTCCTTGGCGGTGAAGGCGTTGAGCTCGCCGCCGACCGCGTCCACGGACTGCGCGATGTCGAGGGCGCTGCGGGTCGGGGTCGCCTTGAACAGCAGGTGTTCCAGGAAGTGCGCGGCGCCGGCGACGCCGGGGCCCTCGTCCCTGGAGCCGACGCCGACCCAGACGCCGACGGAGGCGGAGCGCACGCCCGGGACGTGCTCGGTGACGATGCGCAGCCCGCCGGGCAGCTCGGTGCGGCGGACCCCGCTGTCCGAGCCGAGTTCCTCGGCGGTGACGGTTCGGAGCGACGAACCCCCCTGCTCACCGCGGAGCAGGGGGGCCGTCGTGTTCTCGGTACTCACAGATACCGTGTCTACTCGCTTTCGGCGGTGGCGGCCTCGGGGGCCGCGGCTTCGGCGGTGTCCTCGACCGGGACCAGCGAGATCTTGCCGCGGTTGTCGATATCGGCGATCTCGACGCGCAGCTTGTCGCCGACGTTGACCACGTCCTCGACCTTGGCGACGCGCTTGCCGTTGCCCAGCTTGGAGATGTGCACCAGCCCGTCGCGGCCCGGCAGCAGCGAGACGAACGCGCCGAAGGCGGTGGTCTTCACGACCGTGCCCAGGAAGCGCTCGCCGACCTTCGGCAGCTGCGGGTTGGCGATGGCGTTGATCAGGTCGATCGCGGCCTGCGCCGACGGGCCGTCGGTCGCGCCGACGAACACGGTGCCGTCGTCCTCGATGGAGATGTTGGCGCCGGTCTCCTCGGTGATCTGGTTGATGACCTTGCCCTTGGGCCCGATCACCTCGCCGATCTTGTCCACCGGGATCTTGATGGCGGTGACGCGCGGGGCGTACGGGCTCATCTCGTCCGGGCTGGTGATGGCCTCGGCCATCACGTCGAGGATCGTGGTGCGGGCGTCGTGCGCCTGCGCCAGCGCACCGGCGAGCACCTGCGAGGGGATGCCGTCCAGCTTGGTGTCGAGCTGCAGCGCGGTGACGAAGTCACGGGTGCCCGCGACCTTGAAGTCCATGTCGCCGAAGGCATCCTCGGCGCCGAGGATGTCGGTGAGCGCGACGTAGCGCACCTCGTCGGTGCCGTCGGCGCCGGTGACGGTGTCCGAGACCAGGCCCATCGCGATGCCCGCGACCGGCGCCCGGAGCGGAACGCCCGCGTTCAGCAGCGAGAGCGTCGAGGCGCAGACCGAGCCCATCGAGGTGGAGCCGTTGGAGCTCAGCGCCTCGGAGACCTGCCGGATGGCGTAGGGGAACTCCTCCTGGCTGGGCAGCACCGGCAGCAGGGCGCGCTCGGCGAGCGCGCCGTGGCCGATCTCGCGCCGCTTGGGCGAGCCGACCCGGCCGGTCTCACCGGTGGAGTACGGCGGGAAGTTGTAGTGGTGCATGTAGCGCTTGCTGGTCTCCGGGCCGAGCGAGTCGACCTGCTGCGCCATCTTCACCATGTCCAGCGTGGTGACGCCGAGGATCTGGGTCTCGCCGCGCTCGAACAGCGCCGAGCCGTGCGCCCGCGGGATCACGGCGACCTCGGCGGAGAGCGCGCGGATGTCGGCGAGGCCGCGGCCGTCGATCCGGAAGCTGTCGGTCAGGATGCGCTTGCGCACCAGCTTCTTGGTGAGCGAGCGGAAGGCGGCGCCCAGCTCCTTCTCCCGGCCGGCGAAGGTCTCGCCGAGCTGGTCGAGGACGGTGAGCTTGATCGAGTCGATCTGCTCCTCGCGCTCCTGCTTGCCCGCGATGCCGAGCGCCTCGCCGAGCTGCGCGCCAGCGGCGGTCTCGACGGCGGCGAAGACGTCGTCGCCGTAGGGCGGGAAGAGCGGGAACTCGCCGGTCGGCTTGGCGGCCAGCGCGGCCAGGTCGGCCTGCGCGCGGACCAGCCGGGCGATGAACGGCTTGGCGGCCTCCAGCCCCTCGGCGACGACGGCCTCGGTGGGCGCCTGCGCACCCGCGTCGACCAGCGCGATCACGTTGGTGGTCGCCTCGGCCTCGACCATCATGATGGCGACGTCACCGGAGTCGACCACGCGGCCGGCCACGACCATGTCGAAGACGGCGTGCTCGAGCTGCTCGACGGTCGGGAAGGCGACCCACTGCTGGGCGCCGCCGACGGCGGGGTCCTGCAGCAGCGCGACCCGGACGCCGCCGACCGGGCCGGAGAACGGGAGCCCGGCGATCTGGGTGGAGGCGGAGGCGGCGTTGATCGCGACCACGTCGTACAGGTCGTTCGGGTCGAGGCTCAGGATGGTGACGACCACCTGGATCTCGTTGCGCAGCCCGTCGACGAAGGAGGGGCGCAGCGGCCGGTCGATCAGCCGGCAGGTGAGGATCGCGTCGGTGGAGGGCCTGCCCTCGCGCCGGAAGAAGGAGCCCGGGATGCGGCCCGCGGCGTACATCCGCTCCTCGACGTCCACCGTCAGCGGGAAGAAGTCGAAGTGGTCCTTGGGTGCCTTGCCCGCCGAGGTGGCGGAGAGCAGCATCGTCTCGTCGTCCAGGTAGGCGGCGACCGCGCCTGCCGCCTGCTGGGCCAGCCGGCCGGTCTCGAAGCGGACCGTGCGGGTGCCGTAGGCGCCGTTGTCGATCAGCGCGACGGACTCGAACACGCCGGGCTCGACCTCGACGGCCGTGGAGTTACGTTCGATGGTGTCGGTCATATGTTCTGTTCAACCTCTCGTCTTCGCCGGATCCAGCGCCCGTCGGGCGCGACCCGGCATTTCGTCAGCCGTTCCGGACACGGACACGCGGCAGCCTCGTGCTGCGCAACGCGCGCACCCGGCCGCTCCCCCTTGGGAGCGGCGACGCGGAGGCGGTCATCGATCGAAGCCCGCCGGACGGTTTCCCTACCGTGCCGGGAGGCCACTACCGAAGACCGACGCCACGCGACGGGTGCGTCCGGCTGTTGCCGTAGTTGTCCGGGCGCGAGATCAGGTCTCGCTGCCACAGAGGAGCCAACGTCCAGATTGTACGTCTACCCGCGGGTAAATCCCCCGGAACCCCCGCCCTTCAGCGCCCAGCGCTGGTCAAAGCACCTTTCCGGCGCGCCGGAAAGCAAAAGAATTTTTCCCTCGGGGCCGCAAGCGCCCCCGAACCCCCACGGGGCGAGCGCCCCGAACCCCGCCCTGCGAGGCGCAGGACCAGGAGCCTGTTCACCCCGCGCAACGCAGGTACTGAGGGGCGTCTGCAGCGAACCCCTCGGTGTCCCCCAAGTAACGAGATCCCCCACCGCCCCAGCCCCGTCGGGGGCGAGTCTTACGAGCCCCGTTCGCGGCCGGCTCGCGTTCGAGCACTCGAAGCGCATGCGCCGAAGGCGCGAGTCT
>NZ_JBHUXA010000038.1:0-61703 GCF_042669725.1 Nocardia sp. NPDC057227 | reverse complement strand
TGGGGGGGGGGGGGGGGGGGGGGGGGGGGGCTGCGGGGGGCCCCCCCCCCCACGGGTGGTGGTCCGGCCCGCCGCGGGAGGTCGACACCGCGGCGGGCCGGAGGAGCGGAGGAGCGTCAGGCCGCCTTCCGAGGGCGAGCGGGGACGAGGCCGAGGATGATCCGGCAGGGGGTGCAGTAGCCGTCGGCGTGGATGATGCCGTTGCGGGCGCAGGCGTCGCAGCGGCCGGTGCGCTGCCCGGCGCCGAGCGCGCTCGCGTGCCGAGCTCGGCGCGGTGCGTTGCCGGTGCGCGTGCGTGCCGGGCGCGCGGGCTGGTCGAGGTTCATCGCCATCCACCGGGCGATGAGCCGCCAGGTCGGGCCGTTGCCGGCGGCGGCGGCGCGGATGCGGTCGAGGATCGCGCGAACTTGGCGCGGGTGCGCGGTGGCGATGTGGTCACAGCGGGACTCGACGAAGTCACCGAGCCGCCAGTCGCCGCGCAGCGGTGGGATCCCGGGGTGGCCGTCGGCGCGGCAGACGTCGCAGAGCCCGTCGTCGCTGACCGGCGCCCCGTCACGATGGTGGACGGTGGTGCGGTCGATGACGGGCCGGTCGATCCAGCAGCCCACGCACGGCCAGCCGAGGTAGCCGAGCAGCGCGGCGCGGTCGTAGTCCAGCCCGGAGCCCTGCCAGGTGTCCTCGGGCTCGTCGATCTCGCCGTAGGGGCGCCGCTCGTCGTAGTCGCTCGGCACGGCGAGCCCGGTGCGTCGCTGGGCGAAACGGATCTGGTCCGCCTGCCGCACCCAGGGTGTGCGCTGCGCGCGCGGGCGCCGACTGCGCCGCGGCCGGTCACCCTCGCTGTCGGGGGCGGTGTCGTGTTCGGCGAGGAAGGCGCTGGCTCGGGCGTCGAGCTCGGTAAGGCGTCCGCCCGGCGCGTTCCGGCGGGTTCCCGATGTGGTGCCAGCGTCGAGGAGGTCTCGGTCGGTGTCGGTGTAGTTGGCGACGGTGTGCAGGAAGTAGCTGCGCTCCCACAGCTCGGCTTGCACGTGCGCCCACACCTGGTGCGCGCGCTTGCGTGGCTCACCCACCGGCGGGGTGCGGTCGATGTCGGGCTCGGTGTCGATGGCGTAGAGCCGCTCAGCCGCGTAGCCGGCCCACAGTGTCGCTTGCCGCTCGGTGACACGGCGGTCGCGGGCACGATGGCGCAAGCTCACCGTGCCGGAGTCCGGGGCAGGGATGCGGTCGCGGCGTGCGGTGATCGCGGCGGCGGTGAGGCGGGCGTCGTCGGTCGCCTTCGACGGGGTCGCGGTGAGCCGGTCGCGCCCACGCTGGTCGCGGATGGAGCGCCGCACCCACTCGGCTGCCTCGATCGAGGTGTCGGCCTGCTGGGGCAGCAGCGGCCGATACAGCCCCGGCTCGGAGTCCGCGGTCAGCTCGATCACCAGCTCGCGGAGTTCGGGGCGGCTCTTGGCCATCCACCCGAGTCGACGCGCGGCGGTCTTGAACGGCACGCGGGTGAAGAGTTCGGCGGCGCGGTCGAGGAACTCCCGCTCGGCGGGCTTGGCCAGTTCCAGTACTTGAGCCCAGCGCTGGCGTGCGCGGGCGGGGTCGGTGTCGAGGAGGTACTCGATCTCGCAGAGCGCGTCGGCGAACGCCGACGACACCGCGCCGGTATCGGTATCGGTGGCGGTGGGGTCGGGGGTGTTGAGGACAGCGGTCATCGCGATTCCTGTTCTGGGATGGGGGAATGCCGAAGCCCCGCACCGGAACGCGCACAGCAGTACGCACCCCGGCGCGGGGCTGGGCGGCCGGTCGTCTGACCCGCCTGAGTGCGACCGACCGGTGCGGGCGCCCGACGCGGCGGGAGGGAACGCGCCGGAAGGCCGTCGCCGAATCCGCTGCGCATGACCTACTCGACCGGTGCGGGTGGCTGTGTCGCCGCGCGGGTGCGGATTCGGTGGGGGCCGGGCGCGGGCCCGGAGCCGTGGCGGGGGACCGCGCTGGTAGCACTCGGGAAGGCGGGGCAGATGGCCGGACGATCAGCCCTCCCCACCGACCCGACAGCACCCGCTCACTCCGATCCGGCCACGGCTCCGCACGACCCCGCACCAGCTGCCCCGGGTCACGACATCGACACGGCGAGCGGACGCAGCCCGAAGTGGCGCGCAGCCAAACCGGGTCTGGGTTCCTCTCTCTCGAGAACCGGATTCAGAAGCCGGAATCGGCTCCAGCGCTGCTGCTCGCTGCCTGTCCGGTCCACGCCTCCTCGCCACTGGCACCGGAGTTGACGAAGTCGCGGGCGCTGCCACCGCGTGGCGTGGTGCGGGTGACTTTGGCGGTGGCCCGGCGAAGCGAGGGACCTACCTCGTCGACCTCGAGTTCGGTGGTGGTGCGGTCCTGGCCGTCGTCGGTCTTCCACCGGCGTTGGCGCAGCCGCCCGGTGACGATGACCCGCGCCCCCCGACCTACCGATTCGGCGAGGTTCTCCGCGGCGTCGCGCCAGATGACACAGCGCAGGAACAGCGGCTCGGCGTCGCGCCAGTCGTTGGCGCGGCGGTCGAAGTAGCGCGGGGTGGAGGCCACGGTGAACTCGGCCACCGCGTGCCCCTGCGGGGTGAATCGCAGGGAGGGGTCGTCCACGAGATTGCTTATCTGCATTAGGAGGTGGAGCGGTTTGAGCCACTGGCGACTGACACGTCTGAAGGATGGGCTTATGTTGTCGGCTTCGAGTTCGGTGGCGGTGCGGTTCCGGCCCTCGTCAGTTCTTCAGCGTCGGTGGCGAAGCCGACCTGGTCGGCTTCCAAGGCGGGGACTGGCCCGCAGCCGCGGAGGCTGAGCTTCGATGTCGAGTGATCACTCTTCTGCGGCCGTTGGGCCGTCGTTGTGCGAGTCGACGGCTTCTCGTTCGAGCAATTGCCCGCGGTACCGACGAGCGTGTACGAGGAGCGGCTGGTATCGGTTGGGTGCTTGCTCGACGAGCGGTTCGAGCAGAGCAACTGCTTCGGTGGCGGCCGCAAGACCACGGTGTAGCTGTGTCCTCGTTGCTGCCGAAATCTCTGCTAATCCCACGAGAGATTGAGCGAGGAAAAATTGTGAGGGGGCGGAGTCATCTACTAGTACTATCTGGCGGTATAGATCGACCGATTCCAGCATGGACGGCACCGCCTCTCCCCATCGACCGGCTTGGCCGAGCTGTCGGGCCAGGATGTGCAGCGCGTCGGCCAGGTAGCGCTGGTAGGCGTTGGGATCGGTGGTCTTGAGCTGGCGATAGATTCGGACCGATTCGGTGGCGGTTTCGATCGACTGCTGGTGGTGCTCAGCTTTGCCGAGCCAGAGGGCCAGGGTGTTCAGTGCGTGGGCGAGGTTGTCCTGGTGGGTGTCGGGGTCGGTGGTGGTGAGCTGGCGGTAGATCCGGACTGATTCCGTGGCGGATTCGATCGCCTGCTGGTGGAACCTGGCTTTGCCGAGCCAGAAGGCTAGGGTGTTCAGCGCGTCCGCGAGACTGTGCCGGTGGGCATCAGGGTCGGTGGCGGTGAGCTGGCGGCGGATCTGGACCGATTCGGTGGCGGATTCGATCGCCTGCTGGAATTTCCCGTCTTGGCCGAGCCGGCGAGCCAGCGCATCCAGCGCGTCGGCGAGGTAGCCCCTGTAGGCGTCGGGGTCGGTGGCGGTGAGCTGGCGGCGGATCTGGACTGATTCGGTGGCGGATTCGATCGCCTGCTGGTATTCCCCGGCGTCCTCGAGCCGGGAAGCTAGGGTGTCCAGTGCGGTGGCGAGACAATGCTGGTTGGCATCAGGGTCGGTGGCAATGAGCTGACGGTGGATCTGGACCGCTTCGGTAGCGGGCTCGAACCCCTGCTGGTGGTGCCCGGCTTTGCCGAGCTGCTTGGCTAGAGCGGTTAGTGCATCGGCGAGGTTGTGCTGGTGGGTGCCGGGGTCAGTGGTGGTGAGCTGGCGGTAGATATGGACCGATTCGGTAGCGGGCGCGATCGCCTGCTGCTGACGCCCGGCTGGGCCGAGCCGTTGAGCCAGGGTGCTCAGCGCGGCCGCGAGACTGTGCCGGTGGGCATCAGGGTCGGTGGCGGTGAGCTGGCGGTAGATATGGACCGATTCGGTGGCGGGTTCGATCGACTGCTGGTGGTACCCGGCATGGGCGAGCCGGAGGGCCAGGGTGTTCAGCGCGTGGGCGAGGTTGTGCTGGTGGGTGCCGGGGTCGGTGATGGTGAGCTGGCGGTAGATATGGACCGATTCGGTGGCGGGCGCGATCGCCTGCTGCTGACGCCCAGCAAGTCCGAGTTGGCGGGCTAGGGTGTCCAGCGCGTCGGCGAGGTCGGAGTGGTGGGTGTGCTCATGGATGGTGAGTTCGCGGTAGCACGTAACAGCGTGTTCGGCTGCCAGATAGGCGTGTTGATGGCGTCCTGCACGGCGCAGGCGTCGGCAGTAGGTGAGGTAGAGCTCGGCTCGCTGGAGCGGGTCGGTGGTGGTGTTGATGCGGATCGGGAGGAGCGCGAGCTCGAGCGCGTCGAGCACGGCTTCGCGATTGGATTCCGCAGACAAGTAGTGGTAGAGAGCCTGCAGGGTGGCATGCGAGATATCCGGAAGCTGGGAGAGGCGCGCGAGGGTGACCAGGTCGGCATGTGTGGTAAGAGCCGGGTCGCGTTCGAGCACCGGGTATAGGACCGCGACGGCGAGATGTGGCCACCGGCTTGCGGCATCGATGAGGGTGGACAGGATCGCTCGCGTCCACGTAGGTGGTGCTTCACCCGGCGGATGGTCGAGCGCACGGAAGGTAGCTTCGATCACCCAGTCGTCGGACCTGGCCGATGGTGTGGCGGCGGCTGGCCCGGGTGTCAAGTGGGCGAGGAAGTCTTCGCCGAGCATGTCCGGGCGCAAGGGGTTCAGGACGGTTTCGGTCGCTGGGTAGAGGCGGGCGTGGTCGTCGATGAGTGTGGTGGCGGTGACGTGGTCGGCGGCCAGGCCGGTGGTGATGAGCAGTTGGCGTGCGTGTGCTCGGGGTAGTCCGCGAGTGAGGGTGGCGAGGTAGACCAGTCGCTGCATGGTTCGGGGCTCGGTGGCGACATCGCTGGCATCGAAGCGTCTGGTCCATTCGGTGTGTTCGTTATCGAGCAGGTAGGTCGAGACGCTGCCGGGGTCGGCCCTTTCGGGCAGGGCGTGGACGATGGCCAGCGCGGTCATGTGCAGCGCGAGCACGGACGCGAAGCGAGGCTGGTCCAGATTCAGCGCGACCCGGTAGTAGGAGGGGTCGGGAGGCCGTAGCTGAGGCGGGGGTGGTGGGCGCAGAGCGGCGCGGAACGCGGTGATCGCTGTATCGAAGACGGAGTTGCGGCCGAGGCTGATGTTCAGCGAGGTCAGCGGCATCACCGATTCGGGGACTCCCCAGTCCCGAAGGGTGGTGGCCAGCACCGGCCACCAGGGTTCGGTCGTGCGAGCCAGCAGCAGCAGCCGGACCCGGACGCCGGGGGTGCGCTCGGTGAAGGCATGGAGATTGACCGCCAGGCTATCCAAGGTCGCGCGGGACCAGCGGTGGGCGTCATCGGCGATCAGGAGCAAACCGCGACCGTTGGGCAGGGTGATGGTGGCCGATCTGTCGACATCGCCGACTGTGGGGACTGCGCGTTGGGCGATCCATTCGGTCGCGTGCACGGTTCGGCGCAGTTGTTCGGCTACCCGGGTCTTGCCGTAGCCGCCTTCGGCGTGGACGAGTCTGACCGACAACGGGGTCGGGGTGTCGAGCCATTGCTGTAGGTCGGTGAGTTCGGTGTCGCGGCCCACCAGTGGCACGACGGCGTAGCGGGGATGCAGTGCCAGCGCCGGCTGGGCGGCGGCGTCCTGGCGCGTGAGCTGTTGCGATGGCGGGAACGGGCGCAGCCAATATGGGTAGTGGCGGTCGTCGAGGCCGATCCGCACGTCACCGGCCACGTCGCTGATCGCCAGCGCGTGTCCACCGATGGTGCTGGAGGTGATGGTCTGGTCGGCCGAGCCAGGGCGGCGCTTGCCGAAGAACTTCACTCGTTGATATCGACGTTGCCGGTGACGCCATCGACGATGCGTGCCGAGCCGCCGATTCCGGAGCCGGTGATCGTTTGCTCGGCCGCGACCGGAGCCGTCGTGGAAGTCGTGCCGGGGACCGGCGCCGCGGCGGTGGACGGTGCGCGGCGCAGCGTGTAGTTGCCGCCGACGTTACGCACGACTTCGGCGTTACCGCTGATGCTGGATCCGGTGATCGCCTGCACTGCTGATGGTTTGCGTGCCAGGACGAGGCCGGCTATCGAGGCTGCCAGCCCCGCGATGCCGACGAACAAGCTGAGTATGCTGGCGAGCTGGTCGCCTTTGCTCAGTCCCAGCCACACAAAAAGCCCCGTGCCCGCACCGACAGTTACTACTCCGAGGGCGAAAAGCGCCCAACCCCACGCCTTGCCTGACATGGCGCCATTATCGCATCGAATCTCGTCCGGCACGTGTCGGTCGAACAGCTGACAGTTGGCGCTGTCGTCGGTTTCGCCTGACCCTGTCAGGCGTTGGCAGGCTGCAGATGCGCCTCCGCTGCGGGAAGCCGTTGCTATCTGCCCTCCCGTGGTGCAACCGGAGCTGGGGCGGCGGCGCGGGTCACATTAGCGCGTGGCGCCAGGAGCTGGAGAGGTTGGTGAGTGCGGCGGGCGGTTGGCTGGTATTCGGTGTACTCAGTCTGCCTGGTGATCGGCGCCGACGCTGGTGGGGCCGCCAGGGCCGGTAGTGCGGCCACTGGTGCGGGTGAGGGTGGCGGTGGCCATCAGCAGGGATGAGCCGATGTCGTCGAGGTCGAGTTCAACGGTGGTGCGGTTGTCGCCGTCACGGGTTTGGTAGTTGCGTTGGGTGAGTCGTCCGGTGACGATGACGCGGGAGCCGCGATCGAGGCTTTCGGCGGCGTTTACGGCGAGGGCGCGCCAGGCGTGGCATCGCAGGAACAGGGCATTGCCGTCTTTCCATTCCCTGGTGGTGCGGTCGTAGTAGCGGGGGGTGGAAGCGACGGTCATGGTCGCGAAAGCGGTGCCTTCAGCAGTGAAGCGCAGTTCGGGCGGGGCGGTGAGGTTTCCGTGGACGGTGATCGAGGGGCCGGTAGCCATGGTCGTCTCCTGTTCGGGGCGAGCAGATGTCGTTTCAGGTGGTCGGTGCGGGCAGGGTGAGGGCCGGCCCGGGATGAGCGAGCAGGGTCAGCAGTTGGTCGCGTTTGGCGTCGAGATGGGTCAGCGTGGTGCTGAGCTGATCGATGTCGCCGAGCCATTGCCGGGTCCGGGCGGTGTCGATACGGACGGTGATGTCGGCGCGGATTTGTTCCAGGCGCGGGAGCTGGTCGGGGTCGATCTGCTGAAACGGGCAGCGTAGGCAGGCATGTTCGTGGACGCAGGGGGTGGAGTAGGGGCGCACGCAGTTGCCGAGCTCGATTCGTCGGGCGCCGAAGTGGGAGGCGAAGCCGGCCAGTTCGGCTGTGGTGGGGGTGCGGTATTCCTCGGTGGGGCGTTCGGCGCGGCGGCGGGTGAGGAATTGCTGGTAGCGGGTGAAGACCTCGTCGGGGTAGATGGCGGTGTAGCCCATGGTGGTGTCGAGGTTGTGGTGGCCGAGTAGCTGGGCGGCGATGTGGACGGGTAGCCCGCCGTTGACGGCGTCGGTGGCGAACAGTCGCCGGAAGTCGTGCGGGGTGAGCCGGGCCCGGAAGCCGGCTCGGGTGAGGGCGGTGGCGAGGTATTCGCGCAGGGTGGTGGAGTTGAATGCCCGCGCCCGCCAGGCCAGGCGGTACTGGAACAGGTACGGCATCGGCTCGCTCCAGCACCGTTCGTGCTCGTCGTGGCGGATCACGATCGGGATCGCGCCATCGGTGGTGGTGATGCGGGCGATGATCTGTGCGAGCACCGAGGCCAGTTCGGGGCCGGCGGGGATGACGCGCTCGGCGTCGGTCTTGGACGGTGCGATCTGCAGCAACGGGACGATCGTGCCGCCGGGTTGGCGGTAGGGCTGGATCGAGTGGTGGGTCAGCTCGAGCAGCTCCTCGATTCGGATCCCTGTGTGGCGCAGTACCTCCACCATCGCCCAGCACCAGAACGCCTGATGCTCGAGGCTGTGCGGGGCCAGCAGCGATTCGTCTTCGGCGCGTAGCGCCGGTCGCCGGGCCGAACCGGGCCGCTCGGTCGGGCGGGAGTAGAGGTGGTCGTCGAGGGTGAAGCTCGCGCCGGGTTCGGTGGCGCGGGCCAGGCGGAGCAGTTCGGTGCAGTGGTCGAGGTGGCGGCGGGTGGAGGCGATCAGCTTCGGGAGCTGGGGTGCGAGCTCGCGGGTGCGGGCGTGGATCCGCGCGGTTTCGCGGCGGCGCTCGCGGGGGTTGACCCGGGCGTCCTGGCGGGTGACCGGGCTCGGTGCCGCCCACTGGGCCCAGCGGTGCGGGGCGTCGTTGGCCCAGTGGTTGAGGTCGAGGTAGAAGCAGCGCACCGCCAGCAGGATTTCGCCGGGGCGCTTGCGTAGTGCTCCGTCGGGCAGAGTCATCAGCCGTTGCTTCCACGCCTCGATCACCGCGCGGTCCAGGCGGTGGTCGGCGATGTCGGGGTGGTGGGCTTCGATGTCGCACCAGAACAGCTGACACAGCCGGTGGGCGAGCTGGCTGAAGGAGACGTAGTCCATGTCCGGGCGCCGCTCGGTCAGATACTCGCGCAGCAGGATCCGCATCGCGGGGTTGGTGATCGGATACTGGTTCACGATCTCGGCGGGGCTGCGCTGGGTGGCGGTCAGCACCGCGGTGAACTCCGCGGGCCCGTCGGTGAAGAGCCCGGCCGCGCGGCCGCAGTGGTAGGCGCTCGCGCACGAGATCGAGTTGTTCGGGCCCTTCACCTCGATCACCGCGGCCCGGTAGTCGAGTAGATCCTCGACGGTCAACGCCGCCAGCGGTTTGCCGGTGCGGATGCAGATCCGGACGAAGTCGAGCAGCGTCGCACCCACCGCCCAGTGTGAACGCGCGAGCTCTTCGGCGTGGCGGGCCAGCTCGGCGAACACTGTGGTCTCGTGTTCCTCGCGCCAGGTGGCCCACAGCCGCTTGCTGCGCAGGGTGAGCAGGAACCGGTAACCGGGCCGGATCGCCCCGCAGACGATCATGGCCTCCAGCGCGCGGGCGAAGCGGTCGCGCTCGTGGTGGTTGGCTGAGCGCGCGTCGAGCCAGGTCGCCGCGTCGGTGTCGGCGCCGCTGGCGATCCAGCGGGCCTGATAGGTCGCGCCCGGGATCGTGTCGATCCAGTCGAACCAATCCTGCAGCGCCCGGGTGTAGCGGGTCACTGGATCCAGCCGGCTCAGGCTCGGCGGCAGCCGCGCCGAGAGCAGCTCCAATGCCTGGTTCCACAGCTCGGCGCGGTGCGCGGAGGTGATCGGGTGCTCGTAGAACGAAAGCGGGCCGGTCACTGCATGCCCGGGAACAGCACCGCCATGGCCGCGGGGTCGTAGCCGGGATCCGGCGACGGTGCGGCGGGAGCGGGGCGGGCGTAGTGCTCGCGCATCTTGGCCACGAGATCATCGATACGAGCGCGAGCGTAGATCTGGGTCGAGGTCAGCGACCGGTGACGCATCAGCCGCTGGACGTCGGTGATCAGCAGGTTCGGATCATCGAGCAGCCGCATCGCGTAGGTATGGCGCAGATCGTGGAAGGTCACGTTCGCGCCCAGGTGCGCATTGGCGCGACCCAGGACCTGGCGCAGCGCCCAGTACGTCAACGGTCGCTGCCGCCCCCGCACCGTCCACCACACCAGCGATTCAGGCGCGAGGTCGATGTCGCCGAGCTCGGCCAGATACGCCGCAAGCCACAAGAACGCATCCGGCGGCGCCGGAATCCATTCTCGCTCGCCGTGACCTTTGCCGACCAGCGCGACCAAGCCCCGCCCGACGTCGAGATCGGCGATCCGCATCCCCAGCAGCTCACTGGCGCGCGGCCCGGCACCAGCTCCCAGCGCGACGATCGCGCGATCCCGGTTGCTCGGCAGGACCGCGAAGAACTCGTTGAACACCGCATCGGGCAATGCCCGCGGGGCCTTGACCTGCGCCCGCTGCCGATACGGTGCCCGCCCACCCGCCGACGGCGGTTCCATCGGGCTGCGATGCGACCCCGGACGGTCGGCACCGACCCGGGCACGCTGCTGGGGGACCGGGTTCACCACCGGACCTGCCCCGGTGAGCAGGTGGTAGTCGTAGAACATCCGCACAGCCGACAGCGAATGGTTGATCGTCGCGCTGGCATACCCCAGCGACAGACTTGCCTTCCCGGTCACCGGATTCACCGACCCCGCGATACTGCCATCGACACGCTGTGTCCGCCGCTGCGGATTCGGCGCCGAGCGGAGCCACAACACGAAATCGCGCACATCGTGGCGAGCGGCCTGATCCCAGCCGACCTCGACCGCGGACAGGAACCGCAGCCATCGCAGCAGGCTCAGCAGATAGGACCGCACCGTCGCCGGGCTGTAGTCACACGCCACCAGATGCCGCACGAACTGCGCCACGTGCTCATCGGTGGCACCGGCGGCATCCACTAGGCGCGCTGGCTCGCCACGATCACCGTTCGCCAACACCGAACCAATCTGCGGCACAACCAGACCCGACACATCACGACCCTCGGGCAGAGTCCAACGCTCCATAGACACGAGCGAAGAACCTGCCACAGCCGCTTGGCGCCCGAAACAGCAGGTACTGCAACAATATTCGATCAGATCGATGAGTTAGTGCAGTCAACATGACCTATCGCCGTCAGGGAGGTGTCACCGGGCATATCGGGCTCCTTTCACAGGTGTGGAGAAGGCTGGGGATAAACCTCTGGTTGAGGGTTGGGTGGTCCGGCGCGCGATCGAGTCCTTGCGGTCCGTGGCGTCAGCCGGCGGTGGCGAGGGAGAAGAGGGCAGGCTGGTGCTCGATCTCGGCGAGCCAGCTCAGCAGCCGGTGCAGGTTGACGTCGGGGGCGTAGGTGAGGCAGGTGCCGTCCACGGAGTCGACACCGAGGGCGTGGGCGTAGCGCAGCCGCCGACGGGTGTTCACCCGGCCCATGTGCACCCAGCGGTCACGGCGCTGGGCTTCGGCGATGAGGTCGGCGGCCGCCGGGCCGAGTTTCCAGCTGGTGGTGCCGCCGATGAACAGCACGTCGAAGTCGCGCCATGGGATGTCGAGGTGTTCGAGCCCGTCCTGGGCGACGAGGGCGGTGAGGTAGCCGAGGTCGCGAATGCGCGCGAGCCAGTGCGACGACCGGGTGATGGTCGCGGCCGCGTCGGCGAGGATGTCGGGTGCGGTAGCGAACAGACAGCGTGGTGCATGCGCTGCGCGGCGTTCCAGCCACCCGAACCAGCGGTCGATGTCGAATTCGGTCCCGGCGGCGAAGCATCCGTTGTCTGCCGCCCACGTGACCGTGTCGGGTAGCTGGCTCTGGCGCGGGGTGTCCAGACATCCGAGCGACCCGGCCGTCATCGCCGCGCGTGCTGCCTCGCTGTTGGGATTGGCGAGGTACAGCACCCGGCTAGTGAGGGTCTGCCGGGCCGGGTCCTGTTGCTGGGTGTTCCTGGTCGTCGAGGTCCAGGCCGAGGTCGGTGGCGGATTCGTGACCGGTTCGGATCAGGCGGCGCAGCTGGGTGGGACGCGTGCCGGAGCGCAGCGCGGTCTCGAGCAGGACCGCCATTGGGTGCCCGGGCAGGGCGTCGATCGCGGCATCGAAAGCGATCCCGGCGAATGGGCCATCTCCGCGCAGGTAGGCGGTGAACCCGAGCAGAGTCGCCGCGTCCGCGCGCTCGGCGCCGGTGGTGGCGCGGGTGAGCAGGGTCCAGAGCCGTTCGGCGGTGTGCGCGCGGATTGCGGCGGGGAGGGCGAACATGACATCGCGCACCGCACGGTCGCGCAGCGCCACTGCGACACGGGCCAGCTGGTCAGGTGAAGGCTCGCTACCGGATCGCATCGTGTCGATCAGCGCGAGCACGAACTCGGCTTCGCCGCGGGCGGCGTCGATCGCGGTGCCATGCAAGGCGGCGTCGATGTATCGCTGGTGGGTTTCGCCGCTCGCTCGCGTCAGTTCGTGCTCGACCGCCGCCTCTAGTTCCGGGTCGAGGGCGATGAGAGCGGTGAGCTCGTCGCGGGACCCGCGCAAGGGGACTCCGGCTAGGACGTGCCCGAACGCCACCGGGGAGTCAGCGGGATCGGCCAGTGCCCCGGCACGGTCGGGATCGAGCAGATCGGTCCACGGGGTGCCGGCTGCGAGGCCTGGCAGGAGGTAGGCGGCGCCCAGCACGGTGCCCGCGGTCTCGAAGTGGCCGGCCAGCGCAGTCACCAGAGGCCGCCATCGATTCCGTCCGGATACCGGGTCGGTGTGGTCGTCGACGACAACGGCGATGATCTGCGTGATCCGGCCCGGGCCGTCGATGCCGGTGATGCACTCGGCGACGAGGTCGGCAGGCACCGGGTGGCCGTCGGGGGTGTTCAGCTCGAAGCGGACCACCGCATCGACGCGCGCCACCCCGTTCGTCGCTGGCGGTGAGGTGCTGGTGGTGGGTTCGCGCAGGACCGCGATCACCAGGGAGCGTTCCGGGGTGAAGCCGATCATGGCCGGGACCGAGGCCAGCAGCGCGCCGGGATCGGCGAGGTAGGCGGTCTGCCTGTCGTTCCAGCGCGGTTGATCAGTGGTGTTCATCGACGGACTCCTTCCGGCAGGGTGGTCAGGTGCGGCGGGCGCGGCGTGCGGCGCGCCGGCGGGCCAGCCCGCGGGTACAGCGGGGGTGGTGACGGGTGGCCAGCGCGGCGGCGAGAACGTCGGCGTCGTCGGGTTCGAAGTCGAGCCACCACTCGGGAGTGCCGGCGGGCATGGACTTGTGGACCCGGATGCGGATACGGGCGCCGTCGGTGCTGAGGCTGACCCGCCGTCCGTCCCGGGTTTGGACGCGGAGCAGGACGCTGCCCAGATCGGGGTAGGTCATCGATGGACTCCTTCGGGTGCGTGGTGACGAGCAGAACCGCCGCGGCCCCGGGGCGGTGGGGGGGGGGTGGGGGGGGTGCGGCCACAGGGGGCGGGCGCGCGCCCATCGGGGTATGGGGGCCGCGCGCCCGGCCTTGCTGGTGCTGTTGTTCAGGCCGCGAGGGTGTCGATGTCGATCTCGCGGTAGTCGACGTCGCCGGCGGCGGCCCGGTCGACGTCGGTGAGCGCGAACTCGATCGAGCTGTCGGCGGGCAGACCGTCGGCGAGCTCGGCGAGCAGGTGCAGATAGCGGGTCATCGCGGCGGAGCGAACCCGCCAGAAGCTCTTGTCGATCGGGGCCTCGCGGGTGGCGAGCACCATCGCCAGCACGATCACCCAGGTCCGGTTCACCGGCGCGGCCTCGATCGTGTCGAGCAACGCCTGCCGCGACCCGTCCACGCCGAGCGCCGTGGTCACCTCCCGCAGCGCCGCCGCGTCGAGCTCCTCGGCGAGGTAGGTGGCCACGAACCCGGCCGCCTGGGCGGGCGGGGTGCGCCGCTGCAGGTACTCGCGCAGGAACTCCTGACGTCGCTCCTTGGCCGCGACCCCGCGCAGGTTGAGCTGGCGCACCCGCCGGTTGTCCTGACGAGCCTGCTCCCGCGCAGCAGCCGCCGCCGCGGCCTCGGCGCGGACCTGATCGTCCGCCGCCTCCGATGCCGCGGCGAGGGAGAGCCCGCTGTCGCCGAGTTGCTCGACGAGCAGGAAGAACTCCGGTGTCCACCGATCCCGCCACGCGACCGTGCTCGCGTGGCGCAAACCCTCGGCCGGGGTGGTATCGGGGTCGTGCTCGGTGTCCCAGTCCACGGTCGCGGGCTCGATGTCGGCCCCGGTGTCGGTGTCGACGAGCAGCGCGGCCTCCTCCCGCTGGAGGAAGACCACCCAGCGGGCCGGGTCGGCATAGATCTGTTCCTCGCCGACCGGGTCCTCGCTGGTGGTGAGCTCGGAGGCCGGGATGAACGCTGCCTTGGTGCTGCGGGTGTCGGGTTCGCTGGTCAGGATCCCGAATCCGTAGGCGGCGTAGGGCAGGGCGGCGTGCAGGCGCGCGCGGGTCTCGGCGCGCTCGGCGGCGAGGCGGCGGGCCTGGTACCCGAATTGGTAGTGCGCGGCGGTGGTGAGCGCGTGCACGGCGTCGGTGTCGCCGGCGGCTTCGTAGTCGGCGATGACGGCGAGCTGTTCGAGGGTGTGCTGCCCGGAGTTCAGCAGCCCGCGTGCGGTGGCCGAGCGCCCGACCGCGGCGGCTGCTCGGATCTCGGAACGTTTGCGCTGCAGACCTTCCGCGACGCGAGTGGGGGTCGCGCCGAGGTCGAGCATGAGCGCGACGCCTGCGGCGCGGTCGGCGTCGGTGAGCGGGGTCCGGCGGTCGTTCAGGTTGATCTGGACCAGGGTGCGCTCGATGCGGCGCTCGGTGTCATCGATACCGGTGTCGGCGTTGGTCACCCAGACCGGCACGCTCGTGAGTCCGACCGCGCGGGCGATGAGGGTGCGCATCTGCCCGTTGATGACGTGGATGCTGCCGTCGGGCTGGCGCTCGGCCAGGATCGGATCGCGCACGCCGAAGGTGCGGATCGAGTCGGCATCGGTGGTGTGATCGTCGAGGTCGAAGCTGACGCGGACGTTCTCCGCGATCACCAGATCATTCGGATCCAGCCGCTCGGCCGCCTCCCGCACCGGCGTGGCGGTGACAGGGGTGCTGTCGGAGTCGGGCGCGGCGGCGGTGACCGCGGAGTCGTTGGAATCGGTGTCGGTGTCGGGGGTGTCGGTGACGATGGTGAGCGCGGTGGTGGACACAGAGCCTCCTGGTCAGGGAATGGGGACGGCCGCACCGCCAGGTCGGTGATGCGGCCGTGTCGAGAAGTGGCAGTGCCGGGTCGGCCGGGAACCTCTCCGGGCGGAGATGGTTCTCAGGCGGCGGTGGCGGCCTGCGAGCGGTTGACGCGGGTGACGTTGATCGGGTGCAGGCGCTGTACGCCGTGCTCGTCGGCGAGGAAGGCCCAGTGCCGGCCGCGCCAGCCGGTGTGCGCGGCGCGCCACCGCTCGGCCACGGTGTCCTCACCGAGCGCGGCGGTGGCGCCAGCGGCACCCTGGTTTTTAAGCTGGGTGAACTCGGTGCGAGACAGGGGCGTGAGGTTCTGTACGGGTGCGGACATGACGAACTCCCTGGAGTTGACTTCGGGTGGGCGCGGGGATGCAGCGTGCGGGGTTGCCGGGCACGTCGCCGCGCGGTGAGCGAGTGGTGTTCTCGGGCCGCCACCGAGCGGTGAGCAAGGGCTCGGGGATCAGGCCGAGTTTGCAGCGCTCATGCCCGGTTGGCGGGGCTGGGAAGAGTAGGTGCAGTCGACCGATTCACCGTGATGCTGACCGGCGCAGACGATTTCGCCGAGTTGCCGGTCCAGGACAGCGAGCTTGCGGCGGGCGAAGTGTTCGTGGTCGTCGATGCGGTCCTTCTCCAGGGCCTCGTGATTGCTGCTGGCCGCGGTGATCTCCGGGATCTCGGGGAATCCGGCGGCTTGCCACATACGGAAGTAAAGGCTGGCGGCGGAGGATCGCAGTGGGCTGAACAGACTGATCTGCAGCATGGCGCAGCAGATCTCGGCGGCGGTCGCGGGACGGGTGTCCTGGTCGGTGGCGACTCGGTCGAGCAGTTCTCGGCAGTGTGATCGGTAGACGAACTCGGTGGCCATGCGGTCGTGGTGGGAGTTGAGCAGGCAGAAGCTGTGATGGATCCGATCGGCACGCCGGGGATTGCGGGCGCGGGCCGCTACGATCTCCTCCTCGGCCCACTCCATCCGCTCGAAGATCCCGCCGAGCGCTCCTGCGAACAGCTCGTCCAGGACGGCAACGCGGCGGAGGATTCCCGCTGACGACGAGGCGCGGAGAGTGGCCGTGTGGTGAGCGGCTCGGTCG
Organism: Nocardia sp. NPDC057227; assembly: GCF_042669725.1. NCBI lineage: Bacteria > Bacillati > Actinomycetota > Actinomycetes > Mycobacteriales > Nocardiaceae > Nocardia > Nocardia sp. NPDC057227. The sequence goes on along the minus strand of NZ_JBHUXA010000038.1, from coordinate 45,811 downwards.
GTCGTGGACATCGCGATTCCTTCCGGACGCGGGGTGACGGTGGGCGTGCTTGCTGCCCGAGGTAGGACGCAGCGGATTCGTCAGTCACCGCGGCCACCGGCCGCACCGCCAGCCGAGGGCTCAACGGTGTGCATGAACGCCCGCGGCATCAGCAGTTGGTGCCCACCGGCATCGGCAAGGCGCGCGTAGCGGCGGTGCACGGCTTCGACCCGCATCTGCGGGTGCGGATTTCCGCTATGGGTGTGAATCGTGGCCGGGCTGCCCGCGTGGCTCAGCCGGTGCAGCTCGGCACCGAGCACCGATACCGCCATCGGCGCGCCGGGGGCGGTGGTCCCGGCCGCGGCCGGTGCCGTCACCGGCGAGCCGGTGCTCCGATCGGGAAGCAGGCGGCGAACGAACCGCAGCGCTGGGTTGCCGGTGGCTGCGGGCGGCGCCGCCGGAGAACGGAACAGCTGATCGGGCATGAAGGTTCTCCTCGAAGAAGTAGGAATGACCGCGGTCGAGTGCCGCGGGTCAGGTGCGTTCCAGCTCGTTGTGAGCGAAGTCGTGGTCGGGGCTGCCGAGCAGCCGGTGCCCGCATTCGGGGTAGAACAGGCCCCAGTCGTGGCAGAACCCGCACATCGCGCAGTGCGGGCCGAGCAGCGCGTTGTCCTCGTCGACCCATGCACCGCAGTTGTCGCAGCCACCAAGATCGAAGGCAGCGAAACCGCGGTAGGTCTCGGGCAGGTAGCCGGAGTTGGAGTACCAGGCCCCGCCGTCCCAGATCCCGTGCTGTTCGTTGAACAGGTAGGCGGAGTGTTTGTAGGCGGGGTCGACGGTGAGCAGCACCAGTTTGTCGCTGCCCAGCCACCGCTCTAGCCGCTCGCGCCCAGCCCAGGAATCCAGCGACCCGAACGGCTGGGTGGGGAGGTAGTCCTCGGCCGCGATGCGGGTGTCGGAGCGGTCGTCGCCGATCGCGGGGTGCACGGTGGCGGGCAGGATCCCGTTGTGGGCGAGCACCGTACGGGGATCGCCGCCGAGGAGGAAAGGGTGGCAGTTGTCGGTGACGCGGAGGCCGTGGGTGGCGTAGCGGGAGTGGAACAGCGCCGGGCCGCCGGGGTGGCGGGTGCGGACGGTGGCGAACTCGGCGATCATCGCGATGGCGTCCATTCCGTGCCCGACGGTGATCGTGGTGCCGGTGACGATCGCGTAGCCGTGCCCGTGGGGGTTGGCGGCGGCGCCGTTGGCGAGGGCGTCGACGTCGGGGAGGGCGCCGGGTTTGAGGAAGGTCAGGATGCACACTGCAGGGCCTCCATTTCGCTGTAGAGGGCGGAGTAGTCGGGGCGGCGGTTGGCGACCCAGGCGGTGAACGCAGCCCATTCCCAGCCGCGGCGGCGCGCGATCTGCGCCGCGGACAGTTCGCGCGTGTACTCGACCGAGGCCGCGGCGAACCCGAGCGCGGCCTTGACCTGCTGGGGCTTGACCGAGCTGGCGAAGATCCGCAGCTCGAAGGTCTCGGCCGGTTGGACGTTGACCGCCTGGTATCGGGGGATGTAGTGGTCAGGGTCGCGGAGACCTTTGGCGTCGGTGACCGCGCGGGCACGGGCGGCTGGAGTGAACTCGGCCCACTGGCTGTGCCGGCGCCGGGCCAGGGTGGTCACCGGGGCCTCGTTGCGATAAACGAACTTCAGCCACCGGTAGGCGTGCGCCGGGGAGGAGAACCCGGCCCGGGAGAGGTGGACGTGGATGCCGACGGTGTCGTCGGTGTAGGCGCCAAGCAGTCGTAGCCGGGTCAGCAACCCCCACGGGAACTCCTCGCGCGCGAACTCCGGGGACATGGGGTGGGTGACGAGCTCGAACCCCCAGGGGCTGATCGAGCCGTCCTCCTTGAGGTAGCCGAGCCCGCCGAGGTGCTTGATCGCGGTATCGGCCGCCTCGCTCAGCACCCCGCGAGGCAGCTTCAGTTCCAGTTCCAGGCCCAGGAACAGCGGGCCCCGGCCGTGGAAGACCGGGGTCGGCTTGTAGTCCCAGGTGTGGATGCCGGCGTGGCCGGTCGAGGTGTCGGCGCAGTCGTCGCAGTAGGTATAGCTGTCGCGGATCAGCGTCGAGCAGTCCGCGCAGGGGTGGTAGTCCTCGCGCTCGCACGGCTCGCAGACCCCGCGGTCCCCCTCGACGGTGACGGTGACGGCGGCGCGGTCACCGCAGTCGTCGCAGCGGGTGTAGTTCTCGGCGCAGCTCTCGCACACGTCGCTACCGCCGATGATCGCGGTGGTCTCGCGGCTGTAGCGGTCGCAGTCACCGCACTGCGTCCAGCCGATGCGGCATTCGGTGCACCGCGAGGTGTCGTGCACGGTCAGGGCCCGGTCGCGGGCACGAACCGCGCACTCGTCGCAGCGCGGCACCTCGGCGGCGCACCGCGGGCACAGCCGCTCGCCCTCGATCGTGACGACCGGACCGGCAAGCAACGGGATCGGGTCCTCGCACTGCTCACACGACTCGGCCAATGTGGTGGTGGGCATGGTCATGGCACCTGCCTTTCGGACAGGACAGGAAGAGCCCGCGCTCCGCCGGAAGGGGCGGAGTGCGAGGCTCTTCGGGGGACGGAGGTGGGTCAGGAAGTCGGCGCGGGCAGCGCGGCACGGCGGTGCCGACCCGGACCGGTTCTGCGGTTACCGGCCACGGTCCCGCGCAGGGGCAGGCAGGTGCAGTCCGGGATGGTGGGGCGGCAGTCGAAGCACCAGCCGCAGTCGGCGCAGTGCGGGCCGATGCGGTGCAGGTCGGTGTGCCAGCAGTGCTCGCAGGTGTAGCGCGAAGACCGAGGGGGCCAACGCTGGTGCGGGGGCATGTAGCTGGTGTTGGAGTGCCAGGCCCCGGCTTCCCAGTGCCCGGCCTGCTCACCGAACAGATAGGCCTGCTGGCGGTAGGCCGGGTCTATGGTGAGGATCACCAGCTTGCTGCGGCCCAGCCATTGAGTCAGCCCCCGGTAGCCGCGGTGGGTGTCGATCGACCCGAACGGCAACCTGGGTAGGTAGTCCTCGGCGGCAATGCGGGTGTCCGAGCGGGGATCGTAGGCGGACGGGTGCACTCGCCGGGGCAGGGTTCCGTTGTGTGCGAGCACTGTTCGGCGGTCGCTGCCGAGGTAGAACGGGTGGCAGTTGCCGAGGCCGCGCTCGCCTTTGGTGGCGTAGCGGGAATGGAACAACGCCGGCCCCTCGGGATGCTGGTTGCGGATGGTGAGGAACTGCGCGATCGCGGTCTCGGCTGTCATCGAGTGCCCGGTCAGGATCGCGGTGTCGGTGAGCACGGCGTGGCCGTGCCCGTGCGGATTGGCGACCGCCCCGTAGGCCAGCGTGAGTGCATCCGGCGCGACACCGGCGGGGTAGTAGGTCAGCAGGCACATGCGAGTTCCTCCATCTCCGCGACCAGCGGGGCATAGTCCGGGCGCGCAGTGGCCCAGGCGGCGAACCGCTGCCATTCCCACGCCCCGGCCCGGATGTCGGTCACACGCAGGGAGCGGGTGTAGTCGATCGAGGCCGCGGTGAACGCGAGCGCGGCCTGCACGCTCTGGCGATCGAGCGAGCTGGCGAACACGCGCAGTTCCAGGGTGTGGCGCGGGTAGACGTTGATGGCCTGGTGGCGGTCCAGCCCGAGTGCGTGCTGATGCGACTTCGCCGTATCCCGAGCCTTGGCCCGCGCCAAGTGGTCGAACGGGGCGTAGTGCGAGCGCCGGCGCGCCAGCCGGGTGACGGCGGATTCGTTGCGGTACAGCAGCTTCAGCCACCGGTAGATGTGGGCGGGGGAGTCGAACCCGGCGCGGCTGGCGTGCACGTGCAGCCCGACACTGGAATCGGTCTCACACCCGCGAGCGTCGAGCTCGTCGAGCAATAGCCACGGGAACCGTTCGATCGCGTACCGGTAGGACATGGGGTGGGTGACTAGCTCGAACCCGCTCGGCCGGATCGAGGAGTCGCGCTTGAGGTAACCGAGCGTGCCCAGCTGCCGGGTGGCCTCGGCGACGCAGTCTCTGTGATCGTCTTCTGGGACGATGATTTCGAGTTCGAGCCCGAGGAACAGCGGGCCCTCGCCGTGGAAGACGGGATCGGGTTTGTAGGTGTAGTTCCACACCCACGGCCCACGCCGGCACCGATCACACCCGTGACCCGGCCGCAGCAGCGTGCCGCATCCAGTGCAGGATGCGTAGCTCGCGGCGCAGCGCGAGCAAGCGCGCTCGTTGCCCGAGACGTAGCGGCTCGCGGCAGTGTAGTGGCCGCACTCGGAGCAGGCGTCGAAGAACGCGGCGGCGCACCGTGAGCAGACGGTCACCCCGGTGTCGGTCCGCAGCGCGGGATCGGTCAGACGGCGGCACGAGGCGCACCCGACCATGGTCCTGGTGCAGGGGCGGCAGAGACGGTATTGCTCGGCTGTCACGAGCAGGGCTCGCCCCAGCGAGTGACAGCGGTCGCAGCGCGGCATCGTCCGTTCGCAGCCGCGGCGCAGCCACTGATCCGGCTGGTCGTCGAGGCGGTGGAAGTCGCCGTCGGCGCAGTGGCGACAGACCACGCGGGGAGGGTCAGGCGCGAGATAAGAATGAGGCACGGCACAGCCGCCTTTCGGGGGAGAAGGAAGTCGCCGGTCGGAAGGGGAGGCTCCGAACTGGCGTTGATGGACTTCAGAGGCAGCAGCGCCTACCAGCGCGTACGGCGACGACGAAAGCGCGGCGATCGGTGTATCCGCAGCTCCGCTGTGCCTTCGGACCCCACAACCGCGACAGCTCCATCTCGGCCCGCCCTCGTGGCCGAGGAGCTGCCCGGATGCGGCTGCGTCCCCCGAGGGACACGTCCACGCCCATTGGGGCGTTGGGTCGCGGCGGGATTACGCCATCGGCTCGGACAACGAGCAGCAATTCACGCTCGACTCGGTGTGGGACACGCCGAACCACTATCCCTGGTATTGCTACCTTGTATCGGCTACTACATCTATGCTTGTAGCTACCGTCCCGCGAGGGCGGGCGAGCCGGAAAAGGGTTCGTAGTAAACGCCGAGGCGTGACCGGAGCGTGAACGTGTGCAGCGAAGCGCGACCGGTGCTCGCCGGGCTCTGCCCGGCAGAGGCCCGCGAGTGGCACGCATCCACAGGATCCGGCGCGGGTGAGGCCGGGAAGACCGGAGAGGGCCATGACCAACAAGCGGGTCGTTCAGAAGCGGGACGACGGCGACTGGGAGGTGCGGGCGCCCGGCGCCGACCGGGCCAGCGCGGTCGTTCCCACCCAGTCCGCGGGCATCGATCGCGCCCGGGAGATCTTGGGCAACGCCGGAGGTGGTGAACTGCAGGTCCGGCGCCTCGACGGCACCATCGGCCGCCAGGACACCATCGCGCCCGGCAACGATCCACGCTCCTCGAAGGGGTGAGGCCCCGAGCGGCTTCGCCCGTCACGCCCGGCTTCGCGCAGCCACCGCGCGGGACACGGTGAGCGTGACAGCTGCCGAAGAGCCACAGCTGTGGTGCGGTGAGATGGTCGCGGTGCTGGAACGGCGCTTCACCACTTACGTGGAAGCGATGACTCTGCCGGTCGCCGCTACGGAACTGCTCGCCTGGCTCGATGACCAACGCCAGTTCCTCACCATCCAGCACAACGACTGGCAGTCGATGCTCAGCGACTTCCAGCTCGCCTACACCGCCACCGGGAATGTCCTGCGCACCGCGATCGAGGCCGAGCATCGGGTCGTGGCGAACCTGGCGGGCACGCTGTTCATCGAGACGGCACGAAACGATGGCGGCACGAAAATCGAAATCGGCGAACAGGTCCGCGCCGAGATGCGTACCGCCACCGCCGCGTTTGCCCACCGTCTGACCTGCGATGACGTGATCACAGCCGCGTGGCAGGACCTCCTGCGCGCCTGCCAGAAGCCGGGGACCACGGTCGAACGGATCGAGTACCTACGCCAGACGCTATGGGCCATCACTGAAGCCCGGCGCCAGAACATCGACGGCACCTTCGGGCTGGCGCGCGAGCTCGCGCGGGTCCTGCGCGGAGACCCCGGCTCGACCGAGCACCATCACGACTCCGCCGCAGTCACCGGCCTCGACACCGAGGCAGGACCGCTACCAGAGTGGCAGCGCGCGCAAGTGTGCGAGAAGATGCTGCTCGACCGGGCCCCGAAGACCGATTGCGTGGTGTGGTTGCGCCTCGGTCCGGCTGTTCCGCACACCTTCGAGACCACCCACGACCAGGTCACCTTCTACAGCGCTCAGCTGCTCGGCGCGTGCGTCGGGCACCCCGAGTACGCACGCAACTTCACCGTCGTGCCCCAGGAGGTCCTCGATCTTCCCACCTCGGTCACGACCGGCCCACGCCGCTGGAGCGATGAACCCGACCTGGTCTATGCGCGTGTGCAGTTGCCGCAGATCGAGCTCCATCTCGCATCCCGCGTCGCGGCGACCTTGGTCGCAGCGCTGGTGCAGGTCGGCGAACCCCACCCCGGTACCTGGGAGCTGCTGGCGGGCCGCATGGTCTTTGTCGACGGACGGCTTCTCTCCTGGCCGGGATGGCCACCCCGCACGCCACGCCCTCAGCCGGTTTCGGCTCCTGCCGGTGACGGTGTCGCAAGGCGGATCGAGCTGCTCGACAGCACCTCTCAGCCGCTGGACCGGGCCAAGGCCGAGCAACTGAGCGCGGCCCTGACATTGAGCACCGCGCTGGACCGTGCTCACGACGAGGGGCCCGAAGCCATGGTCATGGCTGCGGTGCGCGCCATCGAACATGTCAACGCTTGGGCCGTCGGCGGGCGCAGCGACTGGTCGAACTTCGTGCGCTGCTACTTCAAGAAAGCGACCAGCCGTGCCCAGCTCGTCGCCTACCTGGACGAATTCGCGATGTTGGCGACCAACGAGATACCCGACCCCGCTCCGGAAGCCGAGCCGCCTCCGGCCGATCTGGCAGATATCCGCGACGAGCTGTGGACCTACGCCGGCGGTGTCGACTACCTCGACGTCGGCGCGGCGATTCCGCACCTCACTCGGCTGCAGCAGATCCACCACCGCGATTGGCTGTCCCGGGGACTGGCCGAACTGGCTGCGCTGTTCGGGTCCGGGACCGCGGTCACCGCCCGGCTCGACGTCTACGGTGCCCGGTTCGACATCCACCTGCGGCGCCTCAAACGCATCCGCAACGCCGCGATCCACGGTGGCCCAGTCACCGCCGAATCGTGCGCCTCCATCGCCGAATTCGCCTACCACCTCGGGCACCTCTGCCTCAACCAGACCATCACCGCACACCTGACCGGCACCGGCATCGGCACGCACATGAAGGAAATGCGCGCCAGAGAGCGCCAACGATACGAGCGGATATGGACCGATGACCGCTACGACGAACTGTTCGTCGCCACGCCGATCTGACCCGCGCGACGCCCGCGAGTGCGCCCCGACCTCGCGCTACTGCTGCGGGGAGCTGTACTCGGCTCCGTCATCGGCGGGTCCGGCGCGCTATTGCGATAGTGTAGTGGGAAGCGACGGCTTCGCCGAGATCGTCACGGTCATCTACCGAATTTCGAGGAAGGTGGACGGGTCCAATGGCCACTAGTGGTCGATTTGCGTTGCCGGACGTCAATTTTCACACGATTCGGCCGGCGGGTTCGCCGCCGTCTCGCGCGGGTGGCTTCGAGGAATTGGCCTCTATTGTTCTCCGGGACAGTTTTGTCAGCTGGCCCGACGGGACCATTTTTCGCAAGTTCGGCAATCCTGATGGTGGGCGGGAAGGTAAGGGCACGCTCCCCGATGGCGATGTATGGGCCTGGCAGGCCAAGTATCTTTTCGCTTTCGGCACCGATGAGATTTCGCAGGTCGACAAGTCTGTCAAGCGCGTCCTTGACACTGAACCGCAGTTGAGAAAGTACTACGTTGTGCTGCCGTACGATTTGCCGGCAGGGGATTCGCCGGACCCGAAACCGAGAAAGTCCGCTGCCACGAGGTGGACTGAGAAGGTAAGTGTTTGGAAGGCTCTCGCTGCGGAGCGCGGTAGCGACGTCCAGTTCATCTACGTGGGCGCTCACGAGTTGCTCGTCGAGCTCACGAAGTCCGAGCATGCGGGCCGGGTGCGGTACTGGTTCGACGCAGCAGTCTTGTCCGAAGCTAGCCTAGGTCGGCGCATCGACGAGGTGATAGAGAAGGTCGGCCGTCGCTACAGTCCGAAGTTGCACGTCGACGTCGAGCCGGTTCGGGCACTGGACGGTCTCGGGCGTAGCGAAAACTATGTGAACAAGGTGCAGATAGCGCTAGCCGGGGTACGAAAGGCCGGAGCCGAAAGATGGCTTGCTCCAAAGGAAGATCAGGCGGTCTTCGAAGCGCCGCTTGCCGATTGCATCGCTGCCTTGTCGGCCACCGCCGTCGCACTCACAGAGTTCCTGGAGGCAGCCAGAACCACGGGTAGACTGCCCGAAGCTGCGGGCACGCTAGAGCTTGCCGCGGATGAAGTTTCAGAGGTTTACAGCCTGCTGCGTGATCGCCATCTCATCGACCACAGGTACTACACCGATATCGCTGCCAGCCTATTTACCACCGTCACCAGGACGCAGGAGGCGCTGTGGGCCGCGATCTCGTTGATGCGGTCAACTGAGACTGAAGCGGCGCGAACCGGCCAGCTGCTTGTTATTGGGCGGTCCGGCGTCGGTAAGACTCACCTGTTCTGCGACGTCGCACAACGCCGGAACGCCGCGGGACTGCCAACGCTGGTCGTGCTCGGCCAGGACTTCGATACCAGACCTCTGCTAGCGCAGATCGGAGAGTTAGTGCAACTCGATGGCAGCCTCGATGACGTGCTGGCTGTCTTCGACGCAGCAGGTCAAGCGTCGAGCAACTTCGCAATGCTGATGATCGACGCAATCAACGAGGGAGCGAACGCTCAGCGATGGGCCGATGAACTCCGAGTTCTCGACAGTGCAGTGCGCCGACACCACCACGTCGTCCTCGCGGTCTCATGCCGCACCGAGTTCTTGCGCCCGGTCATCGGAGATTTCCACCGGTTTCCATTGATCGAGCATACCGGGTTCGATGAGGCCACGAGCGAAGCGATCATCCGGTACACCCGCGAGTATGCTCTCGAAGCGCTCACCTTTCCTGTGCTGAATCCCGAGTACGGCAATCCGTTGTTCCTCAAGCTCGCGTGTGAGGCTCTGGCCACACTCGGACAGACGCGATTCACGCTCGGTGCGGCAGGGCTAGCAACGGTCTGCAGTGCCTTTCTTGAGGCCGTCGATCGCCGATTGGCTGCGGAAACGCGCTGCGACTACGACGAAGAGACCGCCCTCGCCCAGCGGGTTGTCAGAGAACTTGCCACTTTGGGACCGGGTCCGTACGAGCGTGAGGCGGTAAAAGAGCTCACCGACGCACTTCTTCCCTTCCGTGCGTGGTCCAAGAGCCTCCTTCAGGGACTGCTGCGAGAGGGAGTGCTTGTCAAGCGTCACGATGAACGACTGATGTTCGGATACCAGCGCCTTGGTGACGTCGCTCGGGCGCTACTGCTGGTTGAGCGCCCGCGCGCCGATCTGTCCGCGTGGTATGCCTCACTCGGAGAAGAAGGCTGGAAAGAACGTGGAACCCTGGGAGCGCTTGCCGTCATCGTGCCGGAGCGTCTGAACGAAGAGCTCATCGACTTGCTCAAAGACGAGGAAGGTCGCACCGACTGGGACGTCATTGATGCCTTTGTCGAGGGACTAGCTCTGCGGGACCCGGTGCACACCACTGCTCGGACCGCCCGCATCGCCGAGCAGATCATCGGCAGTGACGGGTCAGCGGACAGAGTATGGGAGACTATCATTCGAGTTGCCTGCGTACCGGGTCACACTCTCAACGCGGAATGGGCTCACAACTTTCTGTCCGTATGCCCACTGCCGGACCGCGACGCGACTTGGTCGGAGTGGCTCGTCAACGCAGACGGCAACTCTGGTGATCACGCGGTCAGCACGCTCCTCGACTGGGCGTGGAACCCCCGCACACTTGAACTGGACACCACGCCGTTGCCCGCCGAGATCGCCCACCTGGCGACATTGATCTTCGCCTGGTTCTTGACCACTCCGGATAGGCGAATCCGTGATCGGGCAACCAAAGCACTTGTAAGCATTGGCGAAAGGGGACCAACCGGATTCACCGACGCCGTCAAACGATTTCGCGGATGCAACGACCCTTATGTCGTCGAGCGCCTATCTGCAGCGCTCTGCGCGCTCGCGCTTCGTTCACGCGAGCCGGCAGTGATACTGGAAACTGCCGAAGCAGCGACAGAATTGATAGCGGACAGGTGGCCTGCACATTTGCTGACCCGTGACTACCTTCGGCGTGTGGCCGCAGCGGCACGCAATCATGGCTGGTCCGGCCCGAGCTGGGAATCCCTTCACAAGGCCGAATGGCCGACCGAGGCGCGATCACATCACGAGATCGAAGCGATGACCAAGCCGCCCAGCGGATATTATCCAACGTGGAAGTCTATCGAGGGGGCCTTCGGTGACTTCGGTAGATACGTCCTCGAACCCGCAGTCGAAAGTTTCGACACTCCAGATCACGAAGAACTCTGCCGACTGGTTGAACGCGTCATATTCACTCGTATTCTCGAACTCGGTTGGACTCCTGAGCAGTTCAAAGAGCTCGAAGCTGGCCGCAGTGGCGACCGTGATGATCATGTCGAGCGGTACGGCAAGAAATATCAATGGATCGCACTTTACGAGTCGCTCGGACGGCTGACCGATAACTACAAGATAAAAGAGAAATGGGAAAGGGAGAGTCAACCGTTCGACTACGAATATCCGGAACAGATCGTGTATCGAGATATCGATCCGACAGTTCTGCGGCCCGGCGGTTTCGAAGATCAAAAGAGCGAGGCTCCGTCCTGGTTCCTCCCGGTGTATGCCTCGTTTCCCGATGAGGCGCCTCTTGCTTATCCTGCTGACCTCGACGGCGTACCTGACCCACTCGACCTTATTTCGCTGACCGCGCTAGACGGTAAAAGATGGTTGTCGCTGATCCGGCATTGCAGTTGGACACAGGTTCTGCCGCCCGAGGTCGCGGCGTTGGGCGCACACAACCTCGACGTGTGGATGCAAATCCGCGGATACCTGGTGCGGGTCGGTGAAGCAGAGTCGATTGGCAAGTGGGCAGTAGGCAAAGACTGGTACGGACGCTGGATGCCCGACAACGCCGAGATCCACAACAGACTGCTTGCCGCTCACCCCGGTTCGCCGGACTGGGACCTTGCGGACGGGAGTATCGAGCCCCTGCGCGGGAATGTTGTATTGCCCGCGTCCCTGTATCAACCGGTAGCCTTCTACGGAGGCACGGGTACTTCACGCGAGAGCGCCAGCACCGCAGAACCCACTGGCTATGTCCCGAGTCGCATGCTTTGCGACTTGCTCGATCTCCAGCACGGCAAGGACTTTGCGTGGGCCGACACTGAGGGAATGGCGATCCAGGACCCGACTGCGGGTATGAGCGATTTCGGAACTCTCGTCGTGCGGCGAGACCTAATGTCTCGATTGGTAGAGAAGGGCTATACAGTATTCTGGACTGTTCTGTTGAACAAGCAGCGAATTGAGCGCGGCAATGCTGACCTCGGGCCCGACTATCAGTGGATCAATGCATCCGCTGCTTACCTGCTCAGCAACCATATGGTCGAACTTCTGTCGGCGGACGCGAGCATCCAGCACCGCGGAGGGGCTCGCGAGCCGAACCCGGTCGAGTGGCAACTCCGTCGAACTGGTTGATGTTGGTCGTTCTCGCTTGAAGCTCCGCGTTCGGCGCGATGATGTCGAGTCGGTGCCGGTGGCGCAGGAAATCGGGCGCTTTTGTCGGTCGTGGATGGTGAGATGACATCATGAGAGTACTCGACGAGGAGTGGTTCCGGACTGTAGACCGCTTCGGGAAGGTCGGATCCAGGCACCACGTGATCCCGCGGTTCCTACTGCAGAAGTGGGCAGACTCCAACGGGCAGGTTTGGGTGAAATCCAAGCACGACCGTGCTGAGGGCCGCCGCAACACCCGGGATCTGGGGATCAAAGACTTCTACACGTTCCTCGCAACCGACGGACAGCTCGACTCGACTGTCGAGGAGATGTTGAGTGTCATCGAGAAGCGTGGCGCAGACGTGCTGAAAAGGCTCAACAACCCCTATTTCGCCGACGTGATCCTTTCCCACGAGGAATTCATCCACCTGTGCGAGTTCGTTGCCATCCAGGTGACGCGCAGTCCTCGACGCCGCCGCGAGCATGAGCTGCTGGCCGACTGGTACGGCAAGACAGTTGCCGCTGGCACAACCCCGGACAGAATCACCGAAGACGATCTGCGCGGTATCGAGTTTAGTCCTCACCAGAACGAGCACATCGGCCTGATGATTCCGATGGCTGACGAGCTCGCCCGCCAGCTGCTTGGCAGGCCCGTCTATCTAGTGTCGATCGACCGTCCGATCTTCTTGCTCGGAGACGAAGCGGTCGTCCTGAACACCAGTGGCGACGCGATTCACCATCAGCCGGAATGTGCAGTGACAGAGGAGGAGTTCAAGCACAAGCTTGAGCGAGCGGTCAGGAAAAAGCGGCGTCGGCGGCCTGAGATTCGCCGGATTACTCACCTGTACACGACCCAACCTCGAGACATCAGGAGCGCGGTGGAAATCGCGATGCCGATCAGTCCACGTACGGTGCTGTTATTCGGATCGGAAGCCGAAGATTGGGAGGGCAGGGTAGTGCGGGAGCGGATCCATGGACCCGACGCCGGTGAACTGGCTGCGGCAATCAACGAGCGGATTGTCGAATACTCGCTCGATGTGATCGTTGGCCGAGTCGAAGACGAGTCGTTCCGAGAACTGCCGATCCCGGAGCGTGCTCCGCTGATGGCGGTCTGTGGCTCTGGCGGCGCTGCTCAGGACGCAGTGATGTCCGTTCCGAGACGGCTGAGGCCGAATCGCTTGAATCGGGAGGCTCGCCCAGTCGAGTCGTAGATCTGCTCCGCGTATGTTCTACTGGGTCTGCTGGCTGGGCTTCGCCGACAGGCCTGCGATGCGACCACGAAGCCGCCGAGCACTTTCCAGGCTTCCTCACCCACCTGGCGGCATTAACCAGGTGAAATGACTGGCGAAGGGCATCGTGCCCACTTGAGGTACGGAGTTAGCTGCGGACCGCGTGGGCAGCGAATGCCTGTCGGCCAGAAATTGTCAGGTCAGCCTGATTGATGACAGCCGAATTGTCGAACTGACCCAAGTCCAGTTCGTCGTCTGGGACGATATTCGAGAAGTGCTCGGCGTAGAAGTGATCCAGAACTGGCGTCTCCGAGGGGTTCAATTGCGAGGTGCCGACGAACCGAGCGGCGATGTCCTGTTGGGAGATTCCGCTGCCTTGAAGACTTGCACGGATCCGCGCCCACATCGAGTCGTCGAGCACGCGTGCGAAGGACAGCAGTCCTTCCCCGATCGGGACCGACGGTGTGCGGAGGTCGCGAAGGCACGCCTGCACGACCTGCTCGCAGATGTCGCGCGAGGCCGCCGCGAGCCGTTCAGTCCAGATCTCTTCTCGATGGCGGTAGTGGATCAAGATTCCAGTGACTTGGTGAAGTCCGAACTCGTTACCGAAGGTGTTGAGAACGTGGCGGCCCTCCTCGTCCGTGGGGGCGGTTGCTACCGAGTGCCTCAGGAGTGCAAAGATCAGGGTGCCCCAGTCGGAGTAGAGGGTTCCCGGGCGGGGTGCCAAGCGGCGTGTAAGGGAGGTTGCAGCCGCAGCGCTGGCTTCGGATGTTGACGATTCGACGAGATCGAGGGCGCGAATCATTTTCTGCAGGAGAAGGCGCTTTTGTGGATACCCGTCCAGGGACTCGCTGATGAGTGAGGTGTCGTCGAGTTCACCGCGGGCGAGGAGTTCCTGGAAAGCCGTTCGGACCATCAAATCGCTCACATCGCCTTCGGGCAGCGCGAACTGGAAGTAGCGGGCGAAGTAGTCTCGGTCGGAAATTCGACAATATGCCGATCGTCGCGGCCACGTCGCACCCATGCGGTGTGGCAAATTGGGGAAAAGTGCAAGCAGCATCCGGTAGATCGCGGTGCCAAACTCGTCGGCCTTAGCAGATGGAACGGCAATGCAGATACGGTTCATCCAGCTTTCGAGAGTGTTCCCGTTGCTGTCGATCGGGCCGAACAATGTGCGCTGCCAGCTCGGGATCTGGTCGTACAGGTCCGGGTAGCTCAGGCGGATGTAGGTGATGACGGCGGCATCGAACAGGTCTACCTCTTCGGGGCCGACCAGGGAGCACAACACGTCGGTTTGGAGGCAGAGTTGCTTGATGCTACGCAACGTCATTGAGGCGGGGTCTGGAATAACGTCGACCAGCGAGTCGAGCGCGTACTGGACGCTAGGAGCGCCGACGGCAAGCCCGAGATTATTCGCGACCATCTCAAGTTCGCGACGCAGCTCCGCTTCGATGTGGATGCGCTGTATCGGAGGAAGCACGAACGGGTACTGGACTATCTTCTCGAGGTACCGGTGCGCGCGGGTTCGGTTGTCTCGGGCGAGGTCAGAAGAGATAAGTAGGTCGATCACCGTGGTCTTGTCGTAAGCGAGCAGGTAGTGCACATTGGGGAATCGCCCCAGCAGCCGCACCGCTTTCATAACCGCGAGGAGTTCATCGGTGTGCAGCCGATCAAGGTCATCTACCACGACGAGAACAGTGGTCTTGCCCTGCTGAATCGCAGCGGAGATTCTGTCGAATCTCACCTGGAAGGGATCCTCGGCAGTCTCTACCGTGCCGCGCTGATCTGCTAGGACCGCGGAGGCCGCCTCCATGGCGTCGCCGACTCCTGGCATATACTTTTCAGCGATGGCGGTTGTCAGCTTCTTGGTGAACGTCATCGCTGCCGGGGTTGCCGCCTTAAGCAGGTCGCGTGCCCTAGTTGCCTCCTTTGGCAGCGCGGATGCGATTGCGGTGTAGAACTCGGTGACGAGAGAGTCGAGATCGGAGGCTGCCCACGGAGTGAAGCGCGCGACGGACCACTGCTCTGCTGAGGTCACGGTCGAAGGTGTGATGTCCTCCAGCACTTCGATGATCATGTTGAGCATCGAGGTCTTGCCGCTACCCCAGGGGCCGGCAAGGCCGAACACAACGCTCGGGCCGGTGCCTGTCCGCGCGATGCGTTGCGCAATTCGGGTCGCGAAGACCTCCCGGGACAGATGGTCCTCGCTCTTGGTGGTGATCGGTGCGTCGCTGCCACTACGAGAATCTGTGCGCTCGGGGCTCATAGGCTGGAAATAGTACGCGGTGAGACGCGGGGCCCGGCTACCCCCTAATGGCTGTCCCGTAACTCGTTGTGGCAACGGTAGTCTGCCGTCGTGGCGGTGATCTCGGCCTCTGATCCGGTGATGGTGGAGCTGTTCAGCGGGCTGCGACCGCGCAAGTTCGCCCGGCCGATCACCGCCTTGCGGCGTGAAGGCGCCGGCCGCCCGCTGCGGGGCCGGCCCTGGACACTCGGGTTCGAGGACCGGGTCCTGCTGGTGGTCTGCTACTGGCGTACGAACCTGATCAAGCGCCAGCTCACCGCAGTATTCGGAATCTCGAAGTCGGCGGCGGCCCGGGTGACCGGCGACCTCGGCCCGCCCTGGCGCATCGGCCCCGGGCCCGTTTCCCGCGCGGGGCGGTGCTGATCGTGGACGGCACCCTGATCCCGACCCGCGAACGGGGCACCACCGCGCAGTCGAAGAACTATCGGTACTCGACCAATCACCAGGTCGTCATCGATGCCGACACCGCACTCGTCGTCGCGCTCGGGTGGCCGTTGCCGGGCAACCGCAGCGACTGCCGCGCTTACGCCGAGTCCGGCGCCGCTCACGCCTGCCGCAACGCGACAATAATCGCCGACGATGGCTACCAGGGCACGACCGCGATTATCCCGCATCGTTAGCCACCGAAATGCGAACTGCCGGCCTGGAAACAGGAGAACAACGCCTCCCGCCGACAGGTCCGGGCACGGGTCGAGCACGCCTTGGCGCGGATGAAGAGCTGGAGAATCCTGCGTGACTTCCGCCAGCGCGGCAACGGAGTGGCAGTCGCGATGGCCGGAGTCGCCCGGCGGCAACCTCGCCCACGCTGCCTGATCCTCGAATCCGATGCGGGCCTTGACAGCCCTACGGGACTTACGGGACAACCTTTAGCGGAGCCATTTCGAGAGTATGCCTGGGTGGATGCCGAACTCGACAGGGTCTGCTTGGCGGGTCGGCCCGTCCGGACCAGAGCGATCGCTCGGGTTGGAGAACTCGGTGAGGTAGGCGCTTGGCACGTGAGTCAGCCTTTCGGTTGGCATCCAGAGTTAGAACTCGGGGGTGGGGCAGACCACCTTTCTGTGCAGCAGTCCCGCAGGTTCAATTACCGGCAGGCAATCGGCTCTGTAGTCGCTGACGGGCAGAATCGTGGCGGGTTCGCCTACTCAGCGCAGTTGCGGGGCCACCTTGGTGCCGAGCAGGTCGATGTCGGCGATGTAGCCGTGCGCGTGCACCGCGACAGGCTGCTTCTCGTGCCCGCTCTCGGCGAGGGCGCGGTGGTAGAGGTCGACCAGCGGCTTGAAGCGGGCAGGTTCGCCGCCGATGATGGCGATGGCCAGAGGAAGCCCGAGAAGTCCGGCGCGGGCGACGGATTCGGGGCTGCCGCCGACGGCGATCCAGACCGGGAGGGGGCGGTTGTCGGTGCGCGGGTAGACGATCGCCTTGTCCAGCGGGGCGCGGAACTTGCCCTGCCAGGTGACCGGCTCCTCGTCGCGGAGCTTCAGCAGGAGGGCGAGTTTCTCGTCGAAGAGCTGGTCGTAGTCGGCCAGGTCGTAGCCGAAGAGCGGGAACGACTCGGTGAAGGAGCCGCGCCCGGCCATGAGCTCGGCGCGGCCGCCCGAGAGCCCGTCGAGGGCGGCGAGGACGACGGCGGGGGCGGAGGCGGCGAAGTCGACCCGGTGGTGTTCGCCGACGCCGTAGACGTCGAGCCCGGCGGCCTCGGTGGCGACGGCCTCGTCGACGACCTGGCGCAGCCGTTCGGCAGCGCTCGGCGCCGGGCGCCCGTCGGCCGGATAGCGTTCGGCGAAGGTGCGGTCGAGGCCGCTCGTTTCGAAGGGCCTCGTGGGTGACGCTTAACTGGACGGTCTTTGCCGCTGGTGGTTGCCGTCAGGCCTCGGTGGCCGCGCGGTACGCCTCGACCACTTCGGTGGGGATCCGGCCTCGGGTCGAGATATCGCGCCCGTTGTCCTTGGCCCAGGCTCGGATCGCAGCGACATCGAGGCGACGGCTGCCGGTGATGCGAGGCTGAGTGTTTCTGCTGTGGGGCGCTTTGCCGACTCGCCGTGCGTGAGGTATCCACTGGCCGAGGAAGGTGCGCAGTGAGCTTGCGTTCTTCTCGGACAGGTCGATCTCGTAGGCTGCGCCGTCGAGGGCGAACGCGACAGATTCGGTGGCGGCTGAGGTGCCGTCGTAGTCGTCCACCAGGGTTACAACGACTCTGCGGGCCAACGGAACTCCTCCACGATCGCCGGTATCAAGATCAGAATGCAGTGTACGACGAGCCAACCGCAGGCAGCGATCACACTGGCCGGTCAGATGTCGCAGGCTGGCTCCGGGGCGTCGGCTGCAGCCGCTTGGGGTACTTCGATGGAGCCCGAGTCTCCGTCGCACCCCCGCATGCAGATTGATATTGCCATGTGCGCATTTATCCGGAGCTGACTGCAGCGGCAGCGGCGAGCACGTCTCAGAAGAGGCGTGCGCACGTGGCCTGTAGTCGGTGGTAACGGCGTGTGCACAAGGAAGCTTGTTCAGGGGGTCTTCGAAGGAAGGTCGTGGTCCGGAGGGAATCGTGAGACCGGATTCGGCCTGAACCGAGGGTTTGACCCCGAGCGTGCGGGGACGGCCAGAGCTACTTGGATTTGCGACTGGATCCGTTGCGCTGCCGAACCATGGTGGCGTCGGGGAGTGCCATGAGATTCAATTGGTAGGGGAGAGTCCGCGGCGGTCAGAATCGAGGCCCTGATGCCGCTCGTCTCTCTGCACCTGCGTCGTCGGGGCACGCTTCGAACGAGTGCCGAACTCCTGAATCGGCCGCTGCGGGATGGCGTACTGCGGTGAACGCGGCGTCTCGCTCAGGCTCCGGACGCGAGGATTCCACCCGGCGCCATCGTGACCCTCTTGAGGTTGTCACGCCGAAAATTCCCCCGCAGCTCACCGTTTCCGCAGCTAGAGTGCTATTGCGAATGCTTTTGCGTCGAGCACGCGCAGCAGGCTCAACGCAGAGCCCAGTTCCAGACAGCGCACACCTCCCAGCGATACGCGCCATCAGCGGTTACCGCGAACGAGGTCCGGGCTGCCCGCCGAAGCGGATCTCGGACACCAGGAAACGGGGCACCACTACAGCGGCACGTGGGCGAACAGGCCGCGATACAGAGGACAGGACAGACAGGCAGTGACAGCACCCGAGATCGACGAATGGGCGGTACTCGATGAACTCCTCGGGATCGAGACCGAGGACGAATCTCCGGACCCGGGCGTACGTTTCGCCTTCTATGGTCGGTGCTCGACGGAGGACAATCAGGATCCTGAGACGTCGTATCAGTGGCAGCGCGGCAACGCCGAGAAGTTCGTCCCGGGCTCCGATATCGTCGGCTCGTATTTCGACGTCGGGCAGTCGCGGTCCGTGCCCTGGCATCGCCGTCGTGAGGCTGCCCGCCTGCTCGAGGAGATGAAGAAGCCGAACCGTGCTTGGAACGCGATCGTGGTGGGCGAGGGCACCCGCTGCTGGTTCGGCAACCAGTTCAGTCTGGTGGCACCGCGATTGAACGCCCACGGGGTCGAGGTCTGGGTTCCCGAACTCGGTGGCCGCTACGATGCCCGCAACGTCACCCACGGCCTGATGATGAGCATGCTGGGCGGGCTCTCGGAATCCGAACGCCAGCACGTCCAGCAGCGCACTCGCGCCAGCATGGACGCCCAGGTCCTCAACGAAGGCCGCCACCAAGGCGGCCGGGCGCCCTACGGCTACGTCGTCGTCGACGGGCCACCACACCCCAACCCCAACCGCGCCTCCGACGGGCTTCGACTACGCGTCCTTGTCGTCGACGCACAGGCAGCCGCGGTCGTGCGGCGTATCTTCCGCGCCTACGTCGACGGGGCGAGTGTGCGCACCATCGCCGACGTGCTCAACCGCGACGGGATCCCGTGTCCTTCGGCGCACCGGCCGGACCAGAATCGCCATCGCGCGCAGGACGGGTGGCAGGCCACGACCGTCCTCGCGATTCTCAACAATCCCCGCTACACCGGCTACGCGGTGTTCGGGCGATGGCGCAAACACGAGGAATTGCTCGATCCCGACGACGTCGCCGCCGGCACCACGGTCCGTTTCCGGCGCTCCGAACCCGACCGCATCGTGCGATCACGCACACCGGCGCACCCCGCGATCATCTCGGTCGCCGAGTTCACCGAAGCCCAGCTCGCCCGCCGACGTCGCGTGAACCAGTCTGATGCGCAAGCAGCTCCGCGCGTCGCCCGCAGCAAGCGCGCCTACCAGCTCCGCAGTCGCATCCGCTGCTCGGGATGCCAGCGCCGGATGCAACCCCAGGCGGTGCGCGAGGTCATCTACTACCGATGCCGTGCCAGAGACCTCGCCCCCGGCAGCCCAGCAGCGGCCGAGCATCCGCCTACCGTGAATCTGCGAGAGGACCGCCTGGTACCCGCGATCGATGGCTGGCTGGCCACCCTGTTCGACCGCGAGAACCTCGACGCCACCGTCGCGACCATCGTGGCCTCCCAGCACGATGCCCACGACGTCCACCGCGAACACCTGCAGCGACGCCTTCGCGCGGCCGAGACCAGCGTCCAACGCCATCTCGCCGCGATCGAAGCAGGCGTCAACCCGCACAGCCTGGTCACGGCAATGAATCAAGCCCATGCCGAGAAAGCCACCCTCGAGGCCGAACTTCAGCAGATACCGAAACCGGTGACGCTGACCGCGACGGAGATTCGCAAGCTGATCGAGGCGCTCGGCGACATCCGCACCGTGCTACGAGAAGGAGAGCCGGAAGACAAAGAAGCCCTGTACCGGGCATTCGAGTTGGAAGTCATCTACCAGCATGAACACCACAGGGCGACGGTCTCGATCTCGCCCTGTGTGGTTACTGAACGTGTCCGGAGGGGGACTTGAACCCCCACGCCCTATACGGGCACTAGCACCTCAAGCTAGCGCGTCTGCCATTCCGCCACCCGGACCGGTGTGCCCAGCAAGATTATCGGATGTGTCGGCGGGGACCAAATCGCCCTTCGACCTGGAATGATCGGCTTGTGACCGAGGTGACGATCAGGGATCGGGTGCGGGGATCTCTGCTGGGTGGAGCGGTGGGTGACGCGCTCGGCGCACCGATCGAGTTCTGGGATCTGGCCGAGATTCGCTACCGGTGCGGGCCGGCCGGGCTGACCGATTTCCTTTCGTCCCGCGAGGCACCGCAGGAAGTCACCGACGATACGCAGATGACGCTGTTCACGGCCGAGGCTCTGCTGCGTTGGCGACCGGGAACGGATCCGGCCCCCGCGCTCCGCGACGCGTATCTGCGCTGGCTGCGGACCCAGCGGCACCGCGAACCCGCCGCAGGGAACGACAGCTGGCTGGCGGGGCATGAGTTCCTGTACGCGGTCCGGGCACCGGGAAATGCCTGCCTGAGCGGCCTGGAGCGGCAGCGGGCGGCGCTGCGCCCACCGCATCGGGTCGGCAAGCCGGGGCCGGTGAATCCGGACTCGAAGGGCTGCGGAACGGTCATGCGCTCGGCTCCGTTCGGCCTCGCCGGATTCGGCTCCGATATGGCTTTCGCCTTCGCCGCGCGCGGCGCTCAGCTGACCCACGGGCATCCGACGGGCTACTTCGCCGCTGGCGCGCTGGCGGCGGTGCTTGACCGGGTGCTCGCGGGCGTCGGCCTTCCGGCGGCGGTGGACGGCACGATCGAGCAGCTGTCCGGGCAGGTCGGTGCGCAGGAGACCGTGGAGGCGCTGGAACGGGCCGTCGACAGCGCGGGGGTGGCGAGCCCGGAGCGGGTCGAGGAGGTGGGTGCGGGGTGGGTGGCCGAGGAATGTCTCGCCATCGCTGTCTACTGCGCGCTGTACGCCGCGCGGACCGGTGATGTGCGCGGTGCGCTGCTGCTGTCGGTGAACCACTCCGGTGACTCCGACTCCACCGGCGCGGTCGCGGGGAATCTGCTGGGTGCCGCGCACGGGCTGTCCGCGCTGCCGTCGGAGTGGGTCACCGCGGTGGAGGGGTACGACACGATCGTGCGGGTCGCGGACGATCTCGTGGCGAATTTCTTCCTGCGTGATCGGGCCGCGCTCGGTGCGAGGTACCCGTTCGGGGACTGAGCGGTGTGGTCACACCGGCTTCGTGAGGACGGTGCGGGCCAACTGCGAGACTGCTCGCCGCGACCCCCGCTAAGGTCGGAAGGGAGAAGTTTCCCGCGACGCGAGAGGTTTGCGAATGAGTGTCAGTCTGGCCAAGGGCGGCAATGTGTCGTTGTCGAAGCAGGCGCCGAATCTGACCGCGGTCGCGGTCGGGCTCGGCTGGGACGTCCGGTCCACCACCGGCGTCGACTTCGACCTCGACGCGAGCGCCCTCGCGACCGGCGCCGACCACAAGGTGCTCTCCGACCAGCACTTCATCTTCTACAACAACCTGCGGTCGCCGGACGGCAGCATCGAGCACACCGGCGACAACCTCACCGGTGAGGGCGAGGGCGACGACGAGACCATCAACGTCGACCTGGCGGGCGCCCCGCCCACCATCACCAACATCTTCTTCCCGGTCTCCATTCACGACGCCGACGCCAGGCAGCAGTCCTTCGGCCAGGTGCGCAACGCCTTCATTCGGGTGGTCGACCGGGCCACCGGCGCCGAGCTGACCCGCTACGACCTCTCCGAGGACGCCTCCACCGAGACCGCGATGGTCTTCGGCGAGCTCTACCGCAACGGCGCCGAGTGGAAGTTCCGCGCCATCGGCCAGGGGTACGCCTCCGGGCTGGCCGGGATCGCGCGCGACTACGGGGTCAGTATCTGACCCGGATCGCGTAGACCAGCGCCCCGAGCGCGAGGACGCCCGCGCCCGCCGCGATCGAGGCGGGCGGCAGGGCGAAGGCCAGGGTGCCGCAGCCGATCAGGCCGAGCGCGGGGACGAGCCGGGCGGCGGGGCGCAGGGTCAGCGCGGCGGCGTTGGCGACGGCGTAGTAGGCCAGCACCGCGAAGGACGAGAAGCCGATGGCGCCGCGCAGGTCGGTGCAGGCGGCGAGCACCGCGACAACGGCCGCGACGGCCAGTTCGGCGCGGTGCGGGACCTCGTAGCGCGGGTGGACCGCGGCCAGCGCGGGCGGCAGGTGCCGGTCGCGGGCCATCGCGTAGGTGGTGCGGGAGACGCCGAGCAGCAGCGCGAGCAGCGCGCCGAGCGCGGCAAGCGCGGCGGTCAGCCGGATCACCGATGCCGACCAGGGAAGTCCGGTGGCGCTCGCCAGCTCGGCGAGTGGCGCCGTCGCCTCCGCCAGCCGCGCGGGGCCGAGCACGGTGAGCGCGGCCACCGCGACGGCGACGTAGACGAGCAGCGCGACGCCGAGCGCGATCGGGACGGCGCGCGGGATGGTGCGCTCCGGATCGCGGACCTCCGCGCCGAGCGTCGCGATCCTGGCGTACCCGGCGAAGGCGAAGAACAGCAGCCCGGCGGCCTGCAGCACGCCGTAGGGGGTGGTGTCGAAAGGTGTTGCGAACCGGTCGAATTCGGCCGCCGGGGCGGAGCAGGCGACGAGCGCGGTCAGCACGGCGAGCACGGTGCCGACGATCACCCGGGTCAGCAGCGCGGACTTCTGGATCCCGCGATAGTTCACGGCGGCGACCGCGAGCACCGCGACGACCGCGACGGCGTGCGCCCGCTCCGGCCAGAGGTAGCTGCCCGCGGTGAGCGCCATGGCCGCGCAGGAGGCGGTCTTCCCGACCACGAAGCCCCAGCCGGCCAGGTACCCCCAGAACGGGCCGAGCCGCTCCCTGCCGTAGACGTAGGTGCCGCCGGACTCCGGGTAGCGCGCGGCCAGCCGCGCCGACGAGGTCGCGTTGCAGTAGGCCACCGCGGCCGCCAGCGCCAGCCCGAGCAGCAGCCAGGAACCCGCGGCTGCCGCGGCGGGGGCGAGCGCGGCGAAGATGCCCGCCCCGATCATCGCGCCGAGGCCGATCACGACCGCGTCGAACACCCCGAGGCTGCGCCGTAACTCCACGGCGCGAATGCTAGGGCTTGCGGCCGACCGCCCCGTACAGCGAGACCGCCTTGTCGTGGCTCTTCGGGTGCGCGATGCCCTCGTTGCGCCAGCGGTGGATCACCTCGACGCCGGGCTCGACCAGCTCCAGGTCGTCGAAGAACCGCGCCACCTCGGCCCGGCTCCGCGGCCGCACCGGGATGCCGCGGTCCTGGTAGACCTGCAGCAGCCTGGCCATGCCATCGGGATCGTCGGGGCCGTCGTCGAACTCGGTGGTGACGTGGGACATGGCGAGGTAGGAGCCGGAGGCGAGCGGGGCAAGGAAGGCGCGCACGTGCTCGTAGACGTCACCGGGGACGAAGTGCAGCGTCGCCATCAGCGAGACCGCCACCGGCTGGGTGAGATCGAGGGTGTCCGCCAGCTTTCCCAGGATGGACGGCGGGTCGGCGGCGTCGGCCTGGATGTAGGCGGTGCGGCCCTCGGGCGTGCCGACCAGCAGTGCCCTGGCGTGCGCGAGCACGATCGGGTCGTTGTCCACGTACACCACCCGCGACTCCGGGGCCAGCTCCTGCGCGACCTGGTGCAGGTTGGGCTCGGTGGGGATGCCCGTCCCGATGTCGAGGTACTGCCTGATGCCCTGCCCGGCGAGGTATCGCGTTGCGTGCCGCATGAATTCGCGGTTGGTCCTGGCGGTCAGCCGCACCGCGGGGAACTCCCGCAGCGCCTTCTCGGCGGCGTCGCGGTCCGCGTCGTAGGAATCCTTGCCACCGAGGAAGTAGTCGTACATGCGGGCCGGATGTGCCACGTTGATCCCCAGGTCGGGCGGGCCGTCGGACACCTGAATTCTCCCTGCGCGTCGAAGAAAGGTGGGCCATCGAGGTATACCGCATACCGGCAAGCGGCCCAACGGGATCCAGCATATGGGTACTGCACACCCGCTTTCCGGGCGGGCGTTAAGTGCGGATTAGGTGTGCCGCAGGTGGCCGGGCGCACGGTGTCGTCATGCACAACGAACCGAACGGCCTCCTGCTCGCCCACCGCGCCATGCTGCGCGATCTCGACCGCTGCGCCGCCCTGGCCGCGCAGCTCGCCGACGCCCCGCTGGAGCGCAGACGCGCCACCGCGGTCGCCGCCTACCTCACCGACTTCTGCGGCAGCATCCACCACCACCACAGCGCCGAGGACCAGGTGCTCTGGCCGGTGCTGGAGCGCTCGGCCGGGGCGCACGTCGACCTCACCGAGCTCAGCGACGACCACGCCGAACTCGACCCCAAGCTGGACCGGATCCGGGCGGGCGCCGCGGCGCTGCGGGAGACCCGAACGGTCGCTCCCGAGCTCGCCGCCGACCTCGCCGACCTGCGCGACACCGTGCGCGAGCACGTCACCGACGAGGAGCGCACCATCGTCCCGCTGATCAAGCGCTACATCTCGGACGAGGAGTGGAATCGGGTCGAGGCCACCATCCGCAGGCACGGCGGCAAGATGAGCTTCGAGGTGCCGCGGATTCTCGCGGTCAGCACGGGGGCGGAGCTGGACGAGGCGCGCCGGGAGGGCGGGATCCCGGTCGCGCTCATGATCAAGTTCCTTCCGGTGCCGTTCCGCCGCCGGGAGGCGCTGGTGTTCGGAGCCGCGCGGTGAGCCCGGCGGCCGAGCGGGCGTAGGCCGGGTCGCCGGAGAGCGCGTGCAGCGCCGCGTCCACCGGACCGGCGTAGAGCGTGCCGGAGTCGAGCCCGGCGATCCGGCCCGCGAAGGGGAGCAGCTCGGCGAAGACCAGTGCGCCGGTCTCGGTGTCGCCGAGCCGGGCCGCGGCGTGGCCGCGCAGCGTGGTGAAGCCGAGCCAGTAGTAGTTGCGGTCGATCGGCGTGCGGCGCGCCCAGACCCGGCGGGCCTCGGCCTCGTCCCCGGCGTCCAGCAGCGCGAGGACCAGCGCGTCGGTGATCAGCCCGGGCAGCGCGGCGTCGACGGCGGTGAGTTCGTCGCGCAGGTGCGCCAGGTCGCCGCGGGCGACGGCGGCGCCGACCCGGCCGACGGTGGCCATGGCGGCGCCGTTCAGCGCGCCGTGCTCGGCCAGCTGCCTGCTGACCTCCGCGTACCTGGCCAGCGCCGCCTCCACCTGCCCGGCGAGCAGCTCGAGCAGCGCGGAGAAGATGGCGACCACCGCGAGCAGGATGCCGAGCTGCCCGGTGGTCGACCTGGCCACCGCGAGCTCCATCTCGGCGCGCGCCCCGGCCAGGTCGGTGTGCGCGGCGGAGTCGAGGAAGAGGAGCCAGTGCGCGACCGCCTCGTGGTCGATCTGCCCGGCCTCGACCGCGACCGCCAGGTACTCCTCGGCCACCGCGCGGCGCTCGGCGCGCAGGTCGGGGCCGAGCGCGGCGTACGCCCTGACGTTGAGCGCCGCGCACAGCAGCCCGGCGTCCGGCACGGTGCGGGCCAGCGCGAGCGCCTCGGCGCTCACCCGCTGGCTCTCGGCTTCGTCGTACCCCTCCAGCTCGCGGAAGAGCGCGAGCAGCAGCCGGACCCTGGTCTCGTCCGGCAGCGCGCCCGCGAGGTGGGCGCGGAGCGCGGCGACGGCGGCGTGCGAGGGGTCGCGGCCGTGCCGCGTCGTCCAGATGAGCGGCGCGTCCCAGGCGGCGAGGACGGCGATCTCCGGCTGCGCGGCCAGCGCGTCCAGGTAGATGACGCGGGCGCGCATGGCGTCGCCCGCGCGGGCGTGTGCGGTCACGGCGGGGGCGAGCAGCTCGGCGGCGGAGCCGGTGGCCCTGCTGCCCGCGAGTTCGCGCAGCCGCAGCGCGTCCCGCCACTGGGCGGCGGCCTCGCGCCAGGACCCGGCGCGCTCGGCGGCGCGGGCGGCCGCGACCGGGTAGCGGATGGCAGCGGCCGCGGTGGCCGGGCCCGCCGCGGCCGAGGCGTGCCTGGCGAGCACCGCGGCATCGGCCTCCGCGCCGAGCACCTCCAGCGCCCTGGTGTGCAGCCGGGCCCGGCGCAGCAGCGGAGTGTCGTCGTAGAGGGTGTCGCGGACCAGGGCGTGCGTGAACCGGATCCGGCCGGGGGCAGGCTCGTCCAGCAGCCCGGCGAGCACCGCCGCCTCCAGCGCGTCCAGCAGGTCGTCCGGGTCGCGCCCGGCGACCTCGGCGAGCACGTCCAGGTCGGCCTCCCGGCCGAGTACCGCGACCTGGCGCAGCGTGGTCGCGACGGGGTCCGGCAGCCGGGCGACCCGGCGGCGCAGCACCTCCCTGACCCCCGCGGGCACCGCGGTGCCCGCGGCCCGATCGCCCTCGGCGGCGATCAGCCTGGCCAGCTCGCGGACGAAGAGCGGGTTGCCGCCGGTGCGCTCGGCGACCATGGCGAGCAGCTCCGGCCCGGCCTCGGCCAGGCCGTTCCGCCCGGCGAGGACCGCGACGGCCGCCGGGTCGAGGCCGCGCAGCACCAGGTGCGCGGCGGTGCGGCCGAGCAGCGCGCCGACGGTGGCGTCGAGTTCGTCGCCGCGCTCGCCGGTGCGGTAGGTGACCAGCACCAGCACCGGCTGCTCGGCGAGCAGGGCGACCACCTGGCGCAGCAGTTGCAGCGTCAGGTCGTCGGCGCGGTGCACGTCGTCCAGCAGGACGACGGTGCGGCCGGTGCCGAGCGCGGCCGCGATGGTGCGGCCGAGCTCGAACGGGTTCGGCGACGTACCGGCGGCGAGCGAGTCGGTGCCGAGTGCCTCGGCCCAGGCCCAGCCGGGCGGGGCGCCCGCCACCTCGGGGCAGCGGCCGCGCCTGCCCTGCCAGCCAGCGGCGGTGAGCGCGCGCACCGCGGCCTCGGCCAGCGTGGTCTTGCCCGCCCCGGCGTCGCCGCCGACCAGCACGATCCGGGCGCCGTGCGCGGCGGCGTCGGCGGCCGCGGCGGCGATGGTGTTCAGCTCCGCCGCGCGGCCGAGCGGCGCGGGGGTCGCGCGCTCGGTCTTCGACCGGACCGCGGCAGGCGGGTCGAGCGCGGGGGCCTGCGCGAGGATGTCGGCCTCCATGGCGCGCAGCACCGGACCGGGGTCGACGCCGAGCTCGTCGGCGAGGTGGTCGCGGGTGCGGCGCAGCGCGGCGAGCGCGTCGCCCTGGCGGCCGCAGCGGTAGAGCGCGAGGGCGAGCAGCCGCACCGCGCCCTCCCGGCCGGGGTTGTCGTGCAGGTGCCGCTCCAGCTCGGCGACGACGACGGCCGGGCGGCCGAGCGCCAGCTGCGCTTCGGCGCGCAGCTCGACGGCCTGCAGCCGCAGCTCGGTCAGCCTGGCCACCTCGGGCACCGCCCACGGCTCGTCGGCCACCTCGGCGTAGGCGCCGCCCCGCCAGCGGGCCAGTGCCTCGTCCAGCAGCCGCAGCTGCCCGGCCGGGTCGGCCCCGGCGGCGCGGTGCACGAGGTCGTCGAAGTGCCAGGCGTCGACGGCCTCGCGCGGCAGCCGCAGCGCGTACCCGGGTGCGGCGCTCACCAGGATCGCGGCCGGGGTGCGGCGCGGCCGGTCCGGCTCCAGCGCGCGGCGCAGGTGCGAGATGTGCACCTGCAGCGTGGCGAGCGCCCGCGCGGGCACGTCGGCGCCGCCCCAGACGTCGTCGATGATCCGGTCGGTGGAGACCACCTCGCCGCCCGCGATCGCGAGCCGGGCCAGGACCGCCCGCTGGCGCGGTCCGCCGAGGTCGGCGCCGGTGCCGGCCAGGGTGGCGCGCAGGGGGCCGAGAACCGAGAGCAACACGATCGCCATTGTGCCGCCGCCGCTGGATCTCGGCCCGTGGAATACCGAGCCGATCGGTCGTTCAGGAGTCCGAGGCCGCGGGCGCGGAGCGACTACGCTGATCCGGTCACGACCAGGTCGAACGGAGGCGCGATGCGCGTGGCCGAGAGCGCAGTGGCGCCACGGGGCTCGAACGGGCGGGACGGCATCCTGGATTCCGCGATCCGGCTGTTCAACGAGCGCGGCTATCACGGGACGTCGATGCGGGACATCGCCGCGGGCGCCGAGATCACCGTCGCCTCCATCTACCACCACTTCAGGTCCAAGCAGGAGATCCTGCAGAGCATCATGGTGCGCGCGCTGCAGGCGGCGCTCGCGCTGACCCGGACGGCGGTGCTGCGGTCGAACGGCTCGCCCGCGGACCAGCTGCGGGCGGTGATGCGGGCCTGGGTGGTCTTCCACACGACGCACCGGCTGGACGCCGTCGTCGCCGCCACCGAGCTGCGCAGCCTGGAGCCGCCCGGCCGGGACCTGGTGATCGCGCTGCGCGACGAGCAGGAGGCGCTCTTCCGCGACGTGGTGGCGCGCGGCGTCGAGGAGGGCGTCTTCGCGACCGACTACCCGCTGGACGCCACCCGCGGCATCATCAGCATGGGCCAGTCGATCTGCATGTGGTGGCGCGGTGACGGGCCGATGACGGCCGGGCAGCTCGCCGCTCGCTACGAGACCCTCGCGCTTGCCATCGTCGAAGCCGCCTGACTCCGTGGTGCGGCACCGCCGCACCACGGAGCCTGCGGTCAGGGGATGACGACCGCGCCTGCCCCGGTGCCCGGCTCGTCGGCCCAGCGGTGCCCGGTGTCGCGCGGCGTGACGCCGTGGTCCGTCCAGGCGGCGAGGAGCAGCGCGACCTTGCTGTGCATGATCGTGCGCAGCCGGTCGAAGGAGTTCTCCGGGTTGTCGTCGACCAGGCCGAGCAGCAGCCACCAGGCCCAGGCGACCGCGCCCGCGTTGGCGACGAAGTCGGGGAGCACCGGGATGCCGCGGGCGGCGAGCATGGCCTCGGCCTCGGGGGTGGTGGCGGCGTTGGCGGCCTCGACAACGACCTTCGCGCGCACGTCGAAGGAGTTGTCCGGGGTGATGGCGTAGGAGATGGCGGCGGGGACCAGGATGTCGACCTCGGTGGCGAGCACCGCGGCGCGCGGGAGCTGCTCGACGCCCGCGGGCAGCCGGGAGCGGTCGATCTCGCCGTAGCCGTCGCGCAGGGCGAGCAGCGCGGGCACGTCGAGGCCGTCGGCGCAGTGCAGGGTGCCCGCGGCGTCGGCGATGGTGGTGACCCGCATGCCCGCCTCGTGCAGGTAGTGCGCGGCGGCGCCGCCCATGGTGCCGATGCCCTGGATGGCGACGGTGGTGTCGGCGGGGGAGCGGCCCCAGGAGACGGCCGCGGCGAGACAGGCGTGCGCGACGCCGTAGCCGCCGATCACGTCACCGAGCAGGAAGCCGCCGTCGACCGCGGCGTTCAGCCCGGCGCGGACCCGGGCCAGGGTGGCGGCCGGGTCGGCGGCGCGGCGGATGGCGGCGTGGTAGCTCTGGCCCATGCCGAGCTTCTCGAAGACCTCGTCGATCAGGTGCTGCGGCACGCCGAGATCCTCGGCGGTCACCCAGTGCGCGTCGATCCACGGCCGCATGGCCTCGCAGAACCGCTCCAGCACGCCGAGCGCGCGCGGGTCCTTGGGATCGAAGTCGATGCCGCCCTTGGCGCCGCCGATCGGCAGGTCGAAGGTGGCGGTCTTGTTCGCCATGCCGCGGGCCAGATCCTCGACCTCGGGCAGGGTGCAGCCCGCGCGCATGCGGGTGCCGCCGGTGGCGAGCCCCGCGCGCAGCGTGTGCACGACCAGGTAGCCGACCGCGCCGGTGACCGAATCGGTCCAGTGCAGCCGCATGTACGGCTGCGGCCGCAGCGCCGCGGGGGCGACCGGCAGCGTGGGCGCCGCCACGGCCGTGCTCATCGTCTCCGGGGTGCCCCCGGCGGGATTCTGCATCGTGGTCACGAGGACCACCTCCTCATCGCGCGTTTAACTCGGTCGCCACGGGGAAATCCCAGCCTGCCGTTGTACCCCGCCCGGACGTCGTCGTCGCTGTCGATGGCGCCTGCCCGGTCCCCCCAGCGTGCGTCCGATGCGGCCGCACGTCTATCAACGATTCGTTCACGGCCGTGTTCACGGTTCCTGCACAAGAATTAGGCTCGGTGTCATGGACCTGTCGCTGGCGCGGCTGCGCATGCTGCGCGAACTGCATCGGCACGGCACGATCACCGCGGCCGCGAGCGCGCTGCACTACACCGCGTCGGCGGTGTCGCAGCAGCTCGCCCAGCTGGAGCGGGACGTCGGGGCGCGGCTGCTGGAGCGCCGCGGCCGGCGGGTGCAGCTCACCGACCTGGGGCTGCTGCTCGCCGAGCACGCGGAGGAGATCCTCGCCTCGGTGGAGCGGGCCACGCAGGCGCTGGAGGACGCGGGCGAATCGGTGACCGCGAAGCTCACCGCGGGGGTGTGGGCCTCGGTGGCGTCGGGGTTGCTCCCCGAGGCGCTGGAGACGCTGGCGCGCACGCACCCCGGCATCCTGGTGCGCACCAGGGAGCTGCCGCCGGAGGCGACCGCCGCCGCCGTCCGGGACGGCGCGCTCGACCTCTCCTTCGTGCTCGACTACTCGAACTCGCCGGTGACCTGGGACCGCGGGCTGGAGCGCGCGGTGATCGCGGTCGAGCGGCTCTACGGGTGCGTGCCCGCCGGGATGCTCGGCGCCGCGACCGTGACCCTGGCCGAACTCGCCGAGCATCCGTGGATTCTGGCGCCCGCCCGGTCGCACTTCGGGCACGCGGTGCGGCTGGCCTTCCAGTCGGTCGGGGTGCAGCCGCGGATCGATCACGAGGTGGAGGAGCAGGCGACCGCCATGGCGATGGTGGCCGCCGGGCTCGGCGTCACGCTGGTCTCTGATCTCGGGCTGGCGCTGCGTCCGCCCGGGGTCGACATCGTCGCGCTGGCCGATGTCTTCACCCGGACGGTCTCGCTGGCCTACCGGACCAATACCGCCCGCCGGGCCGCGCTGCTCATCGTGGTGGACGCGATTCGGGTGGCGGCGGTGGAGAAGGGGCTCGGGGCGGACATGTCCAAGCAGGACCCGGTGCCCGCGCAGAACGGGGCCGAGGTGCGGCGCTCCTGGCGCTGAGCGGCGCCCGGTTACCGCTGCCCGAGCGGGTCAGGGCTGTGGCGCGGCTCCCGCCGTGCGGTGGACGCCGCCGACGTAGCCGTCCGGTCTGATCAGGATCCGCTCGCCGTCGACGGCGCCGTATCCGGCGTAGGCGTGACCGTCGGCATCGCGCACGTGCGCCTCGGCCGCGGGCACACCCGGGCGCAGGACGGCGTACGCCCGCGCGCCGGGGACTCGCGGCAGCGGTCCGGACTCGCCGAAGCAGAGCAGCGTCGCGTGCGGGCCGCGGAACAGGTCGAACAGCCTCGAGGCGCGGCCGTCGGCGGTCCGAACCGGCGCGTCGGGGGCGCGGTCGCCGACGGCGAGGAAGGCGGGATCGTCCGGGGTGCGGTAGCTGATATCCAGCTGCCTGGTGTTCTCGCCGCGTTCCAGCGCCCCCTCCCGGCCGTCGCGGAGGTTCGCCATCAGTTCAGTGCTGAGCCCGAGTACCCGGGCGGCCACCGCGCGGCGTTCGGGTTCGTAGGTGCCGAGCGGGGCTTCGTCCCCGTCGAGCGCCGCGGCGAGCTTCCAGCCCAGGTTGTAGGCGTCCTGGATGCCGGTGTTCATGCCCTGCCCGCCGGTCGGCGGATGGGTGTGCGCGGCATCGCCCGCCAGGAACACCCGGCCCGCCCGGAAGTGCCGGGCCAGCCGGATATTGGGCCGCCAGGCGGTGACCCAGTCGAGCTCGGTCAGCTCGACCTCGATTCCGCCGCGGTGCCGGTCGAGGACGGCTTGCAGCGCGGCCAGGCCGGGTTCGACGTCGGTGCCGAGCGGCGCGACGATCTGGAAGTGCCCGCCGCCGGGCAGCGGGGTGAGCGCGATGCCGTCCATCGGGTGCTCCGGATCGGCGGCGAACCAGTGGCCGCAGGCGTGGTCGAGCGCGTCCGCCCTGGCGTCGCCGAGCAGCATCCGGAAGGTCTCGTCGGTGCTGCCGTCGAACGGGATGCCGAGCGCCTTGCGCACCGTGCTGCGCCCGCCGTCCGCGCCGACCAGGTAGTCGGCCCGCACGGTTCCGCGCTCGAGCACGGCGGTGACGCCCGCCGCGTCCTGGGTGCAGCCGGTGAGCGCCGTTCCGGTCTCGACCTCGACCCCGAACTCGGCCAGCCGCGCCCGCAGGATCGCCTCGGTGCGGTCCTGGCCGAGGAACCAGGCGTTGGGGTGCGGGATCGCCGGGGTCGGCGCCACCGGCTCGGCCATCCGGTGCTCGCCGGCGAACCGGCCGCCGATGTAGGCGCGGAGCACCGGGCCGGGCGCGCCCGCGGCGAGAACCGCGTCGAGCACCCCGAGATCGTCGAACGCCTCCAGCGTGCGGGGCTGGATGCCGTCGCCGCGCGATCCGGCCGGGAACGCGGGGTTGCGGTCGATGACCCGCACCGGGATGTTCCGGCGGGCCAGGTCGATGGCGAGGGTGAGGCCGGTGGGTCCGGCTCCGGCGATCAGAACGGCAGTGCGCACGGGTGCTCCTCGGCTGAATCAATATTCAGTGAATGTTAGTTCAGTATGGTGATTGGTAGCTTGTGCCGTCAAGGAGGTGTGCGATGACGGGCAGCCGCAGGGAGCGCGCGGCCGAGACCGAGCAGGCGCTGAAGACCGCCGCGCGCGGCCTCTTCGCCGAACGCGGCTACCTGAACACCAAGATCACCGACATCACCGCGGCCGCCGGTCGGGCGGCCGGCTCCTTCTACAACCACTTCGCGAGCAAGGAGGAGCTGCTCTCCGCGCTGCTCGCCGACCTCGCCGCGGCGGGCGACGCGGCGGCCGGGCGCGCCGACCACAACCCGGACTTCGCCGACCCCGACGGGGTGCGCTACCACGTCGAGAGCTTCTGGCGCTTCGCCCGCGCGCACACCCCGGTACTGCGCGCGGTGAATCAGGCGGCGCTGGTGGACGCGGGCTTCGCGCGCCGGGTCGCGGAGTTCTCCCGGGCGCAGCGCGCGGACATCGCCGACCACGTCGAGGGGTTCGAGGCCGCCGGACTCCGGCTGCCGAGTACCCCCGACGCCAGCCTGGCCATGATGTTCCTGCTGGTCCAGGGGCTGCTGGATGCGGTCGACGACGGCATGGTCGAGCTCGGTGACGAGCAGGCCGTGGACGGCCTCACCCGCTTCGTCTACCGGGGACTCACCGGCCGCGACTACTGAGCCGGTGGTAGCGTTCGAGCGTGCTCATCGAGGTCGACAGACTCGGGCCGCCCGCTCGCAGCGGGCGGCGGATCCGGCCGGTACGGCATCTCGCCGGCCACCCCTGAGGGTGGCCTGGTCCTCCGTCGCTGTCGAGCTCTCGCGAATCTTCCGATCGTCGACCGCCCGGGTCCGGGCGCGAGGAGAGCACACCCATGTCCACTTCCGGAATCACCCTCCGTGACCTGGCCTTCGACTGGCCCGACGGCACCGTCGCGCTGCGGCCGCTGACCGCCGTCCTCCCGGCCGGGCGCACCGGCCTGGTCGGGCGCAACGGCGCCGGCAAATCCACCCTGCTGCGGCTGATCGCCGGGCTGCTGACCCCCACCGCGGGGCGGGTCGAGGCCGCGGGGCCGGTCGGCTACCTGCCGCAGACCCTGACGCTCGGCACCGGCGCGACCGTCGCCGAGCTGCTCGGCATCGCGGAGACGCTGGCCGCACTGCGCGCCATCGAGTCCGGCGACGCCGCCGAGCGGCACTTCGACGCCGTCGGCGACGACTGGGATCTGGAGGCCCGCGCCGCGCAGGCGCTGCACGAGATCGGGCTCGGCGCGACCGGGCTCGACCGCACGGTCGGCACGCTCTCCGGCGGCGAGGCGGTGCTGGTCGCGGTCACCGGGCTGCGGCTGCGCCGCACGCCGGTCACGCTGCTCGACGAGCCGACCAACAACCTGGACCGCGACACCCGCGCCGAGCTGGCCCGCCTGGTCGCGGGCTGGCCGGGCACGCTGGTGGTGGTGAGCCACGACCGCGCCCTGCTGGAGCGGATGGAGTACACCGCCGAGCTGCACGACGGCAGCCTCGACGTCTTCGGCGGGCCCTACAGCGCGTGGCAGTACCACGTCGAGCAGCGGCAGGCCGCGGCCGCACAGGCCGCCCGCAGCGCCGCGCAGACGCTGGAGGTGGAGAAGCGGCAGCGGATCGAGGCCGAGACCAAGCTGGCCCGCAGGGAGCGCACCGGAAGGGCCACCCAGCAGCGCGGCGGCATTCCGCGCATCCTCGCCGGGAACCGCGCGAGCAAGGCGCAGAACGCGGCGGGCGCGCTGCGCGGCACCGCGGACGCCAAGGTGCGCGCCGCCGAGCAGGCGCTGGACGCCGCCTCCGCCCTGGTCCGCCGCGACGAGCACATCCACCTCGAGCTGCCCGACCCGGACGTCCCCGCCGGACGCCGGATCGCCGAGCTGAGCGACGGCGCCAGCACCGTCGTGCTGCAGGGCCCGGAGCGGGTCGCGCTGGTCGGCCGGAACGGCTCGGGCAAGACCACCCTGCTCGAGCAGCTGCTCGGAACCCCTTCCGCCGCCGCCGGTTCCGTCCGGGGGACGCTGCACACCGACCGGGTCGGCTACCTCCCGCAGCGGCTGGACGGCCTGGACGACGCCGTCAGCGCGCTCGCCACCGTGCAGGCCGTCGCCACCGGGGCGGGCACCGGCGCGGTCCGCAACCGGCTGGCCCGGCTGCTGCTGCGCGGCGACAGCGTCGACCGCCCGGTCGGCACGCTCTCCGGCGGCGAGCGCTTCCGGGTCGCGCTGGCCCGGCTGCTGCTCGCCGACCCGCCCGCCCAGCTGCTGATCCTGGACGAGCCGACCAACAACCTCGACATCGCCAGCGTCGAACAGCTGGTGGCGGCGCTGGCCGATTACCGCGGCGCGGTGCTCGTGGTCAGCCACGACGACGAGTTCCTCGCCGCGCTCGGCGTGCACACGGTGGTCGAGCTGACCCCGGACGGGTTGCGCGTGCAGCGCGGCTGATCAGCGCCGCACGCCGGGCCAGACCACGTCCGCGAGCCGCTCCCGGTCGGCCACGTCGAGCTTGATCGAGGCCCGGTAGATGTGGCCCTCCACCGTGCGCACCGAGACCACAAGCCGCTCGGCGATCTCCCTGTTGGAGAGCCCCTGCGCGATGTGCGCGGCGATCTCGCGCTCGCGCGGGGTGATCGGCAGCGGGCGGCTGGCCGCGGTGATCGCGGGGGTGGTGGCGCCGTCGCAGCGGGAGGAGAGCTCGGCGGCGCGGGCGGTGCAGCGGGCGCTCGGGCCGCGCCGCCCGGCCCGGTCGTGGATGGGGACCGCCTGGGCGGCGGCGTCGGCGGCCGAGAGCAGCAGCCCGGCGGTTTCGAAATCGGCGCTGACGGCGTCGAGGTCGGCGGCCTTTCCGGTGGCTAGGGCGTCGGCGTGGCGGGCGTAGAGCGCGACGACGTCGCCCTGCACCCTCGGCGCCAGCTCGGCGAGCCGGGCGGCGCCGGTGCCGTCGCCGAAGCGGGCGGCGTGGTGCAGCGCCTCGGCCTCCAGCGCGAACTGCCCGGCGCCGCGGGCGATCCGGGCGGCCCGGCGGGCGAGCTCGGCGGCGGTGGCGCTGTTCTGCGGCGCGGCGGCCCAGGCGCGGGCGAGCATGCGCTGCGGTTCGTGCAGGGCCAGGTGCGGCCCGGCGTGCTCGGCGGCGTCGTTCAGGGTCTTCTCGACCTTCTCGGTGTCGCCGAGCGCCGCGTAGGCGCGGACCAGCAGCAGCCGGGCGGGGAGCTGCCAGGGCAGCGAGGTCTCGGCATTGAGCGCGGCCAGCGCCTGCTCGAAGGCGGTGATGGCCTCGCGAAAACGGCCCCGCGCCGTGGCGACGACGCCGACCGCGATCTTGGCGATGGCCCAGCCGAGGAACTGGCCGGCGGAGAAGAACTCGCTGTACTCCGCGGCGCGGCGCTCGGCGCGGTCCAGCTCGCCGACGGTGGTCAGCGCGAGGACGTCGCAGTACCGGATCATGACCCGGATCATGCCGTCGGTGGGTTTCTGCTCGGCCCTGCTGCGCGCCGCGATCGGCCCGAAGTCGAGGCCGCGCCCGGCGACCGGCATGGCAAGCCCGGCGGCGAAGGCGGCGAAATCGACCGCCTGGCGCGGGGCGTCGGGGGCGTCGAGCACCGCTTCGGCGGCGGCGATGCCGTCGGCGATCCGGTTCTCGTGCACCGCCATCGCCGCGCCGGCGGCATCCACGATGAGCCGCAGTGCGGGGTGCTCGGCCCTGGTGCCCATGAGATCGATCAACCGGCGGCTGCTCGCCACGTCGCCGAGCGACCAGAAGCGCAGGCTGGCCCGCGGCACCCCCCACTGCACGATCTGCAGCTGGTCCAGCTGCTCGGGGTCGTAGCCGGCCAGGATCTCGTCGGCGGCCTGCGGGCGGCCCTGCCAGAGTAGGGCGCGGGAGAGTAGTTCGGCGGCGCGCAGCCCGCCGCCGCGCTCGTGCGCGGCGCGGGCCAGCCGCTCGCCGAGCGGCAGATTCGCCAGCGCCACAGCGTCTTTGGCTGCGGTGATCAGGAGGTCGGGGTCGATCGGGCGGTCGCTGTCCACGCAGAGCCGGGCCAGCCGGATGCGGCTGGCCGCGGTGTCGAGCGGGCGGTCGCGCAGGGCGTCGACGATCCGGCCGCATCCGGCCCGCGCGGCGGCGGTGCCGATCTGCTGCCTGACCACCTCACCGAGCAGTGGGTGGCTGAACCGCGCGGTGGGCGGGCTGTCGGTGCTGATCCGGATGAGCCCGGCCAGCTCGGCGGCGTCCACCGCGGCCGGGTCGGCGAGCGCGGTGAGGATGTCGAGGTCGAGCGGTTCGTAGAGCGCGAGCGTGCGCAACGCGTCCAGCACGGCGTCGCCGGTGCGCTGGAGTCGTTCGTGCAGCAGCTCGACCAGCCCGGATGGCACCGCGGTCGGGCCGCGCAGCTGCCATACCCCCTCGACCTCGGTGAGGTTGCCCGCCTCCATCGCGCCCTCGACCATGTTACGCAGGAACAGCGGATTCCCGCCCGAGGACTCCCAGATGACGTCCGCGCTGAGCCCCTCGAGCGTGCCCGCCAGCACCGACTCCACCAGCTGCACGCACTGGCCCTTGCGCATCGGCGCCAGCTCCAGCCGGTCCAGGTAGTCGTCCTTCCACAGCGAGAGCACCGCGCCGGGCACCGGCTCGCCGCTGCGCACGGTGGCGACGATGCGGGCGCTGCGCTCCACCGCGATCTGGTGCAGCAGCGTGGCGGAGAGCTGGTCGAGCAGGTGCGCGTCGTCCACCCCGATCACCGGGGCGTCCCCGGCGATCAGGTTCTTGCGGGCCTCGGTGAGCAGCGCGAGCGGGTCACGGGTGGCTGAGCCGTCGATCCACGGCGCGAAGGCCCCGAGCGGAATCGCCTGCGACGACTCGGTACACACCGCCCAGCGAACCGGAGCCTCCAGTTCCGCGGTGACCATGCGGGCCAGGGTCGTCTTGCCGACCCCGGCATTGCCGACGAGGACGATGCCACCGGCATCGTCGCCCGTCAGCGCCTCGCGCACGGTCAGGGATTCGTCGGGGCGATCGAGCAGTTGCCAGCGCTCCACCATGGTGCTGGAGTGTAGATCCTGTTCTACTGCACCGCGATGCGCTCGTTGCTGTGAAACCCCGGTGTGCACGCTTCGCCCCTGCGGCTATCCGCGGGCTACCGGTCAGTCCGGCAGCTCGGCGACATCACCCGGCTCGACCCGCGGCGCGTTGTTGACCTGGTGCCGGAAGTTGCTCGACGCCTCGTAGACCCGCTGCTTGAGCCGGTTGATCGAGCCGAGCGGGCGGTGCGCGTCGAGCCCGCGCCAGGAGTTGAAGGAGAGCACGTCGTCGCCGTAGGCGCGCCGCTCCGGGGTGTACGGGTCCTGCGGCTCGAAGCGGACGGTGGCGACGGTCCGGTGCGGGGAGTCCTCCTCGGGCCACGGGATGGTGGCGTCTTCGATCGGCATCGTGCCCACGTCGGTGCAGAGCTGGGCGCGGAGTTCGTAGGTGGCGCCGTGCTGGGCGAAGAAGTCGACGACCGAGTCCTGGTGCGCGTTCACCCCCGCCCTCGGGTCGATCGTCGTGCCGCGCAGCGCGGCGGCCGCCGGTGAGACCGGGACGTACTCCAGCTTCGCCACGTAGTCGCCCCAGCGCAGCGGGGCCGAGGAGTAGAAGGGCTCGCCGAGCAGGTGCGTGTTGGGCGCGACGAACACGGCCAGGTTCTCCGGCAGGCTCTTCCCGAACCGGCCGAGCACCCGCTGGTTCAGCGCGGCGAGCAGGATGCTGCCGCGGCGCAGCAGCGGGTCCGGGATCCGGGCCAGCGCCACCGCGGTCGGCATGCCGATCTTCAGGTAGGCGTGCGCGTCGGCGAAGAGGAACTCCCGGTGCGTCACCATGATGAAGTCCTGCGTGGTTGCGGTGTCGTCGGGCAGCGCGCGCGGGCCGTGCACGCCGAGCACCTTGATGCCGAGGCCGCGCACGCCGCGCAGCTGATCGCTGCGGATCACCCCGGAGGTGCTGGAGAGCCGGGCGATCACCGGGTAGCTGCCCGGTTCGGCGAACATGCCCTGGGCCAGCTCCGGCGCCAGACCGGCGGGCACGGTCAGCTCGCCGCGCAGGATGCCGTGGCTCTTGGCGTGCGCGTCGCGCAGCCCGCGCTTGTAGGTGCGGTACGCGCGCTCGTTGTTGCCGCGCAGCGCCGTGATGATCCGGTCGATGATCTGCTCCTCGTCCGCGCGGGGAGTCTCCAGATCCGGGGTGTAGCGGACGTAGGTGCGCTCGGCCAGGTCGGTCATCGGTCGGTGTTCCTCTCCTCGGCGGTGCTGCGCCACGGCGCGAACGGGTTGCCGACGCCGTCCAGTGCCGTTGCCAGCGTGGGGAAGTGGCGCAGCAGCACGCTGCGCATGTCGTTGTCGCGCACCCAGGCCATCCCCGCCTCGGTGTAGACCTCGGGGCGGAAGTCGGTGGTGAAGAAGCGGTCGGCGGCGAGCCGCCTGGACGCCATGAGCACGAAGATCCGGAAGGCGGTGTCGCTGAACCCGAACCCCTCCGGCTTCGGCTCCGCGTACAGCCCGACCATGAGGTCGACGTTCTCCACGTCGCCGTAGACCTCGCGCAGCTCGTGCGTCCAGGCCGGGTCGTCGGTGAGCTCCTCGAAGGAGCCGGCCGGGGCGAGCCGCAGCTGCCTGCGGAACTCGTTGTAGCGCGGGACGCCGCGCTCCCGCACCCGCAGGATGTCGACGGTCGCCAGGTCGAGCGCGGGGTAGCCGGGGCGCTCCAGGTTCTGCAGGTGCTTCGGGTAGTTGTGCAGGGTGAGCGCGCCGGGGTTGGCGCGGCCGAAGGAGTAGAGCAGGTCCGCCATCGGGGTCTCCGCCAGGCGCTGCCGCACGTGCGCGACGCCGAGGTCGGGGAAGTCCAGCTCCCGCTCCTTCGCCTTCGTGTCGTCGGCGAGATCGCGGAGGGTGAGGGTGTCCGGGATGAGCGGGTGCATCCGGTAGACCGCGACGAACTCCTCGGTGAGCGAGTACGGCACCCCGCTGTCGTCGATCGGCGCGCCGGGGATGCCGCTGAGGATCTCGCTGTCGCCGAGCCGGCCGAAACGGTTGCGCAGGTCCTCGCCGAGGACGCCGAACCAGTTGGCGCGCATGGCCGCGACGGTGGTCGGGTGCGCGATCAGCGCGGTCGTCCAGTCGACGGTGTGGATCTTGGCGATCAGCGCGGCGTTCACCAGCCGCGCGGTGTCGTAGAGCTGCTGGTCGGTGAGCTCCGGGTAGCGCCGGGAGAGCCGCAGGCAGATGGCGTTGTGCTCGCGGGTGAAGAGCGAGTGCAGCAGCGCGAGCCCGACCCAGAAGTTGGCCGCGGTGTCGTCGCGCAGCGCCAGCTGCTCGATGTCGACCGGGGGCAGCCCGTGCTCGTCCACGGCGATCATGCCGCGGTCCTTGCTGCGGATGGAGTCGGCGAACTCCGGTGTGCTGCCGTAGATCTGCGAGGCGTCCCACCAGTGCGACTGCTCGGTGGTGTAGGTGGGCGGCTCGCCGGGGAGTGCGGTGGTGCGCGGCACCGTCATGGGGTGCTCCGGCCACGGATCGCCCTGCTCGAGCGGCACCTCAAGCGGGCGGTCGCCGTCGGCGGCGTGGCTGAGCCAGTCGTGCACCTCGAACTGGATCCAGGCGGCGGCCAGCAGGTTCAGCGAGGTCGCCGGGGTGAAGGTGTCCCTGGTCAGCAGGGTGCGGCTGACGGTGCGCGGGTTGGGGTCGAGCAGCCGCTCCGCGCTCTCCGGGAAGGTGTGCGCGGGCGGGAAGTTGCGGCCGAAGCGGCAGCCGACGGCGCCGGCGCCCGGATCGGCGAGGTCGTTCCAGGAGCCGTCGATCGTGCGGACGTGCGGGTTCTCCGGCTCGGGCGGTAGGTCGCCCGGGTGCGGTCCGGAGCCGTACAGGTTCTCGGCGCGGAGCCGCTCGCGCGAGCCGGCCAGCACGGCGAGGCCGAGCAGCGTGGGGAGCCGGGACCAGCCGACCCAGTGGTCGATCTGCTCCGCGAGGCGGCTCAGGGTGCGCGATACCGATCGCGCTCTCGTCGGCTGTGCTTCGACCATCAACGAACCTCCACACGCGGGCGCGAGCCACGCGCCGATCTCGGATTGGAAGCCCAGTTTCCGAGGGAAGAGCATCCCCGGTCATGAGTAGTGGACTACCTCAAAGCCTAACGGCCGGTTTCGCGATCGTCGCGGGAATTACCCCGGTCGAGTAGTGCGGTACTCGTGCCCGCACCGTGTCCGCCGGGTGACGCTTGGCCGCAATGGCGCCGTCTTCGGGGCGGCGCCCGGAGTGTGGTGGTGAGAGGCGGCGCGGTGATCCCCCCGATCGAGATCAAGATCAACCTCGGTACGGATGTCGACGGTGTGCTCGGCGCGCTCGGGTGCGCGGACAGCCCCGCGGTGCGCCGTGACGTCTGGTTCGCCGAGTCCCGCACCCGCGGCCAGGACGGCGCGCTCGCGCTGCTCGGCAGCGGCATCGTGATCCGGTTGCGCAGCGGCGATCTGGACGACCTGACGGTCAAGCTGCGGCCCTGCCGCCGCTCCCAGCTCATGGGGCGCTGGGCGAAGCCGTTCACCGACACCGAGGTCGAGTACCGGGTCGAGGACGACTGGTGCGGGCAGCGCCGCGCGCTCACCGCCTCGGTGCTCGGCGTCCGCCCGCCCGGATCGCTGGCCGAGGTGGCGCGCTCCGGCGTCGACGTGACCGCCGCGCTGAACTCCGCCCAGCGCCAGTTCCTGGTGACCTGTACCCGCCCCGGCGTCGCGCTCGACCACCTCGGGCCCGTCGGCCCGATCGCCGCCACCCGCTGGACCGGCGTCCGCCTCGGCCACCTCGACCTCGACGTCGAGCGCTGGACCGCGGGCGGCATCGACCTGCTCGAACTCGCCCTCCGGATCACCCCGATCGAGGGCGAGACGCCGCTGGAGCTGATCACCCACGCCGCGCACGAGCAGCGCGGGTTCGAGGCGGAGGTGCGGCGCGCGGGGTTCCCGGTGCTGCGCGGGCGGACCAAGACTCAGCGCGTGCTCACCGCCCTGGTGCGGCGGCCGATCGAGCGCTGAGACGCCGCCGGCGAGCTTCGGAGGGGGTCGCTCGCCGGCGGTCAGCGCACGGTGCCGAAGAAGGCGCGCAGGTCGCCGACGAAGAGCTCCGGCTGTTCGAAGGCGGCGAAGTGGCCGCCGCGCGGCATCTCCGTCCAGTGCGTGATGTGGTAATTCGGCTCGCACCAGGCGCGCGGGGCACGACCGATCTCCTTCGGGAAGGAGGCGACGCCGGTCGGCAGCTCCACCCGGGGGCCGGGGCGGAAGGCGCCGCGCGCCTCCCAGTACAGCCGCGCCGACGAGGCGGCGGTGCCGGTGACCCAATACAGCGTGACGTTGCCGAGGAGCTCGTCGCGGGTCAGGGCGTTCTCCGGGTGGCCGTCGCAGTCGGTCCAGGACCAGAACTTCTCGACGATCCAGGCCAGCAGCGCGACCGGGGAGTCGAGCAGGCCGTAGCCGAGCGTCTGCGGGCGGGTGGACTGCTGCTTGGCGTAGCCGGAGTCCCAGCGGCGGTAGTACTCCAGCGCCGCGAGGGCGTCGCCGTCGGCGTCGGGGTCGAGCTGCTGTGGCGGGGTCGCGATCGGCATGTTGGTGTGGATGGCGGCGCAGTGCCCCGCGGTGCGGCCGATCTCGGTGGTCACCGCGGCGCCCCAGTCGCCGCCCTGCGCGCCGTAGCGGTCGTAGCCGAGCCGGGTCATCAGGGTCTCCCAGGCGGCGGCGATCCGCGCGACGTTCCAGCCGGTCTCGGCGGGCTTGCCGGAGAAGCCGTAGCCGGGCAGCGAGGGGCACACCACGTGGAGGGCGTCCTCGGCGCGGCCGCCGTGCGCGGTGGGGTCGGTGAGCGGCTCGATCACCTTCGCGAACTCCAGTACCGAGCCGGGCCAGCCGTGCGTGATGACGATCGGGAAGGCGTCCGGGTGCGGGGAGCGCCGGTGCAGGAAGTGGATCGGCAGGCCGTCGATCTCGGTGGTGAACTGGTCGAACCGGTTCAGCTCCGCCTCGGTGGCCCGCCAGTCGTAGCCGTCGGCCCAGTAGGCGGCGAGTTCACGGGTGTAGTCGAGCGGGACGCCCTGGCTCCAGTCGGGCACCGTCTCGGGTTCCGGCCAGCGGGTGTCGGCGATCCGGCGGCGCAGGTCGGTGAGCACGGTGTCGGGGACGTCGATCCGGAACGGGCGGAGTTCGGTCATGCCGCCATTGTCCCGTCGCGTGCCGGTGAGCGGGCCGATCGCGGTGCCCGACGAATCCCCGTCGCACGAATAGCTGACTGTTCGCACGGTGTTCGGCGGCCTAGTGTTTC
This sequence comes from Nocardia sp. NPDC057227, assembly GCF_042669725.1. NCBI lineage: Bacteria > Bacillati > Actinomycetota > Actinomycetes > Mycobacteriales > Nocardiaceae > Nocardia > Nocardia sp. NPDC057227. The sequence goes on along the minus strand of NZ_JBHUXA010000038.1, from coordinate 2,834 downwards.
CAGCGGAATCAGCTCCGCGGAAGGCGAATGGTGATGGTAGAGCGGGTCTTGCGGACGCTTGTCGTTGTGCTCGTGGTGTTGCTCGGCGGCAGCGGGATCACCGCCTGCGGCTCGTCCTCGTCCGCGACGTCGAGCAACGCGGCCTCCGACTTCGCCTGCGAGCTCACCGGGCCGCTGATCAAGGTGATCGCGATGGCGCTGAAGGTCGCGCCGAAGAAGGCCATCGGGGATCTGCTGCTCGATCTGGCCACGATCCCGATCGAGGCCGGGTGCGAGAAGTGGATCGAGGCGCAGGACGAGCCGACCACGGCGGAGGAGTTCCTGACCGTCAGCGCGCAGGTTCCGGTCGGCTCCCGGATTCCCTCGGGCGCGACGGTGTGCCGCCCGGGGCACGAGGAGTTCGATTCGGCGGCGGTCGATTCCACCACCACGAGCTGCCCGTTCGGGCTCACCGTGCACAACGCGTTCCTCGCGTCCGGGGCGTCGGCACCGGTGACCGTGCGGGCGTGGAGCCCGGTCACCGGCGGGTACTACGAGATGTACTGCGCCGGAAACTATCCCGTGGTGTGCCGGGGTGGCCGCGAAGCGGTGGTCTACGTCTACTGAGCGCCGGTCAGCGCTCGATGCCGAGGGTGGCGATGAGGTCCTCGTGCAGCTCGAACCAGACCCGGTGCGCGGAGTCGCGGTCGGTGCCGGTGATCCAGGCCGGGTTGGTGGCCGCGGCGGCGAGGGCGGTGCTGAACCGGCGGTGGTAGCCGGAGAAGCGGGTCAGGTGGGCGGTGAGGCGCTGTTCGAGGTCGGCCAGCAGGCGGGCCGGTTCGTGCAGCGCGGCGACGATGGCGTCGGCGTCGGCGGGCACCTCGCCGACACCCAGCTCGGTGAGCTGCCACGCGGTGCAGGTGGCGCCGACGATCGCGTTGGCGGGCAGGAACTCCCGGTAGATCTGTTCGAAGTCGGCGCGCGCACCGGCGGCGTCGATTTCGCCGGCGAGCCGCTGCTCGCCGTGCGCCTTGCCCGCCTCGGTGAGCGTCCAGCCGCGATCGTCCGCGAAGGCGGCCTCGGTGAGCCAGCCGCGGGCGCGGGCGTCCTCCAGGTGCTCCTCGACCACGGCCGCGGGCAGGCCGAGCAGGTCGGCCAGGCGCAGCGTGCTCGCGTAGCCGGTGGTCCGCACGGCGTGCAGGACCAGCAGGTCGGGTGGGGTGTCGTGGGTCAAGTGGCGTCCTGAGCGTTGCTGACGGTTCCGGTTCCGCCGTCCACTACTACCCGATGCCCGTCGGTGAGGCGCACGGTGGCCTCCCGCGCGGCGGTGATCGCCGGGATGCCGAACTCGCGCGCCACGATCGCGGCGTGCGCCAGGATGCCGCCGGTCTCGGTGATCACGGCGGCGGCGCGGGCGAGCAGCGGGGTCCAGGCGGGCGAGGTGGCGCGGCAGACCAGGACGTCGCCCGGGTGGAAGCGGGTGAAGTCGTCGAGGCCGTGGATCACCCGCACCGGTCCGGTGGCGATGCCCGGCCCGGCCGCGGTGCCGGTGAGCAGGATCGCGTCGGTCACGCTGCGATCCCAGCGCGTCGGCGGTGGGTTGTCAACCTGAAGTTGACGTATAGGACGTGTGCGGGTCGTCGTTGCCGGGCGGGGGGAGGATCACGGTCAGCACGGTCGCCGCCACCACGACGGCCGGGATCGGCGCCACCCACCACGACCAGCGCCGATCCCGGCCCACCACGTACAGGGCCCGGATCGCCCACTGGGTGAGCACCCCCGCCAGCAGCACCAGTGCTGCGGCCGCGCAGAGCAGCGGGTCCGGGCGGGGGAGCGTGCCGTACGGGGACGGCCACCAGTCGTAGCGCACGCACAGCAGCACGGTGACCGCGGTGACGGCGGCGGTGAGCAGTCGCGGGCCGGGCGGGGGGCTCATGGGTTCACGGTAGTGGCCGGAGTAGGCGCCGGTGGTTCAGGACCGCGTGCGCGACCAGGGCGAAACCGAGCAGCGCGAACACAATTCGCAGCGTGACCGCGCGGGATCAGCCCTGCATGGCGAAGCGGAGCAGCGCCTGCCGATCGCCCTGCTTGATCTTCCCCTTGCGGTCGAGCACCTCGAGCTGCCAGATCGGGCCGTTGCGGAAGGCGCGGGCGATGGCGTTGGCATTGTCGGCGCCGAGCAGGGAGGGCCAGATCTCGGCGACCTGCTGGCTGCTGCCGCCGGTGGCGTCGTAGATCTTGAAGGCAACGTTGTTCGCCTTCTCGAACGAGCTGCCCTTCTTGAAGGCGGCGGCGACGAAGATGATGGCGTCGATGGCCGGGGGCACCTGCCCGAGCCCGACATTCACCGTCTCGTCGTCGCCGGCGGCGGCGCCGGACTGCTCGTCGCCGGTGTGCACGACCGAGCCGTTGCCGAGCGGGTCGAGCGAGTCCAGCCCGGCGAAGCGGACCGGCTCCGGGCCCTGCATGAGGATCGCGATGAGGTCGAGGTCGACACCCTTCTTGCGGCGCGCGATCCCGAGCAGCCCGCCGGTGGCGCCCGCGCTCGGGTCCCACGACACCGCGACCCGGAGATCGGTGATTCCTGCCAGATCGGCTGCGCCGTCCTCTTTGCGAAGGGTGATCATGGGACCCACCTTAGAGGGGTTCGGCGTGGAGCGTATGTCCGATTACCGGACGGCGAGGTCGGTTACCTTTGCGGCGTCGAGGAGCGTTTCCTTGGTCGTGAGCTTGACCCGGGGGCGGCCTGTGGTCTTGCCCGCGGTCTTCTCCGCGGTATCGATCGCTTTCCACCCCGCCCGGTCCACCAGATCCGGCTGACGCGACTCCACCAACTCCCGCAACGCCGCCCGGTC